>JBFZBL010000205.1:0-11604 GCA_041308485.1 Phycisphaerae bacterium | reverse complement strand
CGTGTCGTCAGCGTAACGTCATCCTGCCCGTCGAAGCTCAAGTTTAGTATCGGCATCTCGCCGCACTCCGAGCTCAATCGCCTTGTCTGTGTGCTGACTATTGTTGAAGGCATACACGTAAATGGCATCACGTTCACCACTCCTCCGAAGCCGTCCTCGTGGTATTCCACCATTTTGCCGATACTCAGTATCGCCTCGCCTTCGAATGACTCATCGATATATGGCCTTGCAAGTTCGATAATGTGCCTTGTTGGAAGCTCAGCCAGTCGGCCAAACCTTTTCTCCAAAGGCGCCGCAAGTGTTCGCTCGATTTTGTGCTGGAAGAAGTTTTGAATCGTATTATTGAACAGGTTCTTCATCTGGCCCCTGCGTTTAGCCATTTTGTTTCTTGTGAAGTTGGTGTAATAAACCCATTCGGCAAGCGGGGCGAGGTCGCAGGCCGCACCAAGCTCCTCAAGCCGACGAATGATATTGAGATTTGCGAACGGGTGATTTCGAACGTAAATCTCGCCCACGATTCCTATCCTCGGTTTGTGCGCGCTTTTGTCTAATTTGACTTTCGCAAAATCTTCAGCGAACTTCTCGAACAATCTTGCTTTGTCCGTCTTCCGCTCCACCGCTTCAACCCATTGCCTGACACAATTTTCGTAAACCTCCTGCGCTTGTTTCGGCTCGACCGCAAACGGCCGCAGTCGCAAAATCAATTTGTGCAGAAGGTCTATGGCTGCGATTGAAGTCCAGATGTCTCTCATAAAAACTACGGCCCCGGCGAATCCGCTTGAGCCGTCGAAACTGTTCACGAAATGACTGTAGAAGCTGCTGTCCTGATTTGGCGATATGACAATAGCATCATCCACGCCGGCGTGTTTTAGAATCAGCCGCTGCATACAGTGATACAGCCCGAATCTGCATGGCCCTGATGTCCCGGGCATAAAAAACGCCGCGTTTTCCGGTTTCACGCCGTTCCTGCTGAGCACATCCAGCATTTCACCGCAGGTTATCGCGCAGGGCAGACATTCCTTGCCCGTCGTATAGGCCCTTCCCCGCATAAGCGCCGCTTCGTCCGCTATCGGCATAACCTCGGCTGGTTGGCCGTAAGCCCGCAGACACGCCGCCAGCCCGTAAGCCGCATCGCCCATATACGGCACATACAGCGTCCTTTTAACTGCAGAGCCCGCAGAGATTATTTTTAGAGTTTTTTCTCGGCGGTATCTGCGTTCTCCGCGGCAAATCTCTGGTTTATAATTCTTCAAGCTTTCTAAAAATGCCTCAATCCGCGTAACAACGCCTGCATCCGCTGAATGCTCATCGATTTCCAGTTGCAGGCAGGGCTTAACGTCCATTATGTCCTTGAAGAACGGCATCAGGAATGAATCAGGCCCGCAGCTGAAATTTGACAGATAAACCGCGAAGAGCCGATTGTTCTGCCTGATTATGTCCGCCGCCCGCAAAATCTTTTGCCCGTATGACCAGTAAATCTCGCTGTGAAGTTTTTCGTTGCTCAGCCGGGCGTGGCTTAAATCAAGCATATCAATCGGCATAATCTCAACGCCGGCGTCCGTGAATTTTTTCGGCAATTGCAAACTCACGCCTTCGTCGCAGCCGTTGTATGGTCTGCTCACAAGAATAAAAAGTTTTTCATCCTCTCTTATGCTCGCCAGAATCTCCATTCCTTTATCTGTCAGTGCTTTATCGAAATTCCGCTGTGCCTCGAATCCTTTTTCCATCGCCCTCCGTGCCTCCGAGGGTGAGACATTCAGGCGTTTGCCTAATTCCGCAAACGTCTTATTCGCGAGTTTATCACCCTCGCCAAGACGCAGGGGGGCAATTAATAATTTCGTTTTGCCGAGCTTATCGCCGAATGCGCTTCGCACCTGATACGGAAAACTTTGAACATATGGACAAAAATGGTTGTGCTTATTTTGCTCAAAATTAGCGGTTGCCGAAACTATGCTCGGCAGGAATATATAATCCACCCCTTTTTCGATTAGCTCCACGATATGACCATAAGCGACTTTTACCGGAAAACACGGCTGGGCCGTCACCGATTCCACCCCTTTGCGAATTGTCTCTTTCGAGGTCCTGCCAGATAACACAACCTCGAATCCCGATTCCATGAAGAATTGTGAAAACGTGGGCAGCAACTGCCACGACGCCAGCGCCATCGGGATTCCAATTTTTTGGGATTTGGGATTTGAAATTTGAGATTTCGAATTCAGCCCTGAGAATTCGAGCATTTTTTTCTGACGGTATTCGAAAGCCCCGAACCGGCTCCTTTTTTGAGCGGTTTTCTTGACGTTATATCTGTCGCAGCGCGAGCCGTAATATAACGGCTCGGAACCGTCCATTTGAACCTTTTTTATCTCGCAATGATTTGAGCAGTGGTCGCAGGCGAATGATTCCACGGTATAATTGGCATTGACGAGATTCTCAAACCCCTTGAATTTGCTTTGCGGCCTGACGCCTGTCTGCAGTGCGGTTTGTTCGATATGTTCCGCTGCGATTGCCGCCGCCCCCAGCGCGCCCGTGCATTCGTGGTGGTCAGGCACCATAATCGGCTTGCCCGTTACCTTCTCGAATGCCGCCCATACCGCCTTATTAAAGGCAGTTCCGCCCTGGAAGCATATATTGTCTCCTATTTTGCGCCTGCCTACGACCCGGTTGAGATAATTGGCGACTATCGAATAACTCAAGCCAGCGACAAGGTCCTCGGTGCTGGCTCCCTGCTGCTGATAGCTCAGTAAATCCGATTCCATAAAAACTGTGCAGCGTTCGCCGAGCTTGATGGGGGATTTGCTCGCGAAGGCCAGTTGGGCGAACTCATTTTTGATGCTTATGCCCAATCGATTCGCCTGCTCTTCGATAAATGACCCTGTCCCCGCGGCGCATGCGTGATTCATCTCGAAATCCACAACGACACCGTTATTCAGCGAGATATATTTGCTGTCCTGTCCGCCTATTTCAAAAATGGTATCCACTTTAGGATTCACGATTGCCGCGCCCGTGGCCTGTGCGGTTATTTCGTTTATTACGATGTCTGCGCCGATAAAGTCTCCGGTGAGGTATCTGCCTGATCCGGTGCTGGCCGCACCGATAATTTTGACCTTGTTCTGAACCTGGTCGCCGATTGATTTCATCACCTGATGTATCGCGTCTAACGGTCTGCCTGCCGTCATAAGGTAGATTTTGGCTAAGATGCGTTTTTGCCTGTCCATCACTACGGCTTTTGTGCTAAGCGACCCCACGTCAACGCCAAGGTATGCCTCTATCGGTTCAATTGCGTTGGCGAGCAGGTCGCTGTGAACGTTATTTTTAGGGGGCGGCAAAACAGGTGTCGCAAGTACCTCTCTGCGAGGGGCATTTTGAAGCGATGAACCCTGCTGACTGATATATTCGTCGATTCTTTCTGACAGCGAACTGGCGGGGGTACTGTGCCGCAATCCCTTGCTTTTTGCTGTTAAGCAAGCGCCGATTGCGCCGGTGAAAAAGTGCGCATCCGGGACGAGAACCTCACCCGGTCTGGTTTCAAATACCTCCTCGATAGCCCGCACCACGCCCGCGTTGGCGGCGACACCTCCTGTAAATACAATTGGTTTGACAAACTCCCGTCCGCAGCCGAGGTTGCTTTTAAGATTGCGGGCAAGGGCAAGGCAAAGCCCGGCGAGTATGTCGCAGACCGGCGTCGCCTGCTGCTGGAGGTGAATCATATCGCTTTTGGCGAAGACCGAGCATCGGCCCGCCATTCGCGGGACATTTTTACTCTCCATCGCCAGTTGCCCGAATTCCTCCTCTATATTTATTCCCAGCCGGTCCGCCTGCTGATCGAGAAACGACCCCGTCCCCGCGGCACAGACGGTATTGAGAGCGAAATCCCTCACCCGTCCATCACCGGGCTGCAGGAATATGAGTTTACTGTCCTGTCCCCCCATTTCGATGACCGTCGCTTTTTGCAGGTCCGGGTACAGATGCGTTATCGCTGCGGCCTGTGCGGCAACTTCATTTACGAACGGGATTCCTAATAATTTTGCGGGCAGTCGGGCGGCGGAGCCGGTAGCCGCGATTGTCTCCACCCAGGCGGGATTTATCTTCGCCAGTACGTCACGCAGCTGTGCGCGGAATGTTTCTACGGGTTTGCCTTTTGTCCGCCTGTAATCCGAGAGCACAACGCGGTTTTCGTCGTCGAGGATGACTATATCACTGCTTGTCGAGCCGATATCGATACCGATGCAGAGTGTTCTTCTGCCTTGAAGGGGTTCAAGGTTTTGCCCAGTGGTCTTTTGTGAAGAAATTACGTCCGGCCTTTTTTGCTCCATAAGTCCTTTCTCCGGTTTCCATCTTACATCCCTGAATGAACTGATTAATATAGCATTTTCACTTCCGGCAGACAAGTTTCAGTTTCCCACTGGTGACACCATGGATGTTATGTTTTGTTCTTTAGCAGCGAAATGCGGTAAATGAGAGTTCACATCGCAAAAGGAAGGACTCCGCCGATGTTAATATGGGCAAAAAAGTGGAATTCTGAGTTCTGTAACCCCTTGTAAAATGGGTAAAATTATTGTATACTCAACATTAGAGTTGGCTAAAACATTCGTTGTATTACTGAGGGCTGCCGGGCCGGCTTTAGGGTGTGGGGTCGGTTCGGCACCTTCTTTATTCAAAATCTGCAATCTGCAATCACAAATCCACAATTATTTAGTCCCCATACCACCATTTGGCGAAGCGTTCGCGAAGAAAGTAGCCGAGTAAGACCCCTCCAGCTGAGGCTGTATACCAGTATAGACCCATTAAAATCGGAAACCAGAGGTATAGCAGAAAACCGGGCTGCGGAGGATTAACGTCTATGAATCTATCCAGCAGAAAACCAACGACGGCAATACATACTCCCGCCAATTCAAGGTACAGGGCTGGTGCCATCCATAGAAGTAACCATCTGTTTTCTATATCGTAGTAGCTGAAATAGCCGGTGGGGAAACCGCCAATCAGGAGAGCAAGGGGAGCAATAACAAGAGCGCTTATCAGCATACCAGCGGCCTCACTGATTTTTTCAGAGCCGGTGTTTCCAGTGGTCTTTGCAATAAGCATCAACAGCATAACAAGAAGTACGCTCGCGGCAAAACTTGAGACAAGTCCGAGGATAACAAGCCCAACCAGTTTCATATTCACTCCCTCAATATGAAAATCCTGTTTTTCACAACGACACGGCCATAATTATACTTTTCGGTATTTGATTTTTGAATCAAAAAAAGAGGAAGAATAAATCCGTGAAATCTGTGCAATCTGTGGCTATAATTCTGTTCCCTATGAAAGTGATGGTAGCGGAAAAATATGGTTTTTGCGCGGGGGTACGGAACGCCATAAGCACGGCGGAGAAGGTGTTGGCGGAAAAGGGCAAGGTTTATTCGCTGGGGCCTATTATTCACAATCCCGGCGTTGTTGAACGATTGGCTAAAAAAGGTCTTGTTACCGTTGATGACGAGAAACATATACCGGTGGGGGCGACGGTATTGATACGCTCGCACGGTGCGGCCTCGGAAGAAATAGCCCATCTTAAACAGAAAAATGTGGATATCGTTGATGCGACCTGCGTTTTAGTCAAAAGGATGCAGCAAATCGCGATGCAGATGGAGGAGCAGGGGTATAAGGTGGTGATAGTCGGCGACAAAAACCATCCGGAGGTTCGTGCAGTTGTCGGCTGCACAAAGGGGGCGGTGGTTGTTGGTAATGAGTCGGATATAAGCACTATTGGAAGCGGGCGATTAGGGATTGTCTGCCAGACGACGCAGAGTCCCGAATTTTTTGGCCGGATGCTTTCCGCGATAGCCGGAGCCGGTTTTGACGAGATGAAGGTGGTAAACACACTGTGCAAGGAGGCGATTAAAAGGCAGCAGTCAGCCGTCGAATTATGCCGAAAAGTCGATATTATGTTCGTTTTAGGGGGGCTCCAGAGCGCAAATACGCGAAAACTGGCCGAATTGTGCAAAAAGCACAATAATAAAACATTTCATTTGCAAAACTGGAACGAATTTGATAGAAAGCTGGTTTTCGGCTGTCGGACTGCAGGTGTTACAGCAGGGGCCTCAACGCCCCAGTGGATTATTGATGATTTCGTAAAAAACCTTGAAGCTGTAGATACATAGCCGAAATACGAAATACTAAACACGAGATACGTTTTTAGCGTTTGCTGTGTGGGCAGATGCTTTTTGAATTATTAACTTTTTAGCCGGGCAATGCTGCCCGGAGGTTCGCCGGCGTAAATGTGGGGCGACGGCGGGCGGAGAACAAGACGCCACAGGGGATAAATTTAGTTATGGTTGACAGAAATATAATTAACAAGTTGGGTTTGTCTGCCGAGCAGGTTGACCAGCAGGTCAATGAAATGTTCGGTGAAAAGGAAAACGAGATGTTTCAGGAGGCGCTGCAGGCGAAGGTGGATTCGCACCAGCCGGGGACAATCCTGAAAGGCAAAATTGTTACCCAAATCGGCAATGATGTGATTATCGAGGTGGGGCTCAAAAGCGAGGGTGTTGTAGACGCATCGGAATTTGAAGAGGCTTCGGAACTGGTGGCCGGCACGGATATAGAGGTGCTGCTTGAAGATACGGATTCGGAAACAGGGCTGCTTTTGCTGAGCAAGCACAAAGCGGACCGAATCAGGGGCTGGGAGCACCTGATTAACAGCAAGAAGGAAGGCGACACGGTCAAGGGCAAGGTCGTTCGCCGAATCAAGGGCGGATTGCTCGTAGATATCGGCGTTCCGGTATTTTTGCCCGCCTCCCAAGTCGATATTCGCAGGCCCGGCGACATCAGCAGGTTCATCGGCAAGGAAGTCGAGTGCATAATCCTGAAGATTGACGTCGAAGGCCACAATATCGTCATATCAAGGCGCAAACTCATAGAGGAAGAGCGCAGGCAGAGCAAAGAAAAGATTTTGGCGGAAATCGAAGTCGGTCAGCGCCGCAAAGGCATCGTTAAGAACATCGCTGATTTCGGCGTGTTCGTGGATTTGGGCGGCGTGGACGGTCTGCTGCACATTTCAGACCTGAGCTGGGGCCGCGTCAGCCATCCGTCGGAAGTTGTGCATCTCGATGAGGAAATCGAGTGCGTTGTCATAGGTGTTGACAAGGCAAACGAAAAGATATCACTTGGCCTCAAGCAGAAAAGCCCAAGCCCGTGGGAAAACGTCGAAAGCGACTATCCGGTGGGCACAAGGGTAAAGGGCAAGGTTGTCAATATTATGAATTACGGCGTGTTTGTCCGGCTTGAGGACGGCATCGAAGGGCTTGTCCATATTAGCGAGATGAGCTGGACAAAACGGCTCAACCACCCCAGCGAGATGCTCAATCTCGGCGACGAGGTCGAGGTAATGGTCCTCAACGTCAATAAGGATAAGCAGGAAATTTCGCTTGGATTGAAGCAGACGGAGACGAACCCGTGGTCGGTTGCGGCGCAAAAGTATCCGCCGGGGACGCTCGTTAACGCGGTAGTTCGCGGCGTTACCAATTACGGCGCGTTTGTCGAGGTGGAAGAAGGCATCGACGGGATGATTCATATCTCGGATTTGAGCTGGACGAGGAAGTTCAGCCATCCCAATGAAGCCCTGCAGAAGGGCGACAAGGTCAAGTGCGTTGTTCTCGATATCGACCCAGAAAAGCAGCGTGTTTCACTGGGCATCAAGCAGTTGAGCGAGGATCCGTGGCTTCACGCGATACCGGAGAAATATATCCCCGGGCATATCGTAAAGGGCAAGGTAACGAAGCTGACGAATTTCGGAGCGTTTGTGCAGCTTGAGTCGGACCTCGAAGGCCTGCTTCATATTTCAGAGCTGTCGGACCAGAAAATCAAGCGGCCGCAGGATGTGGTCAAGGTTGACGATGAGCTTGAGGTGAAGATTTTGAAGGTTGATAACGAATCCCGCAAGATTGGCCTGAGTTTGCGTAGGGCGCAGTGGGCGGCAGAGGGGCAGGCCCCTGAGGGACAGGCTGGCGATATCGCGGACACGGTCATCCAGGATATCGAGCAGCCGGTAGGTCAGCCCGAAGGTGAACCGGCAAAAGAACAGTCGGCGGAGGAAGAGCCGGGCCCGGAACAGCCAATTGTGTAAAAGCTGTGTTTAAATTGTTTTAGTTTGACTAAAAGCCCTGTCGAAAGACAGGGCTTTTCTTTTGCGCTCCCCAGCCTGCTGATTACGGATTATTTTACGTCAAGAAAAAAAACGTCAACATTTGGAGATTGAGAACGCCTTAAATAGTAGGATTAAAGACAACGGTGTTTTTCTGCGCTGAAAGACGGCTGGGACACGGATGGCTTCCTAGTACCTCTCCTTCCGCGTTCCCAGCCGGCGGATTAAAGCCGAGCAAAAGACGCCCATACAGCCGTGGGGGCAGGGAAAGGACACAGAGGTAATTCATTTCCGAAGTGGGCACTGCGCTCCGCTTTATGTCTGATTTATGATTGCCGAATTATGGGCGGTAATCAATCCCTGGCCGGAATTATTACGGCTTGACGGTACCTATCTGCATAAATACACTGTAAGTATGCTCGAATTTGAGAAGAGAAAAGTCATTGTTTTAATTTATTCTGCGTTAATATTGAGTACGCTGGTGGTTTTCTGGCAGGTCCGCAATTTTGAATTTACCAATTACGACGATAATTGCTACGTAACCGAAAACCAGCACTTTTCGAACGGCCTCAATGGCGGTGACATCATCTGGGCTTTTACAACTCCGAACATAGGAAACTGGCTTCCGCTGACGTGGCTTTCTTTTATGCTCGATATCCATCTGTTCGGCATGGATGCCGGCCGGATGCATCTTGTAAATCTTTTTTTGCACATCGCTAATACGCTGCTGCTTTTAGCGGTTCTTAAAATGATGACCGGTGCGCCCTGGCGAAGCGCATTTGTCGCGGCGGCTTTTGCTCTTCATCCAATGCATGTCGAATCAGTGGCGTGGGTCATCGAACGCAAGGACGTGCTAAGCACTTTTTTCTTTATGCTTACGTTAGCCGCTTATGTCGGCTATGTCAGGCAAGGAGGATTGTTTCGCTATCTGCTGGCCATTTTGCTATTCGTATCAGGCCTGTTGGCTAAACCGATGCTCGTTAGTTTGCCGTTTGTACTCCTGCTGCTCGACTATTGGCCGCTCGAACGAATCAGAGAACAGAGGACGGAAGACAGAAGACAGAGATCTAAGGGCGCATCTCAAAAGGTATCGGCAGTATGGTTAATAGTCGAAAAGGTTCCTTTCTTTGCGCTGGCGGCCGTCTGGAGTGTGATAACTTTTCTTGCCCAGAGAAGCAGCGGGGCGGTGATTGAAACCGATGTTCTGCCTTTTTATTACAGAATTGCAAATGTCCTGTTGTCTTATATCAGATACATCGGCAAACTGTTCTGGCCGCAGAACCTGGCGGTGTTCTATCCTTTTGACATAAAGAGTTTTTCGTTCTGGCAGATAGCGATGTGCGCGATGCTGCTGGCGGTCATAACAGTTTTAGCAATACGTTTCGGGCGCAAACACAGGTATCTGGCGGTGGGCTGGTTCTGGTTTGTTATAACGCTCATCCCTGTCATAGGTCTCGTGCAAAGCAGCGTCCAAGGCTATGCCGACCGCTACACCTATATTTCCTATATAGGTCTTTTCATAATGATTGCCTGGGGTCTGCCTGAACTTCTTTCGAAATGGCCGCATAGAAAAATAGCCCTGGGCGTGTCGATGGTGACAGGACTTACAATCCTTGGAATATGTGCGCATCAGCAGGTTAGCTACTGGAATAACAGCTTAAGCCTCTTTTCGCATGCCATCAAGGTAATACCAAACAACTATATTGCATACAATAATCTTGGCGTTGCCTGCGACAGTGCCGGCCGACATGAGGATGCGATAGAAAACTACAAGCAGGCCGTAAGAATCAAGCCAAATTACGCCGAGGCATACTATAATCTCGGCGGCACCTACGGTAAGGTCGGGCGCCAGCAGGATGCGATAGAGGCCTACAAGCAGGCGGTAAGAATCAAGCCGGATTATGCCAAGGCACTATGTAATCTTGGTGTTGCCTACGACGAAGTCGGCCGGCGGCAGGAGGCGATTGAGGCTTACAGGCAAGCCATCCGAATTAAGCCGGATTTTGAAGGGGGGCACTATAATCTTGGTAATGCCTGCCTCAGCGTTGGCCGCTGGCAGAATGCGATAGAAGCTTATAAGCAGGCCATCAAACTCAAGCCGGATTATGCCGAGGCGCACAACAATCTTGGTAATGCGTATCTGGTCCTTGGGCGCTATCAGGATGCGGCAGAAGCTTACAAGCAGGCCATCAAAATCAAGCCGGATTATACCGAGGCACAATCTAATCTTGGCGTTGCATATGAAGGCCTTGGCCGCTATCAGGATGCGGTAGAAGCCTGTAAGCAGGCCATTAAAATCAAGCCGGATTATGCCATGGCACACCATAATCTTGGCGTTGCATATGAAGGCCTTGGCCGTAACCAGGATGCGGTAGAGGCCTATAAGCAAGCCATCCGAATTTCACCGGATTATGCCGATGCATATATTAATCTTGGCGTTACCTACTTCAACCTTGGCCGCTATCAGGATGCGATAGAACCCTATAAGCAGGCCATAAGAATCAGGCCGGATTTTGTTTTGGCGCACTATAATCTTGGCGTTGCCTATTTAGTAACCGGCGACCAAGAATCAGCCCTTGAAGAATACAAAATCTTAAAAACGCTGGACGCCGAACAGGCAAATGAATTGTTTAAATTGATTAACAAGTAAGCAAACCCGAATTCGCCTCCCGTTAGTGATGCCAAAGGCAGAGGGAAGCCAAACAGCACTCCCGAAAGGGACACCTGACGGTGGGCGAAAAAATTGTTACTTTATTTTAATTGCGCCGAAGCTTGTTTTGAGGACTATTGAGCCTTTACCTTCTCCGATAGTGCCTTTAAGGCCTGTCCTGCCGACTTCTCCTTTAATGGTAATCGGCATATCGGTTTTGACACTGCCGAAACTCGTTTCGGCAACTAAGTCGCCGGCGAAATTGGAGGGGACATCCACATCCACTTCGCCGAATGATGTTTCGATTCTGGCGTGTAAATCGGCAGGGCAGGCGTCCGAGAAATTGATATTCATTTTCCCGTGGCTCGATTTTGCCTGGAAATCAGGGGTGTTTATCGCCTCGCAATCGACCTCGCCGAATGAGGTGTCGAGGCGGATTTTGCCGGTGATATTATCGGCGGATATTTTTCCGAAACTGGTTTTGGCATCTATATCGCCGACGATATTTTTAAGCGAGATTTTCCCGAAACTGGTTTTCGCGTCGATGTTTCCGGTGATATTTTTCAAGTCGACTTTGCCGAAGGAGGTGTCGCATTTTATGGCCGTTTTTGTCGGGATGGTGACTTCATAAGCGACCCCCACTGAACGGTTGTGGCCAAGATGGGGTTTTTCAATCCTGAATACGAGGACCGTGCCTTCGGGAACGAGGATTATTTTTGTCTGCTCGGCGAGCTGTCTGGCCTCTTCGATGGTCGGCGCCTGGGCGTTGATTTTGGCTGTGGCGGAGCATTGCGTTGTGTCAGACCCTGTGATTTTCACATCCCCGAAGCTGGTA
>JBFZBL010000204.1:0-9413 GCA_041308485.1 Phycisphaerae bacterium | reverse complement strand
CTGTGTAATTGTTTCGATGGGGTTCCGGGGCACGCCAATCTGTATCATTACAGGCGACTTCTGCACGCCCGCGGCCAATGCGCTTATCTCGGGCGTTACCGTCGCCGAGAACAGCATCGTCTGGCGATTCGTGGGAACCGCCGAGATGATTCTCCGCACGTCCTTGATAAAACCCATATCGAACATCCGGTCCGCCTCATCCAGAACCAGCACCTCGATGTGCTTGAGTTCGATGGTGCGCCGGTTCATATGGTCCAGCAGCCGGCCAGGCGTCGCAACAACAATATCAACGCCCTGGCGAAGCGCGCTGAACTGGCCGTTTATATTCACCCCGCCATAGACGGCCAGTGTCCGCAAATGCAGGAATCGCCCATAGTCGCGTATGGCCTTTTCGATTTGCACCGCCAATTCCCGCGTCGGCGTCAAAATCAGCGAGCGAACAACCTTCCTTCTGCCCGCCTGTTCGTGGCTTAGCCGATTCAAAATCGGCAGCACGAATGCCGCCGTTTTGCCCGTGCCCGTCTGGGCGCAGCCGATGATGTCCTTGCCCGCAACTGCCGCCGGAATCGCCTGCGACTGAATTTCGGTTGGGGCCGTGAACCCCGTGGCCAATATCCCCCGCACCAACGGGTCGGCCAGTCCAAATGTCTTAAACATCTCTTAATCCTAAAAAAAATATTGTTTCCTGCCCGTCATTTCAACCTTAATCCCGATTCATCGGAACGCAATGGAGACACGAAGGGAAATCTATTAAAAAAAAGATTCCTTGACTCGCCTTTGGCTCGCTCGAAATGACACCACACGATATGTTCCACAACACGTCTGGATTGAGTCATACTTCCAATAGCATATCACACTTATTATAAAAGTAAAAGAACTATATTGCGAGCGGCAAATGTGTGGAATGGTGACGGCGTTGCGGGCTAATTGGGGGTTTCAGCAGGGGCCGCTTGCGCTGATATGGGCAGCCAGAAGAATGTGCCTTAGCCGGTCAACATTGAGCTGATTCAGATAATCTTCGGTGAAGTCCAGTTTGAAACGGCCGTGGAAATTTTTGATGCGTCTTTTAAGCTCGTCCCTGCTGAGGGCCGCGATTGAGGTTGCAGTCTGTTCCAAAAATTCCTTCGAAGCCATTTTATCACCTCTTATTTCTACGACGCTTCTGCGAAACCGGGCCAACAATTCCGCCATAGGCGGACAGTTTTCGTATCGACAGAGTTATGGCGGCACTTTTGCGGGAATTGACTCTTTGTGTTCAAACCGTTGAAATCCGTCTGCGATTGTGAAAAAAAATAGTATGCGATTTGAGTATGGTCTGATAAGTTTCTGGTATGAAGACCGAAGAACTGGATTATTACCTGCCCCAGGAGCTGATTGCCCAGCAGCCGGCGAAAAACCGCAGCCGGTCCAGACTGCTGGTTATGAATCGGCAAAACGGGTCATTAACCGACACCAGGTTTGACAAAATCGGGGAATTTCTGCGCAACGGCGACTGCCTTGTCTTAAACGATACGAAGGTATTGTCCGCACGTTTCTTCGCAAAACGTCAGACGGGGGGCTCACTCGAAGGGCTGTTTTTGAATCAACACAATAAAGGCCTCTGGGAAGTAATGCTCAAAGGCCTCGGCAAAGTCAAAACCGGGGAATACATCCGGCTCATGGATACCAAAGGCGATTATTTTTGTCGCGCGGAATTAATCGAGAAAAAAACCGACGGCAAGTGCATTTTGAAAATCGAAGCCGAATCGCCTGCCGAAAAAACACTTCAAAAAATCGGCTTTCCCCCTTTGCCGCCGTATATCAGGCGCGACACCGATTTGCGCCAGGCCGCCAGAGACAGACAACGATACCAGACGGTTTACGCCCTCAATCCGGGGGCGGTGGCTGCGCCGACCGCCGGGCTGCATTTCACAAAAAAGCTGATTGGGACGCTCAAAACAGGGGGCGTAGAATTCGCGCACGTCACGCTGGCCGTGGGCGAGGGAACATTCAAGCCGGTAACCGCCGAAACGCTCGAAGAACATCAGATACACGAAGAACAGTTCAGCATCGACAAAAAAAATGCGGGAATAATAAACAAAACGAGGGAAAAAGGCGGCAGGATAATCGCCGTCGGAACAACCTCGGTCCGCGTTTTGGAAACCGCTGGCGCACAGGGACAACTGTCCGCAATCAACGGCTCAACTCGCCTGTTTATCAAGCCGGGATACAAATTCAGAATGGTTGACGGCATGGCAACTAATTTTCACCTCCCCAAATCTACGCTGCTCGCGCTTGTCGGCGCTTTCGTCGGGCTTGATACGATACTGGCCGCCTACGCCCACGCCATCGAAAATCGCTACCGTTTTTACTCCTATGGCGACGCGATGTTAATAATTTGACATTCGACGCTGATGTCGTTATATATTGCGGGCTAAAGAATATCGAATAATGGATTATCGTATAAGCAGGAGTTTGAAAATGAACAAGAGAATTTTGATCGGCGTGGTTTTGACGGCAGTTGTGGTGTACGTGAGCAGTTGCGGCGAAATGAAATGCTGTGCGGATAAATCTAAGGAGACAGAAAAAATGAGCGTTAAAGTGCAACCTTTTGGTAAAACACAGGACGGTCAGCAAGTTGACATCGTAACCCTGACGAATGGCAAAGGCCTTACAGCCAAGATAATGACCTACGGCGGAATTATCGTATCGTTTGAGGCGCCGGACAGAAACGGAAAGCCGGGAGATGTTGTTCTCGGATTCGATAATCTGGATAGCTATCTCAAGGGGCACCCGTATTTCGGAGCTATAATCGGGCGTTACGGCAACCGTATCGGCGGGGCAAAGTTCACCTTAGACGGCAAGGAATACAAGCTTACGAAAAATGAGGGAGAGAACATTTTACACGGCGGACCCAAAGGGTTCGACAAAGTTGTCTGGAAAATCGACAAGGCTGAGGCAAAGGGCAATAAAGCCGAACTGAAACTCAGCTATACCAGCAAAGACGGCGAGGAAGGTTTCCCGGGAAATCTGAAGTGCGTCGTCACTTATGCGCTTACCGCGGATAATAAGCTGGAAATGAAATATGAGGCGACAACAGACAAACCCACGGTCGTGAACATGACGAACCACGCGTATTGGAACCTCGCCGGCGCGGGTAATAGCGATGTTCTCGGTCACGAGCTGATGATAAACGCCGACAAATACACCCCAGTCGATAAGGGACTGATAACGACAGGCGAATTAAAAGACGTCAAGGACACGCCTATGGATTTCACAAAGACAATGACCATCGGAGCCCGAATAAAGCAAATCGATATCGGCGGCTACGACCACAACTACGCGCTCAACGGCAAAGCCGGAAAAATGAAACTCGCCGCGAAAGTTTACGAGCCGACAAGCGGACGAGTGATGGAGATACAAACAACCGAGCCGGGAATACAATTCTACAGCAGCATCGGGCTTGATGGTTCGCTTAAGGGCAAGGACGGCAAGTCTTATGTCAAATACGGCGCGTTCTGCCTCGAAACGCAGCATTATCCTGATTCGCCGAACAAGCCGATGTTCCCATCGACCGTATTACGGCCGGGCGAAAAATACGAGACGGTTACAATACACACGTTCTCGACAAAATAAGCTGTCAGCCAACGTTTATTTCGATTCGTAGTTACCGAATTCGCGGAAAACTGACTCCGCGGATTCGCTTGTCTGTCGCGCTTTCGACAGGTCATTGTTCACAAACAGCCGCCCGTCGTTCACATCGGCGGTCTGCAGGAAAACACCTGTCCCTTCAGCCGCTCTGCAATTTCTGATTGTCATGCCGTTGACTTTGTCGAGAACAATAGCCGCCCTGCTGTCACCGAGATGCGCCTGCCTGCCGACAAAGCCGTCAATTTCGACGTCGCTGACGTTCTCGCACCAGATGCTATTATTGAAAAAGTCGGGCAGTCCGTCGTCCCATTCCGTCTCGAATCCTCTTATTTTCAATCCGGCAACGTTTGAGCAGTAAATCGCTGGAATATCGTGCTTGAATTGCGCGGTTGCCAAATCGGCGCTGGTCCGCAGGTCGAAGTTCCCGCCGTATGATGAGCTCAGCGGGCCATTCTTAATTTTTACTTTTACATCGTCGAACAACAGGTCTTTAATGATGCTGTCTTTGCTGCCCCACACAACGATGCCGCTTTCAGATTCAGCAATGATATTTGAGAAGCGAACGTTTTTTATCTGTCCGAGTTTCTTTACGTTCTTATCGTTAGCGAGAGCGGAAACCTGTATGGGTTCCCCGTGTCCCCACCAGTGACCAGTGTGCAGGCGGGTTTGAATAATGATGTTTGAAAATAACAGATTTTCCACCGATGCTTCATCTCGGACGTTGACCAATAGCCCGCGGTTTGATTCTCGTATGACAATATTTGAGAAAATGCAGTTTTTAATATCACCGCCAGTATAACCTACACGAAGCGCTGCTGATCGCGACTGCAGCGTGCAGTTGGTGACAGTTATGTTTTCCGTTTTGCCCGGGCCAAGAGGGTCGCCGCCGAGAATCTGGTAATGGCGAGGGTCGCCTACAGAGCTAATTGCGATGGAGTCATCACCGGCGGAAATTTCGCAATCGCTGATACGAACATTGGAACAGGAAGTCAGGTCAATCCCGTCGTTATTCGGCACTACAAGCGGATTATCTATATGAACGCCCGAAATAACGGCATCTCTGCATCGGTCAAGATGGACCGTCCACAGCGGGGCATCGGTTATTGATACATCGCGAATCAACACATTTTTGCATTGTGAAATCGCAAGCAGCCTTCCGGGTCTTTCATGAGGAATCACCGGCCCATCCTCTGTGCCGAACCTGGGGGCCATATATTCTTTACCCTGCCGCGTAAACTTCGGGTCAAAATCGCCGTAGTTCCCGCTGCCTGCCATGGTTTTTTTCATATCCATAAATTTAACGCCGCTTCCGTCGATTCTCCCCCTGCCCGTAATTTCAATGTTGTCAGCGTTTGTAGCTGATATAAGACCATATCTCTTGCCGTCGATGATATAGTCGTTAAGGTCTGAGCTGCCTTTGAGTATCGCACCTGCCTCAAGATGCAGCGTTGTGTTGGCATACAATCGTATCGGTCCTGTGCAGAATGTCCCCGGCGGGACTATCACGGTGCCGCCGCCAGACTTTGCGCAAGCGGACAGTACCTTGTTAATCGAGGCGGTATTGAGCGTCTTTGCGTCACCCACTGCGCCATAATCGGTTATTACAAAGGTGCCGGACGTGTTTTTGGCGCATGAGCTTAAGGCCAACACGGATATTATTGCCGCCGAAAACAAAATAACTTTGCGAAGGCACATATTCCCTCACGCAAGATAGATTACATCTCCGGGTTTTATCGCTGGTATCCTGTCGCGTTTTTTAACGACGTCTTCTCTTGTCAGGGCAAAGCCCGGCGTAATCTCGACAACGCAATCTGGCGAGCCGTCCGGTTTTCTGGGGATTGTCACGCCTGCCGATTCGAGCCAGGCGGCCGCGCGGTCAATCATCATTTGCTTTGTTGTTACGGCGCTGTCAACACCCGTGGCGTTTTTGGTCGGGGCGAACTCTTCGCTGCGGATGGTTTGAAGGATAATTGATTTTTTCGCAAGAGGCAGGGCATCGAAAATGAAACTTTCCAGCTTGACGCCATTCGGCTCTTTTGGCTCGACCCGCTGCCCCTTATCATTTACATAAGAAATCTTCTTTACCGCCCTGTGCAAAGGCAGCGCAAAGCCGTGCTTGTTCAGCCGGTCAACAAAATCGACGCTTATGACGTGGATGGCAATACTTCCCAGCTCAAACGCAAGCGAGCCGTCCGGATTTTTCTTTTCGGCAAGCTCATTCGGCAAATCGCTGTATTCGATAACGGATACCTTGTCGTCCGCTAAGCAGAAATTGCCGAGTTTCTCAAACGGGCCTGTCTTAACGAGCGCCTTCGACGACACCTCCGCGCCATCGAGGGCGTGCAAACCTATGAACAGCGGGTCAAAGATATTAATAAGAGGATTATCCACCTGCCAGTAGCTTATGAACTCGACGCCGCGCTTTTTCATATCAGCCAGTGCGCCGCTGTTATACAGCGCTCGCAAGCTGCCCCCGTGACCATCGGGTGAAGTGGCGATTGTGTCGATATCAGACAGAAGGATTTTGCCGTCGAGCGAAAAATTGGGCAATGTCCCCTGCTGGAATATTAATACGTTTTTTTTATTCAATCCGTAATAATTGTTGTCGGAAAAAACATCGAGCGTCTGCTGATGATTCAGGGGACTGGTCATAATATACCAGGGACAATTCGTTTGGTATTTTTTACAGGCGGCCAAAATATCCTCGGCGAATATCGCAAAGAGCGTCTTGTCTTTGACGGGGCTTATTGGAAAGTTCCCTTTGGGCCCGTCGAAACCCAGCCTGGTCCCCTGGCCGCCGGCAACTACAAACGCCGCGACCTTGCCCTGTGAAATCAGCTTGTCGCCAAGTTGACGCGCCTTGTCGTATTTGCCCCGCTGCTCGGCATTGTCCGGCTGAGGGGTATAACACGGGGCAGGCGAGAGATTAGCCGGCAGCTTGAAAGGGGCGGCGTTCATAACAAACTCTTCCCGCCAGCGGTCTAATTGAGTAAAGTCCAGTTGGCCAATCTGGGCGAGAAGCCATTTCTGCCTCACCGGGTCAAGCCTGTCCCAGAAGGCCAAAAGGTGGGCCTGTTCATATTTTTTTAGAACTTTCTGAAGATTTTGAAGCTCACTTTGGTCAGTCATAGGCCTTTCTCAGCATCAAAAACGGCTTTTATAAGGTATCAGGCCGAAATTTTCAAGGAATATAGCATTTTTTACCGAAAACCCTATTGACAAGAAGTATGGTGCGGCACTATACTAAAGGTGTAGTAAGGTAGGCAGGTAAATAAAGTTAATATCATAACTGTAAGCCGTAATTATAAAGTTTCCTACCCAATATCATAATAACCTGCCTATAAGAAGTGGTTTCGCCTTGCTTAACTTGAATTGGGGGTAGTTCGGGTCAAGTTTAAGGCGGCCAACAAGTCCTATAAAATCTGGTTTAAAAAAGTTTTTTGCCGGCTGATTCTGAGCGAAATAGTATAACAGTGAGATTCGCGTGGAATTGCGGAGAGTAGTGTGTTAGAGCAGGTTGCATTAATCCGTCTGAAACCATGTTCGATTGTGCTCAGGACGGCCGGATAGCGAATCTCGAAATGTGTAAAGGAGAAAACAAATGAAAAAGAAAGGTTTTACACTAGTTGAGCTGCTGGTCGTCATAGCGATCATAGCTCTGCTGATGGGTATCCTGATGCCGGCTCTGGCAAGGGTCAGGATGATTGCCAACCGTATGGTTTGCGGCTCAAACCTGTCGGGCATAGGCAAGGCGCTGCTGCTGTATGCAGGCGACTCTCAGGAATCGTATCCAATGCCAGGCACTTCCTCACTCCCTGTATCTTACGCCACGGTAGGTCACATTAATAGTACTAACTGGGACGGCCGAACCAGCGTTCTGACCTCGATTTTCGATGGTCCAACGACTACCGGCGGTCAGGCAACAATAGGCTCACTGCTCTATATGCTCATAAAATATGAGGACGTCTCGCCAAAACAGTTTAACTGTAAAGGCGACTCCGGCGCTGCGATTTTCAAGCTCACTGATTACTCCTCAGGATCATCTTCAACAACTCAGACAGACCTGACCAAGGTATATGATTTCGGCACGCTGCCAGGCAAATATAACAGCTATGCTTACCATTTCCCCTTTGCCAGAATACTAAACAGCACGTCAGTGGGTGGTATGCCTATATCCGTTAACAGTAAGCCGAGTTGTCCGCTTCTGGCAGATAGAAACCCGGGATTGGACAAAAACGCCTCTACCTATATATTGGGCGGAACGACTGCAGGCGGGCAACTGCCTTCCGGCACAACAGGCGATTTACCAGGCGAGGCTACGATCTGGGCAAATAACAACAATGAATACAAGGACAAGGATTTGCTGTATAACGCGTATGCCCATCAGCGAGAAGGACAAAACGTGCTGTACAACGACGGCCACACGAAATTTGAAACGACGACCAACGTCGGCGTAGACAGCGACAACATCTACCAGAGATGGCCGACTCCTTACTGGCAAACACCACCAGCTACGTCAACAGTACCGCCAAAACGCGAGAGAGAAGCGGGCGGAAACTTCCCGCGGCTTACGGTAACCTACAACGACTTAGTGCCGGGGGATACCGAAGATGCGCTTTTAATTAACGAGGTTAAGCCGTAATCAGCAACAACAGGTTGTTTTAGTGTTTATCAGGCGGCCTTATACATCAAGTATGAGGCCGCTTTTATTTTCGCCCGGCAATGATAACCCCGCACCATTCTTCAATCGCAACTTTCCTCCCCAGACACGCCGGGACAGAATATCGACTTCACGTAACACTTGACCCAGTCCCAGTGCAAAACCAGATGCACTAACATCAGCACAACAAAAGCTATGCTGAGCCATAAATGGATATCGCCCCATTGCCCCCTGCCCAGTCCCAGAATCTTTTTCCCTCCGGCCCCGTGCTCGTGAGGCAACGCGATTATCAGCCCGGACGACGACAATACAACCAAAACCAGGAAACTTGCCAGGTTCACAATAAAATTCACTGTTATTCGTCTCATATGTCATTTCCCATCCAAAACAACAATCAGGTTTTAACACTCACCCATACAAGACGTATGACCAGATAATACTATTTCCGCCAATTTCTTTTAAAACTCAAAACTAAAAACTTAGCACTCAAAACTTATGATTTACCACCACCACGTTGACCATACAACTGTATATTCCAATGTTACCGTTGCGTTTGCGCCAACCTTCACGGGGAACCGGGCCGTATAGGCGTCTTTCTTCTCATACTCCTGCGTCGACTTTTCAACCTTCCAGTAAACCCATCTGGCGAACTTCTCATCCACCTGCACAGTTACATCTTCGTTCTTCCTGTTGCGCAGCTCAATCTTGTGCGACTCGCGATGTTTGCCGAACTGCTCCTTGCTGTCAACCAGCGTATGCTCCGCGACTATATCGAAAGCGTCCCCGATATAAAGCGAAAGCTTCTCGTCCTTGGGCGTATGGTCAATCTCGTCCTCGCCCACAAACTGCAAACTGTTGTCTGCCGGGTCTTTTTTGAAAACCCTGATTTTCCCTTTCGGCAATGCTATTCCTAATCTATTTTCCTTCTTGTTCTCGAATTCAATCTTGACCATAACCTTTTTACTCTGGTCGCCGCTTCTGGGGTTCCAGTAGTCGCTTCGCTCATAAACATAAATCTTTTTGGCCTTAACGCCTTCAGCCGGCTCGATAAACTCAATCTGCTTGACCTGGTTATTATTTATCGTGCTCTTGCGCCCCAGCGTGTACATATGATATTCCATAA
>JBFZBL010000203.1:0-7081 GCA_041308485.1 Phycisphaerae bacterium | reverse complement strand
AAGTCTCGGTCCTTTCGAAGTGCTCCGGCTTGTGCCATCCCCAGTGCACACAGCATCCACATATAAGCGCGGCCAAAACAAGACAGCAGGCCAGTAAAACGACGGGTAAATACCTTCTCATTTTTTGCCTCCTGAAATACGCAGCCATTTCGAACATTCGCGACTTACGTCAGGTTCCTATTCTGACTCGCCAATGTTACGGTTTTGTTACGGTATTGTCACTTTTTGGGATATTTATGCAAGGGGTATCTAACGAGGGAAGACAGAAGGGAGAAGACGAATTGCCGATTTGCGATTGTCGATTGACGATTTTGGGGATAAGGAAGAAAAAGCCGTCGCCGTGGCCGGCGACGGCTAAATGATAAGTAAACCGGATTTCTGTGTTATTCGCCGCCGCGGACGAGCATGGCGAGAGAATAGACCTTGTCCTGACAGGTTATATACAGAGTTTTGCCATCAGGGCCGCCAAAGCAGATGTTCGAAGGCTGGTAAGGTATCGGTATTCTCTTAAGCTCCTGGCCTGTGGGTGAGACAACCCATACGCCTCCTAAGCCGGTGAAATACAGATTGCCGCGTTCGTCGATAGTCATCCCGTCTGGGTCAGTTGTACCCATACCCGTCGTATTAGCCGGTTTGAAGAAGACCGAGCCGGTGCCGAGAGTCCCGTTGGAATTAATCGGGAATACCCACCATCGTTTATAAGTGTTGTTGCTGCTGCTGCTTTCGGCGACGTAGAGTTTAGTTTCATCGAGGGAAGTGATGATGCCGTTGGGCTGGATTAAGATGTTATTAACCCGTGTTGAAACGCCGTTCGGTTCAAGCAGATATATACCCTGACCTGATGCGGGGACGCCGTTCCAGTCGGGACAAGTGTAATAGATATCGCCGTTGAGCAGCTCAACGAGGTCATTTGGTTTTTTCGGGGTAGTGCCGAGGACAACGGTGTCTTCCGCGCCTGATGCGCCTATGCGATGGCTGCGTATCTGGTAGATGTCTTCGTCTGCCGTAAGCAGGCGACCGTCGAGGGACAGAACCATGCCGTTTGTCGCGGGGGCGCTATTCATCCACACTGTGGCGCTGCCCGGTGAGTCGAGGCGAAGGATTTGATATCCTGATGTTCTTTTGGTGAAGAAGAATTTATTGCTGTTGGTGTCCCATGTTGCGCCTTCGAAGAAGATGCCGCTTGCGGAATAAACCTGCTGAATTGTCGCGCCGGGGAGGACGACGTCGTTGGTGAGCAGGGTCAGCCAGTTATCGCATAGGACATAGAGGTCTTTTTCGTTGATAACGCCGTCAGCGGGCAGAGACATGTCGCAGCAGGGGTCATAGGTTCCTTCGCCTGAGATGCTGCGCCATGCCTTTGCGAATATGGCGAAATCCTTAAAGTCAACGAACCAGTCGTCTGTGAGGTCTGGCCAGCCGGCCGATGCTGCTGTAACAAGCTCGATTCCTTTGCCCGTGCCGAGGTTGCGGGTGTATTGCATATCGGTGTTGTTATTCCAGTGCTCGTGGACGCCCTGGCTGGTGAGGGCGTTGCCGTCGCCATCGGGGTCATAAGAAACGCCTGAAGGGGAGGCAGGTGCCAAAGCGGCTTCGTGGAGATAATCATCAGAGCCGTCGCCGCCCGGCCCATCGACATCAGGCCATTGATAGTAGAGGATGTCGAAGGCGACGGAGTCAATAGCGAGCGGGTCCTGTGAAGCGAGGAAGCTCGAAGGCCAGTCATTGTTAAACGGAGGATTGGGGAACTTTTCCGCTGTACCGGGCCAGACATTATATCTGCAATGCTTTATCGTATATAGCCCGTCAACAAGATAAAGGACTGTTTTTCCGCCTATATGGGGGTGGCCCATAAGGTCAACGAGAGGCCTATAGTGTCCCATTCCCTTGATGGTCCAGATTTGCGTGCTGTGGAGGTCGTAATAGTTGGCTTGATTAGGTGTTCTGCACAGAGTACCGTAATGGTTTTTACCGCAGACGGTTATGCCCGCCTGGTTGTAGTGGCCTTTTAAGTTCGCGAGGTTAATAACATAGGCGGCGTTTTTGTAGGAGTTGGGGACATAATCCTTGCTGGTTGCGCTGTTGGAGTTGGGGTCGGCCCAATAGACGCGAGGATTAGTGGAGGGGGCAGTTGTCTTGGTGCGTCCGGTGGTTCCCACGACGTCGATGTATGTTGCGTGAGGAAAGTCCGTATAGAGCTTGTTATAGTAGGCATTGACAAAGGTGCACACTGTATCACCGATAGCGATGTCAACGTCATTTACCCCGACGACGTTTACGAGCTGGTCGAGAACGGCGTGCATGACCTGCGGGGAAGTGTTTGGATAATTAAGATAATTGGTGTTATTATAAGTGTAACTTAGAGAGCCGATGAGTCCGACAAGATTGACCTTTATCATGATTTTTTCGCCGGGCTGGTATCCGACGTTGCCTTTGCCTTGCTGCTCATTGAAGTTTCGGAAGATTGCGTCCCAGGCGGCGAAGTCGCTGCTTTTGCCTGTTAAAGCCCGCAGCGATTTTGAGACCATTGCGTTGACGATGTTTTGGTCCGTGTGGGTTGGGTCATAGTAGTTTCCATCGCCGATTCCTGCCCATGTAGTGGCGTTGGGGTCGTGAATCCAGGCTACTCTGCCCGGGTGAACGCCCTTGCCCGTGCCTATCGGTGAATTGGTTGCCTGTGGGATGCGAGCAGACGGGGTTGAATAAGCAGCGAGTGTCTGATACTGAAATGAATAACTAAGGGCTACGTAAATAGCTGTTACGCTGATAACGATGCAGATAGCCGCGAGGACGTAGCGTGCCCGTACAAAATGGCGTTTTGCTTTCTGGAAAGCAATTACTGAGGCGGCCAGACCTATTATCCATGTGATGAAGCCCGAGGCGAGAGGAAACGCCAGCCGCTGGCAGGGATAGGCCGCCCGTGACGGTTTGGGTATGACACGTACTAAAAACCATATAAGCGCCGCTAAGCCCGTGAATGGAAACAGCCACCAGGGCCAGCGGAAATTACGGTTTGATTGGATGATTTTGCCTGTTTTGGGACAAACACGGGGGTGGTCTTCGTTCTTCAGAAACGACATCATCACTCTCCTACAAGAGGATTCTAAGGTGCGAGCAAATTAAGCAACATATCGCCAGTTTACGCTAATTGGGGCGATAAGTCAATGATTTTTCGGGATATTTGCGTGATAGGCGTGGAACCCCCGCCAAGGGCGGTTTTTCGGGACTTAGAGCGATACCGGCCTATTCGAGGATAGCACTGACGGCTGGTTTGCTTACCGGCGCATTGTCTAAGGGCTTGAGGACCTTTTCCATTTTGGCCGGGTTGGCGGAGCGGGCAATGGCTTCGTCTCTGCCGATAAAGCCCTTGAAATAAGCGTCCGCGATGCTGTTGTCCATCGTCTGCATACCGAATTTCCGGCTGGTTTCGATGATGTTGGCGATTTCGTAGATGCGGTTTTCGCGGATGCAGTTACGGACAGCCGAGGTGCAGAGAAGGATTTCTGTGCAGGGAACCATACCCGGCTGGTCAACTCTGCGGAACAGAGTCTGAGAGATGACCGCCTGGAGGGTGTTGGCGAGCATCGTGCGAATCTGGTTTTGCTGGGTTGCGGGGTAAATATCGATAATACGCTCGATGGTCTGGGCGGCGTTGATTGTGTGCAGGGTGCTGAAGACAAGGTGGCCTGTCTCGGCTGCGGTAACGGTTGAGCGGCATGTTTCGAGGTCTCTCATTTCACCGACCATTATGATATCTGGGTCCTGACGCAGAACGCGTTTGAGTGCTGAGCCGAAGCTCGGGCAGTCGAAGCCGATTTCACGCTGTTCGATGATGCACATTCTATTGTCGAGAGCGTATTCGATGGGGTCCTCGAGTGTAATGATGTGCTTTCGGTATTTTGCGTTTATGACGCCGAGCATCGAGGCGAGGGTTGTGCTTTTTCCTGCGCCGGTGTGGCCCGTTACGAGGACAAGTCCTCTCGGCAGGTCGGTAAGGTCTTTTACGATTGGCGCAAGATGCAGGTCTTCGATATTCGGGATCTGATTCGGAATCAGACGAAAAGCGATAGCGATGGTCCCTCTCTGGTAGTGAGCGTTGACGCGGAAGCGGTGTCCGTCGTCGAGGGTGGTTGAGAAATCTGCGTCCCTGAGCATTTCGAATTTTTTGTAACGTTCCGGCCCGAGCATAGCGAGGACCATTTCCTTTGCGTGCTCATTGCTGACAACTGGAAAGTCCATGTCTATCAGGTCGGTGTTTTTACGGAGAATGGGAGGCAGCCCAACGTTGATGTGCACGTCGCTTGCGAGTTGCTCAATAGCGCCTGTAAGTATTGTTTTTACGTCAACCATATTTCCTCCGCTGGTTACGGCCCTTTTAAGGACGACAAGATATTAAATAACGCCCAACATACTGTCCGGTAAGCCGGCATCAATTCATCGACATAAAGGGAGGAAGGCTGAACCACAGATTACAGGAATTTAACTGATTTTCGCAAAGGAAGGGCTGATAATGTCGGCTTTTATGAGTGATTGTGTTTGAGGGCGATTCCGTAGAAACGCCAGATGCTCTCAAAATATTTATGGGACATTTGTATTTTGCCGAGGACGGGGTCGCCGATAGTAACGGTGTCATCGCCGACTTCAATTACGGCAACGCAGTGGTCGAGCAAAAAGGCGTCCTTTACGACCGCAAGCGTAACGTCTGCTTCTCGCATCTGGCTGATTGAGTCGAATTGGCGGAACTGAAAATCGATACCGTTGCCGGCGTAGCGGTTTTCCATTGCCTTGTAAAGGTCCCAGGGCATAGTGCCAATGATGGGATTTGTGTGCGAGAGGATTGCTAATTCGCCTTCATGGGCGCTGATTCCGAGGCGGCTAAGCGC
The DNA here is from genome assembly GCA_041308485.1 of Phycisphaerae bacterium. Classification (GTDB taxonomy): domain Bacteria; phylum Planctomycetota; class Phycisphaerae; order Sedimentisphaerales; family Anaerobacaceae; genus Fen-1362. The sequence continues at coordinate 2,198 of JBFZBL010000203.1, read as the reverse complement.
AGTGACGGCCGCAGCCGGGCCGCAGGTGTAGGGAGTGCTTTGGAAGCAGATATTGTCGGCATCTGTTAAGGTTGGCAGCCTGGCGAGGTGGTTTTTGATTATCAATGGATATGCGAAGGGCATGACCGCTCCCCATGCGACGCCGCCAATCATAACGACAAAAAGGAATCCTTTTTGAAAGCGGTTTGTGAGCCGGCCTATGAGAGTCATAGCGCCCATAGTCACGGAAAGTGCGATAATGATGAAACGCAGCCGGCCGGAGGAAATCAGGGCTAATAGCGGGTTAGAGGCATTTAAGCTGGCCCAGGTGATGAAGAACAGTAAAAAGACGAGCATAAGAGGCAGGAGATAGCCCCAGCCCCAGTGCGGATTTTTGAGACGAGAAAACAGACGGCCTGCGAAGGCCCCTGATAACGCGGCTGTTATTACGGCTGCTAGTTCAAACCACCCGCCCATTTTTCTGCCCCTCCGGCCTGTGCCGGGATAACTCAAGAAAGCTCTTTTAATGTTACGATTGAGCTCCCTCGCTTGATTTTCAGTATAGCAAATTGCACGAATTAAATCAAGGGAAATTAAGTATTGCGGATTGCAGATTGTGGATTGCAGATTTAGTCGTAGTTGACCCGGCTACGTCTTTGACTACGCCGTGGCAAACAATGGACAAGTGGTGGTTGACAAGTTGTTTTGGCGAATCTAAAATTTACAAACACAAAGGGCTATGGCGAGTATAAAGAGAATGATTAGATTAAGGGATTTTAGATGAAGCCGACAGAAACGCTCAAACAGGAACATAAAATTATCCTGCTTGCTTTGGCAGCGGCCGAGAAACAGGTCAAGGCGATAGAAGCAGCCGGCAAGATGGACGGCGACAAGATTGACAAACTGCTCGATTTTTTCCGTAATTTCGCTGACCGCTGTCATCACTCAAAGGAGGAAAAGCACTTTTTCGTCGCTTTGGAGCAGCGGGGGATGCGGCCCGACGTTGGGCCAATCGCGGTGATGCTTGCGGAGCATCAGCACGGGCGCCATCGGCTGAAGGCGGTTGCTGATGCGCTGGGCAAGGCACGCGCCGGGGACAGGCATGCAATTCGGGAGGTAAGAGACAATCTGGCAGCATACGTCAAGCTGCTCAAAGAGCACATCACCAAGGAGGATAACGTTCTGTTCGCTATGGCCGACAAGATTCTCACTGCCGGAGACCAGGCCGCTTTGACGGAGGCGTTTGTAAAGGCAGAGGCGGAGGAAATGGGCGAAGGTACCCACGAGAAGTATCATCAGCTTGCACAAGAACTGGCGGCTAACCCGTAAACCCTTCGACAAGCTCAGGGTAAGCGGACCTGGGGGGCTAACCGATAGAGAATGACAGAACGCTTTTCGAGAATCGCATTGATGGTTATGATTTTGTCTGCGTGGTGCCGGTCTGTGTCGGGGGATTGTCCGAAGTTTTTTGGGGGGCGCGAGGTCGGCAGGGTTCAATCGGCGCTGATAAGAGAGGCATCAGGTCTGGCCGCGAGCAGGAAAAATCCGGGCGTACTGTGGATTCACAACGATTATGGGCCGGGGTGCGTTTACGCGATTGCCCCGGAGGGAAAGCACCTGGGGGTGTATAATCTTGAGGGTGCGAAGAACCGCAACTGGGAGGATATCGCGATTGGGCCGGGGCCCCAGGCGAATGTCGATTATATTTATGCCGGCGATATAGGCGATAATAATGCAAAGCGGAAAAGCGTTGCTGTATATCGTTTTGTTGAGCCGACGGTAGAAGCCAATCAGGCCCCCGCAAAGGTTACGCTTACTAACGTCGAGACGATTGAGCTGGTTTATCCCGATGGGGCGAGAGACGCGGAGACGCTGCTGCTTGACCCGCTGACGAGAGATATTTATATCGTTTCAAAGGAGCAGACGAGCAGGATTTATCGGGCGGCTTATCCGCAATCTACCACCAGCAAAACCGTATTAGAGCAGGTCGCGAAGCTGCACTGGGGGATGGCGACGGGTGGGGACATTTCACCTGATGGGCTGGAGATTATCGTAAGGGGATATTTCGCGGCGTCGCTGTGGCTGCGGCCCAAAGAAGGGCCGCTGTGGAAGGCGTTTGAGGGCAGCGAGTGTTCGATTCCGATTATCTTAGAGCAGCAGGGAGAGGCGATTTGTTTCGATGCCAACGGGACGGGGTATTACACGACGAGCGAACACAG
>JBFZBL010000202.1:0-3253 GCA_041308485.1 Phycisphaerae bacterium | reverse complement strand
ATGTTGATAGAGGCGGGACGAGAGGCGACGTGGAATGTGTCTTTGGCAACGTCGATGCCGATGAAAAGTGGTTCTGTCATGGTCTGCTCCCAATCTTGCAAATGCGAACTCGCCGGCCCTGTGGGCTTTCGGCGGTTCCTGCGGCTGTTCGGGTTAGTTCCATAGCGGCAACGAGGATCATGCTCTATAACGGTCTCATGGACCAGGGACGTTCCGATCTCTCGTCGCCGGCGTCTTTCGGCTCGGCTCGCTACGCTCGCCTCACCGAAAGACGTATCTACTATAGAACCTTTAACCATGATATCTGTCAACATACAAGGGCCTGTCCTCCATAGCACGTAGTGCGACGGAGGAACCTTTTAGGTTCTTTTGAAAGTAAAGAAGAAGCAATCGGTGAGAATCAGGCATCGAGTACCAGGAATTTAATCTGCCTGACCTGCGTAGCCGCTTCGGCGAAGAAGGGTGTCATTTGCCCGGCTTATAGTAGGAAGGCCGAAGGACTTCGGCGGACGAAAACAAATCCTGCGTCTAAGCTCGCTTAAAAAGCAGGATTTTTTGAGTACGCCAAGCCGAGCGAATGCAGTGTAATCTGTGCAATCTGTGGCAAAAACAATGTAACTCTTTGTCTGAAAGAAACTTAGCGCCTTCGTGCCTTCGTGGTAAAATGTTAAAAACCGCATTAAAGGGAAAAACACGGAGCGAAGCGACGAGCCCGTCTCGGCAACGGGGCTCTACCCTTCGTACTTTTGTACGAAGGAAGGCTCATTTTTATCTCTGTGGTTAAGTCCTTGTATGATAAGCTCTTAATGTAATTTTGATCTATAAAAACCTCATTTAAAGGAAAAAAATGAGCCTCTTTTTCGAAAAATCGGGACTTTTTTCAACACTTTTTTGACCTTTTTCGTGACTTTCCTGCCCTCGAATGTTGTTGTCGGGGGTCTCGGCTAATCAGTAAACCAATCGTTTTTTCAGCCGATTGACCGCGAAAAAGCCGATTACGAGGATGAATACGATAATGTAAAGCATATCGAGCAGTAAGAACCAATTGTATTGGCCGGCGCAGACGGCGCGGGTCAGCCGGACGGAATGAGTCAGGGGAATGACCTCGGCGAACGGGCGAACATAGGCGGGCAGATTGGAAACGGGAAAGACCACGCCCGAAAAGAAAAACATCGGCGAGATAAAGCCGGAGAAATAAAAATTGAAATGGTTAATCGTCCTGACAAAAGATGTAACTAATAACGCCATAACGGAAAACATCATCCCGGTAAAAAATCCCACAAACGGGGCGAGCAAACCGCGAGGTAACGTTATTATGCCGAAACAGGTAAGGACGCAAAGTACGGCAAACGAAAAGAAAAATCCCTTTGTCCCTGCCCAGATGATTTCCCCGATAATCAGGTTGTTGGCGGTAATCGGCGCAGCCAGCATCCCGTCATAAACCTTCTCGAATTCCATCCTGATAAATGTGCCGAAGGTGCATTCGAAGGATGCGGTAAACATCGCCGCCGTCATAATGAGTCCTGTCCCGAGAAACTCGATATAGGTAAGCCCTTCCATCGATTGCGTAATGTATTTGCCTAAGCCCAGTCCAACGCCCGCCAGAAACAGCAGCGGCTCAAGAAAAGGAGGCAGACCGTTGCTGAAAATATTTTTCGTATAGACCCGCGTATGGCGGAACCACACGCCGAAAAGACGCCTCGCAAGCGGCGGGTAAGGATATGGTTTACTGCTTTTCATTCAGAGCCCTTCCCGTCGCCTTTAAGAACACATCTTCGAGATTCGACTGCCTCAAAAAGTAATGTGCGCCCTCTAATCGACCAGTTAAACTCCGCAGAAGCTGGTCATCATCGCAATACACCCGCGTTGTTTCCTGTGTGCGGTCGATTCGAAGTTTTTGCAACATTGCGCCGTCGGCTGTCGTTTCGAGCGAATGGCTGCCCGTAATTTCGAGGACGTGCTTCTCGATATTTTGCGTGAGCAGCTCGGCGGGTGAGCCGCGAAGGATTCCCGCCCCTTTATCCATAATCAAAATTGTATCGCAAAGCGCAAACGCCTCTTCCATATAGTGCGTCGTCAAGAGAATCGTCGTACCGTGTCTTTTTAGCTGGCGAAGTTTGTCCCAAATTAAATGTCGCACCTGCGGGTCAAGACCGGTCGTCGGCTCATCGAGTATCAATAACTTAGGGTTATTCATCAGCGCACGCGCGATTACTAATCGCCGCTGCATGCCGCCAGAAAGCTCCCTGATTCTGGAGGAGCGCTTGTCCGACAATTCCATAAACCCCAGCAGGTAATCAATCCTGCTCGTCGCGGCCTTGCGTGGTAATGCGTAAAACCGCGAATAAACCATCAGGTTGCTTATTACGTCAAGCTCCTCGTCGAGATTATTTTCCTGCGGCACGACACCTGAGAGATACTTGATTGCAAGCTCATCTTTAACAGGGTTATAGCCGAATACATCAATGGATGCGCCGTCAGTATTATCGATGGTGCATTTGCCGTAGAGCATCTTCATCATCGTAGTTTTACCCGCGCCGTTTGGGCCGAGGAAACCGAAACAATTGTCGGCCTCGACCTCGAAACTCAGGTTTGTTACGGCTTTGACTTTGCCGAAACACTTGCTTGTATTTTTAACTGTTATCGCAACTGGGGACATATCAATACGTGGTTATTTCTTTCCGCAGAGCACGCAAGGCACGCAGAGAAACATTAGTTTTTTTCTCCGCGGTCTCCTTCGGCTTCACTCAAGACAAGTCAGCGGTAAATCGTCGGCCGGCTAAAAAATCAGAAACCATAATCCCAATACAGCCGCTATCGGGGATATAATCTTGAATATCTTCCCGTATTTCCTGTGCCAGTCCTGCGCCTCATCCGGGCTTATATATTTATCCAGTTGTATCTTATTAAACGCAACCAGCGAACCCAGCACACCCGCGATTATCGCTATCAACGCAAATATCGTATTCATAATCTCACTTCCTTTCTTATGTTTGATACCAAACTTCGGAGCATCCCTGCCGTCTCGCTATTTCAATCCTAATACATCGGCCATTGAGTAAAGGCCGGGTTTTTTCCCAATCAGCCAGCCAGCCGCGCGAAGGGCGCCGCAGACAAATGTGTCCCTGCTGTGCGCGGTGTGATTCAGCGTTACCGTCTCGCCTAAGGTCGAGAAAATCACCGAATGAACCCCGACGATATCGCCCGCGCGAATGGCGTGCATGCCGATTGTGCCTTTCTCGCGAAGAGCATC
>JBFZBL010000201.1:0-4661 GCA_041308485.1 Phycisphaerae bacterium | reverse complement strand
TTGTTGCTGCCAGAGATACGATTGCCGGCAACAGCAGTATTATTACCCAAATCTGCTTGGTCACCCTCGCTCCTTATCAAGTTATGCCGCCCGCCTCCTGCAAGCGTCATCACTGTTTTATCTTACCGCCAGCGACGGATTTCGCCACCTTCCTATGCCATCCCACCATGCGGAAATGTAATCAACAAACTGCCGCTCGTTATACTGCTGCCTGAAAATCTCCACTGCCGTATCGCGCAGATATTTCATACATATAGACCCGCCCGTCCGCCATGCCTCCACGCCTATAGCGATTGCCTCCCGCTCAGCCTTTGTAAAATCATCACCCTCAGAGGCCAGTAATCTAGCAAGCCGTTCGGCTTGCGGCGAAAACATATCCTTCCAAAGCCGTTCGTTTTCACGTTCCTGTTCGAATACGCGAAACAGCATCTGTTCACGATGTGCCTGTTCCAGTTGCTTTTGCACCCTGGCTCTCGCAAACCGCTCGGCACGATGTTTTCTCGGCTCCGGCACCAATAATTCCAGGAGGCCGGCAACCGGGTCAACCACGATCCACGTCAAAAAGGTTGCGCCAATGGTTCCAAGCGCCAACCCGTCGAGCGGCGAGTTGACTTCCGTTTCGCCAATCATGCTTAGCACGCCGGCAATAGCACCAAGAAAAGGTGCCGATACATAGAATGTCATATAATGTGCCGTGCTGGTCAGGGGATGTTCCTTCTGCATACTGAGACCTGGACTGGCACCCCTGAAAACACCAAAAAGGTACAAACTGACCAGCAGGGTGATAATCAAGGCCCAATATCCGGACAGGGAGAATATGACTAACCAGTTGAATCCTGCCTGCCACAGCGCCAGAACGAATACATAACCCATGCACAGCATAAACCAAGCTGTGCTGACCATATGCAGTATGCTGATGGTTTTTCTTGTTTTCATCGAGTCAAATCACAAGTGGCGACCTATCAAGCCCCTAATAATTTCTGTCGGATCCGCCTACATATGGGCTGCTTGTGCCGCCCTGTACGATATTAGCGCCTGTGAAGGCCCTGGCGATTGGTCGGATAAATTCTTCTATCTTCATAGCGATGGCGGCAAGAACCGTCGGTGGTACATATATTACGTCACCTTCCTGCAAAAGGACGTTCATAGTTGCATCTCCATGAGCTGACATTCGGTCGAAATCCACTTCAAAAATTTTGGGTCTTATACTCGCGTCCCCCGATGGCCTTACAACCTGAATCCGGTCGAGCCATGCCATTGGATTGGGTTGGGCTGCGGAAAGTGCGGTAAATACGGTTTCTCTTCCTGAATATATTTTTGGACCTGGATTGGTCACCTGCCCAAGGACATAATATTTCTTGCTCTGAAAGGCCATTATTCGTACTTCAATCGGCTGGTCACCAACCAGTGTATATAACGTTGACAACTGTTTTTGCATAGATGCAGACAGTTCCGACGGCGTCTTTCCTGCCGCCATAAACTCTCCTATGTTCTCAAAACTTACCTTGCCGTCAGGACGTATTCTTTGTTTTTGCAGGTTGAGTTCAGGGATTCTCGCACAATGGATTTCAATTTCATCCGGCGGCTGTAAAAGATACTTGTCGGCCGTTACATTAGCCTGGTGTGGTTTTAAAAACGCCTCGATATCCTTCGGATTTGACGAAAAGCACCCCGTCAGCCCTATGGCTATCACCAGTAAAGTTGCTATAAATACAAAATTGGTTATCGGACGAACACATTTCATTTGTAAGCTCCTTTCTCTCCCATATCTTTAAATATACCGGCACCGGATATTACTTTGCCGGAGCCACTTTAAGGCCTTTATTATAAACTATTCATGGCTTTTATGTCAAATCTTTCTGACGCCGTTTTGGGAACAAAAGTGTTCGATTTGCGGGTAGTTGCGGGGGGGCTTTGCCTGCAAAATTGACTATGCTGTCGCTGCTACGGGTATAATGAGTTTCTGTAACTTTTTGATTGTGTATGATTTGGCAAGGTCTATCGGCAGCACGCACCCGTGAGGTCACAGGTTCGAACCCTGTATCGCCTATTCAATTGTTTCTTTAACGCCGCAGTACATTTATATGTTGTTAAAGCTAATTTGTGTTGTTACTGCTGCGGCTGGTCTTTAGCAAGGGTCAGCGGTATATCCAGCCAGAAGGTCGAACCTTTTTCGAGTTGGCTTTCGAAGCCGATTTGTCCCGCGAGCAGATCAGCAAGCTCCTTGCTTATAGCCAGACCCAGTCCCGTGCCGCTTGTCTGTCGCGTCAGGGGGCTGCCTAATTGGCCGAACTTCTGAAATATTTTGTCCCTGTCCTGCTCGGCTATTCCGCAGCCGGTGTCTGTTACGGAGAATCGAATTGTCTTGTCGTCGAGCATCACCGCGCTTAACGTTATTTCGCCGCCTTCGGGCGTGAACTTTACGGCGTTACTCGTATAGTTTTCGAGAATCTGCTGAATTTTGCCCGCGTCGGTCACGAAAGCGGGGATGTCCTTCTGCGCTTCAAGTGTGATGATGAGATTCTTTTCCCGCGTTATTTCGGTAAACGAGGTGATGACGGCGTCGCAAATCTCCTCGGCGGTTGTCTGTTCGATATGCAGTTGAATCTTGTCCGCCTCGGCTCTTGCCAGATAAAGCAGGTCGTTAATCATATTCAGCAGGCGCTGGCCCCCGACGATAATGTTCTCGGCGTACCGTTTCCCTTTGTCTTCCTTGAGCAGTTCCGGCTTATCGCGAAGCACCTGGGCAAAACCCATAATGGAGTTGAGCGGGGTTCTGAACTCGTGCGAGATATTTGCCAGAAATTCGCCCTTGACTTTGTTCGCCTTGAAAAGCTCGATGTTTCGTTCCGACAGTTCTATTATTTTATCGTCAAGCTGCCTGTTGGCCTGGCGGAGTTTTTCCTGGGCGGCCTGCAGGCCGTCGAGCATGTGGTTGAAAGCCTCAGCAAGCTTCTCGTATTCGTCGCGGGTATTTATCGAGCTTCTGATATCGAGGTTGCCTTCGGCGACGTTGTTGGCTAATGCCCGCAACTGGCGAATAGGACTCAGAATGACCCGTTGCGTTATGATATAAAATGCCACAATTGCGCCTGTGCCGCTGATAAGGCCCGCGACAATAATCCATACGCGGTTCAGGAGGTCCGCCCGGCGCATCTCAGGGGCCGGCTTTCCAACCACTATTGCGCCTATTGCCTCATTACGGTTAAATGCGCCCGCGGAACCCTGCTGATTATGACAGATTATACAACCCTCAGTTGCTCGAATAACACGCACATAATTGGAATAAAGCGTGTTTTTTCTGTTCTCGAAGCGCTGCTTATCTTGGGAATCTTCGTCATCACGAAGCTCTTCTACCATATGCCGCTGCTGGACCGTCAATCCTTCTATTTTTTTGTCGTCTTTTTTGAAACGAACCCAGCGAATATCGGTTTTGTTCGGGTCCATTATGTTTCCCAGGTCGTCCAGCATCGCCAGTTTGGTGCTGTCGGGGGAAGATACCTGAAAGTGATTACGGACCAGCGTTTCCGCCCAGGCCCTGCTTGCGTCGAGCCGGTTCTGCCGGGTGAGCTGGCGCATCCAGCCGTAGGGAATCAGCAGCGCCGAAGCCAGTATCAGCACCACAGCCGTGCCGAACGCGATTCTGCATTTTTCCGCCAGTGACAGCGGCGAAAGGTGCAAAAACACCAGAATCCTGTGATAAATTTTGTTTATCTTTTTCAGCATAGGTCGCAAAACAGCGTATAACAAACAGCGTGCAGCGTATGGTTAATATCTCGCCTGATGAAAACGGGCGGCAAACCATTTGCGTAAACGCTACTGTTTTTTCTCAGGCTCGTGCGAGTGTTTTTGTGTTCGCAGGTTGAGTTCGTCAAGCTGTTTCTGTTCGACCTCGCTCGGCGCGTCCGTTAGCAGGCACTGGCCCCGCTGCGTCTTCGGGAAGGCGATGACGTCGCGTATATTGTCCGTGCCTGTCAGCAGCATAATCATCCGGTCCAGCCCCAGCGCGATTCCGCCGTGGGGAGGAGCCCCGTGCTCGAGCGCCTTGAGGAAGAAGCCGAAACGCAGCTGCGCCTGTTCTTTTGTGATGTTCAGCAGGTCGAATACCTTGGCCTGCATTTCAGGCCTGTGGATACGGACGCTGCCTCCGCCGATTTCCGAGCCGTTGACGACGATGTCGTATGCCTGCGCGATAATATTTCCCGGGTCGGTTTCCAGCTTCGGCATATCCGCCGCGATAGGCGCGGTAAACGGATGGTGCATCGAGTCGTATCGTTTTTCGTCGGCGTTCCATTCGAACAGCGGAAAATCGACAACCCATACAAACTCGAGTCGGCCTTCCTCGTAGAGCTTAAGCTCCTTGCCGATTTTGCACCGCAGAGGAGCGAGCGCCTTATTAGCTGCTTTTTCATCGCCTGCCACAAGCAAAACCAGGTCGCCGTCCTTTGCGCCGAAGCGGTTTGCCATTTCTTCGAGTTGCTCCGAGCTGAAGAATTTTGACAGGTTGCTGACAAGGGTCATTTTGCCGTTCCTGCCCTGAGCGGAGTCGAAGGGTTCGTTTTTGGCCTTGAACCAGGCAAGTCCATTCGCCCCGTATGCGGCTGCGAAGCTGGGCAGTGTTATTTCGATGTCGTTGCGTGGGTAGTTGTTGCCGCCGCCGG
>JBFZBL010000200.1:0-6081 GCA_041308485.1 Phycisphaerae bacterium | reverse complement strand
TTGTTGGCTTGCCCTGTCAACGATTGCCGCTTGCTGCACAGGACTTTCCTTATATATTCTATTGTAGAAGAGCAGCCGATGTTCGTTATCAGACCTTTAAACCGACACCCTGCCTTGATATCGGCTAAAACAGGGTTTGACTTGTTCACAAAAGGGCACGAAAAACCCTATCCTTGCATAAAAAAATGCCAAGTCCCAAAACATTACTTCTCCGCTTAAATTTAGCCCCGGCCCCGCGTGGCCGGGGTTTGTCTGGCTCAGTCAAAAAAAGCTGCTTATTCAAAGCTTTTTCTTCTCGAATAAGAAAAATAACGCGATTGTGCCCGCCCATAACACGGGGACAACTATCCATTGCGAGATGCCGATTGCATCGGGCAGCCCGATTTTCCCAAAATCCTTCCATGCCAGAACCGTTGTTTTAAAAAATGGATACAGTTCCGCATATACAGCGGCTCCAGCCACCATTCCCGCGACGGCAAAAATGGCATGCCAGCGTCCTTCTCCCAAAGCCCCGATTGATGTCCCCGGACAAAACCCCATTACCGCCCATCCTGCTCCGAATAAAGCCCCTCCCAGTAACACCGCCCCAAGATTCATCGGCTTGTGGCTCAAGCTGATAACACCTGCATTCGCAAGCAAAAGTATCCCAACCATTCCTATAAGTATCGCCGAGAACATGAATTTGAATATCGTCATATCCTTCAGCAGCATTGCGCCGACCTGTTTGTCGAAGCGAAGTACCCGGCCTTTTTGCAGCAGAAATCCGAACACAATTCCCGTAATCAATCCTAACAATTGTTCTTTACTCATGATGCCCTCCTTCCGTAAACCATATGAGCTACCATAACGCCTGTTGCGAAAAACATCGCCAGGGCCGCAAACGAGCTGACCGATAATTGCATCGTTCCGCTAAGACCATGTCCGCTCGGGCATCCGTCTGCCATACGGGCGCCCATCATCGCAACTATTCCGCCGACAAAAGCCCATGTTGCCCGTTTCCCGACTGAGGGACCAAATCGGCCCTTCCAAGTCGGCGGAACGCTCTCCAGCTTAAAGCTGCGGTCCGTTACGGATGAAATCAGCGCGCCTAAGAAAATTCCCAGCACAAGCATGAACTGCCAGTCAACCCTAACCTTTTCTTTTGTGTAATACTCATTCGCAGTCACGTGTTCTTCGGCAATCGTCCGCTCAAAAAGGCCTGCCGCACGCACAAATGTTGTTGACGCCCCCAGGTAGCTGGTTTTCCCGAGTAATTTTGTCGTTGCTAACACCGAAGCGATTGCTAACAATCCTGTAATCGCCCCGGCAAGATAAGGATTCCATCCTCCGTCTTCTGTTTTCCATTTCATAGAAATCTCCTTTCTCACTTTACCCAATAAACGTATGTGGTAAGTTTTTGCTTAATCCAAGGCCTTTCCCGCTTTCCGCCGTTTTCGCCCGGCAGTGGCCTCTTAATTGAGATATATTAATTACGATATGCCAAATATGCAATACCGTCTCTGCTCAATAAAATATATCCTCGTTTGAAAATCGAACCTTATTCACGAGCAATGAGTATTGTGCATCGGGCATTTAAAATCTGTGCCGTCTGTGTGATCCGAGATTAAATTAACTTTTGTTGTGCCGCCATTGACCGCTTGAGGTTTTTCTTGCTGTTCACGCGGCTTATGAGTATAAATACCACAAAGTTTTACCTGTCAACATAAACAACAAAATAACGGCTTTTTGGGAGTCAATACAATGTTCAGACATATTGTTTCAACAACACTGTCGGCAATCATATTAACATTATCCTTTTCGGTTTTTGCACAGGCGGCCGACAAGGGCGACGTGGTTTTGAGTGCCATACCCGCCGACGCTATTTTCTGTGTCCGGATTAACAATCTCAATCAGGCCACCGCCAACCTTGACCAGTATCTGATGGGCGTCTCGCCGATACCCCTATCCACCGGCGGTCTTATCAAGGGCCAGCTCGGCATGCTCTTCGGCAACTTCGAATTAAAGGGTTTTGACGTCAATGGCAGTTTCGCGGCGTTCGCAACAGCCGAATCAGTTGATAAGGAGCCGGATATATACATTCTGTTGCCCGTCACCGATTATGCCCAGCTTACCGACCCCAATTTCCGCGTCAGCCAGCCCGATACCAATGGCATATCAGCAGTTGGAATGGGGCCTTCAGGGCAGTTCTTTATCAAAAAGACCGGCTCGTTTGCATTGATGTCGCACGATTACCGCAAGCTCGGCACTATGGCCGCTACAGTTGAAGGCAAGAAATTCGCCGGCATGCAGTCGTCTCTCAATGCCGCGCAGGCCAAACAGTCATCAGCCGAGCCGGTATGGGCCTACGCGAATATGGTTAAAATCTCATCGGTTTACAAAAAACAAATCTCCGATGGCCTCGATGAAATGAAAAAGAAAATGGCCGATGCTGGAGCAGCAAATCAGATGCAGAAAAATCCGGCGTTTATGGCCGGCCTTGCCAATGCCTTCGCCGGTTACGCCAAAGATTTTATGCAGCAGTCAAAGTCAATAACGATAACCCTAAACCCGAAGCCGTCTGTGCTCAATTTCAAAGTTGCTCTGGATGCGCTGCCCGGAACCGAAATGGCGGGTATGTTTGTCACCGAGGGCGCGGCAAAAGCTAACCCGCTTCTCGGCTACACAGAGGACGGCGCCGCGATGAATTTGGCCGGGCGGATAAATCATCCGGCGTATAAAAAACTCAACGCCAAGGCCATTGACATGATGGTGATGATGACAGGAAAAGACGCCAATGACCCCAACATCGCTAAAACCAAAAAGCTCCTCGATGAGTGCGCCGATTCGACTGGCGACTTTATTATCTGCTCGTTCAAGGTTGACCCCAACACAAAGCCGTTCTTCGACGCCAAATATGCTCTCGAAGTCAAAGATGTCAACCGGTTCAACAAAGTCAGCGATGAATTTGTAAAGCTCTGGACCGGCAGCGCATTTGGCGATTTCTACAAGAGTATGGGTATGGAAACCGGCTTTACCGTAAAACGCGGCGCGGAAAATTACAAAGGCGTTTCAATAGACCTCGCGAAGCTGTCTATGAAATATGCTGATGCCAACTCGCCCGAAGCTAAAATGCTTGACGCGATGTATGGCAGCGGCTTCGAATATCGCTGGGCTATTGTCAACGGCCTGTGGGTGTGCAGGATATCGAACGACCCCAACGCCGTTTACAAGCTTATCGACCAGGCTAAGGCGGGCACCCCGGCACAGGCCTGCTCGGAAATGCAAAAAGCGATTGCCTTTATCCCGGACGCCGACAGCAAGGACGTTGTGTTTACTTATAACTATCTGCGTCTGATGAAGATGATGCAGGCCTTTGCGCCAGCGCCGTTTACGATTCCCGATATACCCAGCAAGAGCAATCTTGTCTTTGCGGCCAAAATCGATAACGGCTCATTCGCCCTCGATTTCGCTTTGCCCAAGGAGCATCTGGCCGAGATGATGACGGCGTTTCAGATGATTATGCAGCAGCAGATGCAGCAGAATATGCAAAAGCAGCCCGGCCAGCCGACGCCTGCGCAGCCATCAGGCAAATAGATAGACAGGTAGCGGTAAGTGGAAAAACAGGAAGTTGCTCACAAAGAACGGTTGTGCGGCCGGCGGAACTACTCTTCCCGGTCTTTATCATGGAGCAGCTTTTGCAGGTAGTTGTTTTCCCGGCGGGTTGCCTCGATATCCAGAAGAAGGTACTTGATACAAACCCGCAGGTAATCGAGCGATTCTCGCAGGCAATCGACGCTTTCCTGGAGTTCTTTTTTGTTCACCTCGGCCTGTTTGGCAAGGAGTTCAAGGCGTTTCGATGTGGGGTCTGCCGCGCCTCCGAATTGCTTTACCAGTTCATTCAGCTCATCTGCCAGCCGTGCTTCATCCATCATCGCAGTATCCTCGCAAAATCTCAAATCATCGTTGCGTATCGTCCCTGCATTACTGTCCTATAATTCTACGTGCAAAACGCATTCTCGTTTCAATCTTTTACCGGTATTTGTTATAGGAATTTCTCCTGCTTCGATAATGGTTCAAAACTCACGTCTGCCGTATTGGCCTTGAGTTTTGTTTGACTATTCACGAATGCAGGCTATTTGCCGACTATGGCCCAGTGTTGCCAAAACGCAACATCTTAACAGGGGGCGTAATTCGCGTTTAAACCGCCATTTTCGCTTATAACTTGCCGGCGGGCTATTTTGATTAGAGTTGCGATATGTCAACGGCTGTGTTTACAAAATGCAACACAGCCTGTATTTCAGTAGTCAAAACAGGGGTAGTTCATTTTTCTGGGTGTGCCAGTCGGCCGAGGAACAGGATGCTGCCCGTCGGATTATCGCGAATCAAGAAGATAAACGGATGGTCAGCCCTGAAGACCGGCGGGGGAGTGCCGATGGATGTGACTTTCATTACAGCGCCGGTGGCGGCAGCCGCCTCGGTACCTTCCTCGTTGACCTCTACATAAGCCTTGTGGACGATGGCCGATATGAGGAGGTCGCGGTTACCCGTCATACCGGAAAAGTCTGCCTTTTCCAAGAATGCATCAGGCATTCCCATTGCGCTGAGTGTTTCCGCCAGCGAAAATTCGCTTGTCATCTTAAATTTTGGGAAAAAGACCTGCACTTCACGTTTGTGCATTCCGGTGAGCCAGTCGGTGAGGTTGACAGAAGTAAGCTCTTTTTCAAGGTCTTTGATGCCATCGGCCTTTTTGGGAAGCAGAACAACCATCGACAAATCTTTGTTCACATAAGGCATTTCAAGTATCTGGATGTCGTTGGTTTCGGTGTAGCTGAATTTTCCGGTCTGGCTCATCATGGCAGCGTTGATTGTTTTGCCGTCTAACAGGGTGAAGGGGGCATCTTTTGTTTGTTCGGGCTTGAACTGGCTTTCCCATTTTCCTTTGAAGTATATCGCGTTGGTAAGGACAAGGCGGGTCATCGAATCGAGCAGGCCCGGCTTGATAAGCTCTTTTATTTTGTCTTTTGTTTTGTTTTCGACCCAGGCGTTGATTGTCTTTCGGGCTTCCTCGGTCTGCGTTTTGAAATCGACCTGCTCTAAATTGCCGTCGTAGTTTGTTTTAACGGTCGTCAAGAATTCCGGCAGAAATTGATAATCCTTTTGTCCCCATAGCGCATTTGCGACAGTCAGCTCATAGCCGCCTTTTTTGCCCGATTCATTTAATTGCTTAATAATATTTCCGAAAGTATGATGAAACAGCGGGATTAGAGGTATTCTTTTCGTATCGTTGCTGTCGTCGTATAAATTAAAGTTGAGGGTAGCTGCCATTTGCCTTCCTGTCTCACCCTTCGCTCCCGCGTAGGTCATCGCCACGGCCGTCGATATGCTGTATGGCGACAGGAAAAGATTGCCTTGCTGGTTCTCCAGATTCTGGTAAAGCTCGAAGGCGAATTTGTTATTTCCCTTGACGACCCCCATTTCATGCAAGGCCTCAGACGACGTTAAGACCTTTCTATCCTGGGCTGCGCAGCTTGTAATAATAATTATCAGCGAAATTGAAATCAGGCAGGCGATTTTAATCGGTTTCATATCAGCGTCTCCCTAAAAACTTCTTATATTACGCTTATTTGCGGAGTTATTGACAAGGCCGCCGTATAAGGATTATAATGATTATGCAGTTTCCTGAAAGCAACTTTTTTTTAAGGAACGGCTATGGAACTCGGAAAAAACAACCCGGTGGGGAGCTTCAAGAACCTGTTTATTGTTTGCGGCGTTCTTGCCGCCATTATAATAATAGCGCTTTTCGCGGGCGCTTTCGGCAAGGACTCCTCCGGCATTACCAGCGCACTATCGCTGCTTGTGGCGTTATTCTCACTGATAACGCTGGTAGTCATCTTTGTATCAACCCTGAAAATGCTTGACCTTATCGACGACGGCAACGCTAAAATAGAGAAGGTTGCAGACGAGATAGAAAGGCTCCGGCAGATCATCAATCAGGTCAACATCAGCACTCATGTGAGCGAAGCGGCCAAGACAATTGCCTTCCGCGACAACGACAGCCAGACGCTGCGGGATGCTGTCTTCGACAAGCTGCAGCAGAAGGAT
>JBFZBL010000199.1:0-6037 GCA_041308485.1 Phycisphaerae bacterium | reverse complement strand
TGTTCGTATTGAGCAAAGCCCTTGAGAATAAGCTGCGCCCCATAGTGGTGATAAATAAAGTGGACCGTGAAAACAGCAGGCCGGATGATGTTGTTAATGAAGTATTCGATTTGCTCGTTCAGCTCGGCGCAGATGACAAGGCGCTCGATTTTCCCATCATCTATGCCTCCGGCAGGCAGGGCTGGGCAACCACAAAGCTCGATATCAAAACAAATAATCTGAAGGTCGTGTATGATGCGATTATAAATCACGTCCCGCCGCCGGAAGCAATACCTGATGCTCCGCTGCAAATGCTTGTGACAAATCAGGAGTATTCCGATTACGTAGGCAAAATCGCCATCGGAAGGGTTTTCGCGGGCAATCTTACTGAAGGCCAAAATGTTACCGTAATCGACACTGCGGGTGTTCATACTCAGCAGCAAATTATGCAGATTTACCAGTTCCAGGGACTTACGCGCAAGGTCGTTTCAAGCGTTCAGGCAGGCGATATTTGCGCCGTCTCCGGACTTGACCCCATTAGTATCGGCGATACCATCGCCTGCCCCGATAACCCCACCCAGCTTCCGGTTATTCCCGTCGATGAGCCCACGATGACTATGACCTTCCGCGTCAACGATGGGCCTTTCGCAGGCAGGGACGGCAAATACGTTACCAGCAGGCACATAGGCGATCGTCTCGAAAAAGAGCTTCAGCATAACGTCGCACTGAGAGTCGAGCCGGGCAAAACGCCCGAAGAATTCAACGTTTCCGGCAGGGGGCTTATGCATCTCGGCATCCTGCTTGAGAATATGCGGCGCGAAGGTTATGAGATTTGCGTCGGGAAACCTAGCGTCATTGTTAGAAAAATCGACGGCATAGATCACGAGCCGATAGAGTTGCTCGCGATTGATTGCCCCACGGATTGCCAGAGCGCGGTTATGAGCTTGGTTGGTGACCGAAGAAGTGAAATGATTAAAATGGATGCCAAAAGCGGCGCAAACACCTTTATTCACATGGAATTTTTAATTCCCTCGCGCGGTCTCTTCGGCCTGCACGCCCGAATGTTGAATGCCACACAGGGCAGAGCGGTTATGCACCATACCTTCGAAAGATATGAGCCGATGCGAGGCGCGATACCGCAGCGCAAAGCAGGCGTTATGATTGCCACCACCACAGGCCCAGTTACTGCCTATGCCCTCGACGCCTTGTACGACCGGGGCCTATTCTTTGTCGAGCCGGGCGAAACGGTATATGATGGCCAGATTGTCGGCGAACACTGCAAAGACGATGACATACCGGTAAATGTCGCGAAGCTCAAGCAGCTTTCCAATATGCGCACCACCAGCAAGGACGAAGCGGCAAAAATCAGGCCCGCCAGAATAATGTCGCTTGAGGTCGCCATGGAATACATTCAGGAAGACGAGCTTGTTGAGGTTTGCCCGAGTTCGATACGGATGCGCAAGCGCCTCCTCAAAGAATCCGACAGGCGACGTTCTGCCAGGCAGAACGAAGATTGATTGATTTTGCAACCCCCGTGGCAGGCGGGCTGTTACTCTTTTTTCCCGTATAGCCAGTGTTCGTCAGCGAATTCGTAATTTACTATTTCTTCAGGCCGGAAAAATATCGGGATTTCGTAATCAGCCGATTGTGCGCTGTCGGAACAGTGAACGAGATTGAAACTCGTTGAGCAGCCGAAATCACCGCGAATCGTCCCTGGAATTGCCTCGTAGCCGAACGTTGCCCCCAGCATCCTGCGTGTAATTTCGATTATGCCCTGGGCTTCCCAAACCATCGCCAGTATAGGCGACGAGCAAAGAAATTTCACCTGGCTGTCGTAAAAAGGTTTGCCTTTATGAACCGCGTATAATTTTTCCCCGAGTTCAGTATCGGGCTTGAGGAATTTAGCCGCGACAAGTTTCAGGCCTTTCTTTTCGAAGCGGGCTATGATTTCCCCGACAAGATGCCGCTGCACCCCGTCCGGCTTGATGATTATCAGCGTCCTGTCAGCCATTGCGAATTTCGACCGTTATCGCGTTACATGCCCTTGGGGACAATGTAAATCTCAACTCGCCTGTTCTGCGGATTGCCCTTCTTGTTCAGCTCGTTCGGAACAACCGGCCTGTATTCGCCGAACCCTCTGACGCTCGCTCGCTCGGACACAAGGCCGTTGTTTGTCATAACGTTAAGGACAGATATTGCCCTGTGCGCCGACAGATACCAGTTGGATGGATGCTTGGCGAGAGTATCGGGCTGCACGATACGCATATCGTCGGTGTGTCCCGCGATTATAATGTCAAATGCCTTGGCCTGCTCGGTATTAAGAATGCCGCAAAGCGCCTTTACTGATTCCATAGCCGATGGCGCAACCTCGTCGCTGCCTTTCTCGAAGAGCAAATCGCTCTTGAATTTTACAATGCCCCTCGCCGCGTCGAAACTCACCAGGTCGCTGCCCTTTGCCCAGTCTTCCAACATGGAACTAAGTTCGGCCGGCAATTGCGTCGCGCCCATCAGTTGCTTTTGCATCGCCTCAATCAATGCCTTCTTCTTGGCAATCTCGTCTTCGAGCGCCGCTACTTTCTGCTGCAGGGCCTGCATCTCGATACCGCCCTTGCCGCCCAACGTCTCAATCTGTCTTTTGGCATGGTCAAGCTCAAGTGTCGCCGCCTGGAGCTGGCTTTCGAGGTCCTTTATTCGCCTTTCCTGTGCGGCGTTCTGCATTTTGAGGTCTTTGAACTGCTGATCAGAAACGCAGCCGCTGGTAATTATCATTGCAGCACATACAAAACTGATTACTGAAACCGTGGCGAGTCGCATCTTATTTCATCCTTTCAAGCGATATGACCAATCCTTTTTATCATCTCCCGGCGTTCCGGGACTTCTACACAAATAAAGCGATTTTTCTCCCCCCCGTCAAGGGTAAAATTACAAAATCTTACCTCTTATATTTAGCCCTGCCACTCTCGGCATTGCCGAAGGCAATGACGGATGGCAGGGTTTTCCGGGGATTATATTGTGTTCCCCTGCGATTTAATCACGGCATAGCGGAATTTGGCCGATGCGCTCCGGGGGTTCGACATAATCTCTTTAGTCCTGGGCACTATTGCGTCTGGCGAGGCCGTCTGGTATATGCCCGCCCGGACGTTGTCGCGAAACCACCGCTTTACAATGCGGTCTTCGCCGCTGTGAAAACTTATAATGCCGATTCGCCCGCCGGGACGCAGGCAGTAATGGGCGATTCTTAAAAGCTCCTTCAGCGAGCCAAGCTCGTCGTTGACTAATATGCGTAACGCCTGAAACACCCGCGCCGCCGGGTGCAGCTTGCCGAATCCTGCCCTGTTCTGCTTTTTCCAGAGCTTTTCGGTCAATCCCTTTACGCTGAAAATTATACGGATAAGCTGTTCGGTCTGTGTAATCGGCGTAACCATCCGCTGATTGACAATAAACTCAGCGATTTTCCTGTGGTCCGGCTCATCCGCCAGTTCCAGAAATGCCTTCGATAATTCTTCTTCCGCAAGCGTATTGAGCAAATCCGCCCCGGTCTCTTTTATCCGGCCGTCCATTCGCATATCGATTGGCCCCGGATGCTTGTAGCTCATCCCTCGCTGTGGGTTGTCTATTTGCATGCTCGAAACGCCCAGGTCGGCGAAAATTATATCACAGCCGCTGAGTCCTTCTTTTTTCAGAACGTTGGCTATGCCAGCAAAATTGCTGTGATAAAAACTAATTGGCGCATTGTCTTTGCTTAACCGGTTGCGGGTGCGTTCGAGTTCCGCGTTATCCACGTCCATCGCGATAAGTTTTCCCGTTGGCCCGATATGCTTGAGAAATTCGGCTGTGTGCCCGCCGTAGCCGACGGTGCAGTCAACCACGATTTCGCCGGGTTTGGGTCTCAGGCAGCCGATAACCTCTTCGACCAGCACCGGCACGTGTGTGCCCGCGGGTGTTTTGCCTTTTGCCCGCAGATGCTCTTTCATTTCCGGATGGGCCGCGAGATTGTGCTCCTTGTATTTTTCGCTGAAATGCTTCGGATGCGTCCCGCTGTATCTGCGCCGCCGCTGGTGCTTGGCCGGCTGCCGCTCATCGTTACCCTGCTGCCCGGACTCGCTCATATTTATTGCCTGATTTTATGTTTTTTGTTTTCTATGGGACCGGCTGGTAAGCTCCGACAAAAGGCTCATCGGTTTTGAACAACCCGATAAGCTTGCTGATTTCAGCTGGGATAGGGGCGGCCGTTTTGGAATCAGCAAATGCCTGCAGCAGCATGTAATTCTTATAACTGCCCGGCTCGGCGCTCTTAAATAAAGGCCCGTCATAGCCGGCGAAATAGCGGCTTTTGCCGCAAAACTCCGGATGCAGTTTCTGCAATTCCTCCGGCGAGGCGACAGGCACCTGGCACCTGCTGCCCGCGGCGGGACTCCAGAAAATTAACGGTGAAGGTTCCGTTTTTGAGCGCCGTACATACGCGTTATAATCGAGCTGTTTGACCTGCGGCTTGCTCAGCAGTTGGCACAGCGAGGGCGTCTGCGAAAAAGCCAGAAGGGGCCTGCTGAAGTTTTCATCCCCCGTAAGCAGGTTATTTACAAAAACGTGTCCCTCTCTGTCGTTTACATCGGGGCCGGCGCTCGGATGCCATCCAAAGTGGTCGTTGGCGGCGCTTCTGTCCGTGCGCCCGATGCAGGCGACGCTGTTTACGAATGTGTTGTTGTAGATTTGAACGTTGCAGCTGTTGAGTATGAATACGCCGTGGTCGCAATTTACAAACACGTTGCCCGCGCAAATCGCCCCTTTCGAGATTTCAAAGAAAAATGCGTTATCGCTCGGCCAGAACCGCTCCTTGGAAAACGGCGTGTTGATGCTGCCCACGTTCTCGAACCAGTTGTCGATGATTCGCCCGTCAACGTTGCCCACGTCGTACCATATGCCGTTTGAATTGGCTAAGTCGGTGACAAGGTTGTCCCTGCACGTAGCGCGGTAGCATTGATTGAATATTTTCACCGCGGCCGGAAAGTATCCGGTGATGTCCTCGATATTGTTGCGTCTGAAGATGTTTTTCTCCAGCAGTACATCTGATGAGCTGATGACGTAAATCCCTTCGGTGCTCGTGTCGCTCACAAGGCAATTCCTCATGGTCAGCTTATCACCCTTCAGGTAGCCCGCGACGCGGGAGCAGAAAGAAATGGTGCAGTTTTCTAAAGTCGTCCCCACGACCTCCTTTCCGTATTTGGATTCGTTGGACAGTCCCTGCGGCTCCGAGCCTTCGAATTCTAATGCGCGGTAGGCGTACTGGGTAAAAACAATTCCCCGAATCGTCGGCCCTTTTTTGTCCGAGTTCCTGCCGTAGCATTTTCCCATCGTCCGCGTCAGCGCGCTGTCAAAAGCGGTTATTTCAACTAATCGGTTTGCCGGGTCTGTGCCGATGAAAACCGTCCTGTCGTTATAGTCGATGAAATATGTATTGGCGTCCACTTCTCCCTGCGAGCCGGCCGACTGCAGAAATCTGCCGTCCACAAACACCATATCATTGTTAAAACGGTGCAGGGGGGTTCTTTTGACGCTTGATGGCTGCCACCAGTCGGCGGGCTTCGCGGGGAACAACCGCTCCCACGAAGTTTTCCATAATCCATTGCCTTGACGCTCCCACTTGTCCGCGACTTTGGTTCCCTTCACAACGGGCTGCTCATCCGCGTAGGGCTGTATGGTGATTCCCTGGTTCAGTATCAGACCGCCTGTCCGGTAAGTGCCTCCCCGCATCACGATTGCGTCGCCGGTTACAACCCGCTGCATGGCCGTCCCCAGAGTGGTTGGTTTGGCTAATGCGTCTCCCGTTTCCGAGGCGTTTCCATCGGGCGATACGTAGTAAATTTTATTCGCGTCTTTCGGCAAATCGTATTTCTGCGGGATGGGCCCGTAAGGTCCTCCCGATGGCGCTGCTATTGCCGGCAATGAGTAAAATAGTATTACAAAAGACAGCAGGCATAAAGCTTGTCCGAGATTAGTTGGCTTCATTTCATTTCCCTTCATAGGTAAAGGTTAATCAAAGAATCCGTGAACCGCTTCT
>JBFZBL010000198.1:0-9277 GCA_041308485.1 Phycisphaerae bacterium | reverse complement strand
TTTAACCTTTTCTTCGCAAAGCGAGACCGCCGAGGGCAAACAATAAAAGCGTAGCAGGCTCGGGCGTAAGCAGAAAAGCGTGTTCTTTTCCACTTGGATTAATCCCATAACCCACAATCCAGCCGTTATTATTAATACTTCGAGCAAATTCCAGAACCCAGCCAGAGGAAGGATCAATTAGGGTATTTAGGTCTATATTATTGCAATGACCTGTAGGATCAAACAAACATGCATGCGAAAGTCCCGAGCTATTTCGAACATTTCCTACAATTTGACCTATATCATTGTTAGAAGAAGCAAAACTGTCTACATAACCATTGATAATGCCGAGATCTTTGTTATCTCCGCCACCCGTAGAATCAAAAAGACAGGCATGACGATTTCCTGAACTAGTCGTAGCATTACCAACAATCTGATCACTGTCATTTATAGAATAGGCCCTACTCAAAAGACCTCCAAGAGATCCGAGATCTTTATTGGCCCCGCCGCCCGTAGGATCATAAAGAATTGCTCGCTCCCATCCTGAAGCATTAAATCCGCTACCAACAATTTTCCCTCCTTCGTTGATAGAAATAGCTCCAGAAAGTCCCCCTCCGAGACTTCCAAGGTTTACATTAACTCCATTTCCCGTTGAATCGAAAAGGCAGGCCCAGTTATCTGTAGAATTTCTCGCCGCTCCAACAATCTGACCCTTATTGTTTATACATGAAGCACTACTTGTAGGACCACCAAGGTTTCCGAGATTTTTATTCGCTCCTGCGCCTGTTGAGTCAAAAAGGCACGCCTGCCATCTGCCATAAATGTCATAAGCCGTACCCACAATTTGACCATTTTTATTGATAATTCCAGCTTGGCTCTCATTGCCTCCAAAAGTTCCAAGGTCTATATTTGCCCCCTGTCCTGTAGGATCAAAAATACATGCGCGGTTATATTGACTACTATTCCGAGCATAACCTACTATAACACCATTGTCATTGATACAAGATGCGACACTGGTCGTGCCGCCGAAGGTGCCGAGGTCTATGACCTGACGATAAGCAAAAGCTGAACTGCTGAGGATTAAAAGAATTGCCGCTTCTGTAAGAATAGATAAGCTCCTGCTCTTCATCACTTCTCTCCTTCTTGTGATACCTTCTTCTTTTGGCCGATTTTACTCCCCAATCGGCCTATCCCTTTTATTTCCTTCTTCTCAAACCCAAAGCGGCCAAGCCGAATAATAAAAGCGTAGCAGGTTCAGGAATAAGCAAAAAACCATGTGAACTCCCCATGTTGGGGCCAATCCCAGTACCTACAATCCAGCCGTTATCATTCATGCAAAATGCTGCACTTAAATTCCAACCAGAAGCAGGATCTATCAATGTATTCAAATCTATATTATTGCCGTGCCCTGTTGAATCAAATAGGCAGGCGCTCACTTTACCAGGGTAACTATTATAAAGCTCTCCTACAATTTGCCCTTTATTATTAATAGAAAATGCTTTACTGTAACTGTATCCACTGAGTGTCCCAAGGTCTATATTGGCACCATTTCCAGTAGGATCGAAAAGACATGCATGGGAAGCGGAAGAACCGCTCCAAACTGATCCCACAATTTGTCCATCGTTATTAATAGAGACCGCGGAACTTTTAAAGTTGTAGCCGCTGATAGTGCCAAGATCTATATTTGCTCCGTTTCCCGTAGAATCAAAAAGACATGCATGATTGGCGCCAGAACTATTATATGCATCGCCAACAATTTGACATCGGTTATTTATGAAAAGTGCTTCGCTTGGCCCGGTGCCTCCGAGAGCCCCAAGGCTTTTGTTAACTCCACTCCCTGATGAACTAAAAAGACAGGCTCGATAATCATACGAACTATTTAGAACTTTACCAACTATCTGGCCGTTATCATTAATTGAATAGGCATAACTGAATTGGTAACCGCTTAATGTTCCGAGATCTTTGTTATTACCTCCACCCGTTGAGTCAAACAAACAGGCCTTCAATTGGCCGGATTTACAAGATGCAGTCCCTACAATCTGACCGTTATTGTTTATACAATATGCATAACCATAGTAGTTATCTGCGCCAAGTGTCCCGAGATCGATGTTTGCACCTTTGCCTGTAGAATCAAACAGACATGCTCGCCAATAGCCATTGTTGTTGTAGTATCGAATACCTACACCTACAATCTGGCCATTGTTATTGATGGAATATGCAGCAGAGGTATACCGATCTGGGTAAAGTGGTCCAAGATCAATGAGCTGGCGATATGCGAGGGCGGAATTGCTGAGGATCAATATAATGACAACCGATGTGAGAACAGATATGTTTCTGCTTTTCATCTCTTCTCTCCTTCATTTTCGATACCTTCTTCTTTTGGTCGATTTTACCCCCCGGCAATCAGCCATCTCATTCTCAGATTATATTGCCAGATATAAGGTTAAAAATCAAGGAATATCTGAAGAAACTCACTTCCAACTTGCTCATCTCACAAAAACCAATGGCAACTAATGGCAACTTGCATTTTTCGCTAAAAACCATGTTCTATGCCTTCGAGTCACGAGCCACGAGCGACTAATTCCCCCGCCTTTGGCGACGAGCATCGAGTATCCAGTATCGAGCATCGAGATATGTGCGTCAAATGTACTCAAAAAGTACGCGTTTCGCTCACTTTTGGCTAATTTTCGACTACTTTTTCACATGTTTTTTCGTAAATTTACGTAAATATTTACTTTTCCATACTTTTCCTGACTTCTGTGTATAACACATCCGCCAGCCGGTTTTAATCGCTTATAAGCCATTTTCCCCCTTAAATTCCCCCCCCAAAACACCCCTATTCCTGAATTTCCGCATTTTTCACTTATACTATTTTTTTGAAATTTGTGATTTGGTAATTTGAATTTGTTTAGGATTTAGAGTTTAGAATTTAGGATTTCTTTACCTACTCCCTGCCTGAAAAGTAAAGAGGCCGTCCGAATACCCTTGACAAGCGTATAACATACAAATACATTATCCCATCTGTGTTCCGGCTTGCCGGCACGCTTAAAACGAAAACGAACCTTATTTAATATCAGTCTAAAAGGAGATTGGCAAATGGCAACAAAGGTAGCAATAAACGGATTCGGCCGAATCGGCAGAGCCGTAACAAGAATCCTCATGACCCGTAAAAGCAATCTTGAGCTGGTCGCCATCAACGACCTTTCAGACGCCAAGTCGCTGGCGCACCTGTTCAAATATGACACGGTAGAAGGCAAATGGCAGGGAACAGTCGAGGCAAAGGGCTCAGACATCGTAATAAACGGCAAGACCATAAAAGTCCTGGCAGTGAAGAACCCCGCGGAACTGCCGTGGAAGGATATGGGCGTCGATATCGTCGTCGAATCCACAGGCCTGTTCACCAAGGCATCATCGGAAAAAGGCGGCTACGGCGACCACATCAAGGCAGGCGCAAAGAAGGTTGTCCTCACCGTCCCGGCAAAGGACGATATCGAGGCAACAATCGTTATGGGCGTCAATGACAACAAGCTCACCAAGGACACCAAGTGCGTCTCGAACGCAAGCTGCACGACTAACTGTCTCGCCCCGATAGCCAAGGTTCTCAATGACACCTTCGGCATCGAGAGCGGCGTAATGACCACCATCCACGCATACACCAACGACCAGAAAGTCGCCGACCAGATTCACAAGGACCTGCGCAGAGCAAGAGCCGCTGCCGCCAATATGATTCCCACAAGCACAGGCGCAGCAAAGGCAATCGGCAAGGTCGTCCCGGAACTCGACGGCAAACTCGACGGCTTCGCGATTCGCGTCCCGATACCGGTCGGCTCCATCGTTGACCTCGTTGTCAATGTGAAGAAAGATGTTACCATCGCAGACGTTAACGCAGCGATGAAAAAAGCGGCGGAAGGCCCGATGAAGGGCATATTGGTCTATTGCGATGAACCAATCGTAAGCAGCGACATCGTCAATAACCCGGCTTCGAGCATCTTCGATTCACTACTCACAATGGTAAAAGGCAAAACCGTTAAAGCGATAAGCTGGTATGACAACGAGTGGGGCTACTCGAACCGCACCGTTGATATTATGGTAAAAATGGCAAAACTGTAAAGCCAACAATGAGGACCCGCTCGAACAAGAGCGGGTCCTTTTTTAATATCCTGTGAAGCGTCAGTCGAAACGGGATTTTTGCTTTTATAAAGGATAACGGATTATGCTGGAAAAACAGCTCGAACAGACGCTTGTTCTTATCAAGCCGGACGCTCTTAAGAATTCAATCACAGGATTTATCTTTTCGCAGTTGTCGGAATTTCATACCGGTGCGCGTTTTGCCGCCGCCAAGGTCGTAAATGTGTCGAGGTTTCTCGCGGCAGAGCACTACGCCGAACACTTTGGTAAGCCTTTTTATGAATCTCTGCTCGATTACATCACCGGCGCCATTCATTACAGCGAGCAGGACAAATGGAAACGCAGGGTAATCGCGATTGTCTATCAGGGCCCCGGAACGCTGGATAAAATAAGGGCATTAGCAGGCCCGACAAACCCGCACCAGGCAAGAGAGGAAAAACCCGGCTGCATAAGGGCCCTTGGAACAGTGGTGCCAATCAAAGACCCGGTTGGCAACGTTATCGGCAACCGAATGGATAATTTAATCCATACTTCGGCTTCACACGAAGAAGCAGAACGGGAAATCAAGCTGTGGTTTTTACCTTACGATTTACCCCCTCTGATGAGGGCATACCAGACGGAGTTGTGCCCAAGTCATTATTATTACAAGGACGGCCGGCTTTACGATACATACGAACGCGACAGCATATTCCTGCTGGCACCCGGCGACCTCGTCTGGAAGACAGACCTTGAAATTCTCCAGAGTCACGCACGCAACGAACCTGCTAAAGGCAGATTAAATACCGTTGTGGCGAAATATCTTATAAACAGAGGTTAAAACATAAATAGATTTGCCCTTTGAGAAAAAGGCAGAGGAGACAGTTATGGCCAAGAAAACGATAGCCGACATAAACGTTAAAGGCAAAAAAGTATTCATGCGGGTGGATTTCAATGTGCCCCTCGATGAAAACTGCAATATCACCAGCGATAAAAGAATCGTCGCTGCGCTGCCCTCGATAAAGAAGGTTCTCGCAGACGGCGGCTCGCTTATTCTGGCCAGTCACCTCGGCAGACCCAACGGAAAACCCGATCCCAAGGCGTCGATGAAGCCCGTCGCCAAGAAGCTGTCGGAACTCTTAGGTAAAGAAGTGATTTTCGCCAATGACTGTGTCGGCCCGGACCCGCAGGCAAAGGCAAAGGCATTAAAGCCCGGCGATGTGCTGCTCCTGGAAAACGTCCGCTTCCACAAGGAAGAGGAAATCAAAGACAAAAAGACCAAAGATGACCCGGCCATGCGCAAGGCAAAGGACGACTTCGCAAAGCAGATGGCCGACCTCGCGGATGTTTACGTCAATGACGCGTTCGGCACTGCTCACCGCGACAACGCCTCGATGTACACAGTGCCAGCGATGATGAAGGGCAAACCACGCGTCATCGGTTACCTGGTCGAAAAAGAACTGAAATTCTTAGGTGATACAGTTGCCAATCCAGTCAGGCCTTTTGTCGCGATTCTGGGCGGTGCGAAGGTCTCTGACAAAATCGGCGTCATCGAAAACCTCATGACAAAGGTCAACAGGATTCTCATCGGCGGCGCTATGGCATACACATTCTACAAGGCCAACGGCAAAAGCGTCGGCAACTCGCTTTGCGAAGATGAATTCCTCACAAAGGCCAAAGAATTACAGGAAAAAGCCAAGAGCGCCAAATGCGAGCTCCTGCTGCCGATAGATGATGTCGCGGCAAAGGAATTCAAGGCAGGCGCGGAAAACAAGGTCGTTACAGGCGGTATTGAGGCAGGCTGGCAGGGACTCGATATAGGCCCCGCGACTCGCAAGCTCTATGCGGAAAAACTGGCAGACGCCAAGACAATCGTATGGAACGGCCCGATGGGTGTTTTTGAAATGCCACCCTTCGATGAAGGCACAAAGGCAGTCGCACAGGCGGTCGCGGACGCGACAGGCAAAGGAGCTAAAAGCGTCATCGGCGGCGGTGACAGCGCAAGTGCTTTGAAAAAACTCGGCCTTGATAAGAAGGTAACACATATCTCAACAGGCGGCGGTGCATCGCTTGAATTCCTCGAAGGTAAAAAATTCGTCTGCCTCGAAATCCTGGATGAAAAATAACAGTCATCTCAAAAAATTAGAGATATGATTAAACGAAGATTGCCGAAAGCCGGAACAGTTGAGGTAAATCCCTCGATATTGGCCGCGGATTTTGCGCGGCTGGCCGACGAGCTGGCCGTCGTCAAAAAAGCCGGCCTGAAAATGGTTCATTTAGACGTGATGGACGGACACTTCGTTCCGAATATCACCTTCGGCCCGCCGGTAGTCGAAAAACTCCGCCAACACAGCAATCTTTTCTTTGACGCCCACCTTATGATTACCGACCCGCGAAAATACGCCCCCGCTTTCGTAAAAGCCGGCGCAAATCACATAACATTTCACATCGAGGTCGAAAAAAAGCCGGCAGACTTGATAAGAATTCTTCACGATATGGGCGCATCAGCGGGGCTTTGCGTTAACCCCGAAACGCCGGTCAAGACAATCGAAAAGGTCGCCCCCCTTTGCGATATGATTTTGGTAATGACGGTTCATCCCGGCTTCGGCGGGCAAAAATTTATGGCGTCCGCGGCGAAGAAAATCCGCACCGTTCGCAATATCGTCGGCCCGAAAATAAGGGTAGAAGTTGACGGCGGCATCGATGAGGAAACCACACCCATCGTGGTCGGCTACGGCGCAGACACACTTGTGGCGGGCAACGCAATCTTTGGTCAAAAAAACCGAATAGCCGCGATTAACGCTATTCGACGGGCCTGTAAATAATTACCTCTGGAAACCCGCTTGTTTTTCTGGTAGAATTCATCAATCCTGTGGACGGGATTTGAATGTCGATTATGGCCAAAGAAGCGAAATCGAAATGGAACGGCTTTTCGCTCAAAAAGCGAAAGGAAATGCCAGACGGGCTTTGGACACGCTGTCCGGCCTGCGAGCAGATGCTTTACAAAAGCGCTGTTGAGAAAAACCTAAACGTCTGCCCGGAATGCGATTACCACTTCCGTATCGATGCACTGACCCGCATCGGCTACTTAGTCGATGAAGGCTCCTTCGAAGAATCACACCACCAACTTACCAGCAACGACCCGCTGGATTTTAACTTCAGGGGCACAACCTATCGCCAGCGGCTGAAAGCCGACGAAAATAAAAGCGGCTCAAAAGAAGCTATGCGAATCGGTAAAGCTTTCATCAAGGGAAGAGGCGTGGAGCTTGCTGTTATGGAGCCGAATTTCCTGATGGGTTCGATGGGCTACGTCGTCGGAGAAAAACTCTGCTTAGCCGTCGAAAAAGCAATCGAGGAAAAACTCCCGCTGGTCGCTATATGCTCATCGGGCGGCGCGAGAATGCACGAGGGCGTCGTGTCACTTGGACAAATGGCGAAAACCAGCGCCGCGCTTGCAAAATTCGACAAAGAAGGCGGTTTCTTTATCTCGGTCCTGACCGATCCAACTACCGGCGGTGTTACCGCAAGTTTCGCGATGCTGGGCGACTGCCTCATCGCTGAGCCGAAGGCGTTAATCGGCTTTGCCGGCCCGCGAACAATCGCCGAAACAATTAAAGTAGAACTGCCCGATGGCTTCCAGACCGCGGAGTTTATGCTCGAACACGGCTTCGTCGATATGATTGTCCACCGCAAAGACCTCCGCAGCGAAATCGCCCGCCTCATCGACTATTGCCAGAAATAACGTCTCAATCTCTATTCATCCAATTCCTTGCGCCATAAGCACTTACCATTTGCTACCCCCGAAAATAACACCTGTTCTCATTTGCATCACCTCATACACAAACAATATAATATTTCGCTTGTAAATAAGCCCTTCTTATCGCTATAATACAATTTGAGAGGTTCAAGAGGTATTATTAAAAATAAATAGGAGGTCGGCCAATGTTAAAAACAATTACGTTCAAAGTGTATGTTTTTTTCGCGATTGTATTTCTCTTTACATTCACAATGAACACTGGTTTTGCTGACGAAGAGCTTTGCCCCCCGGCCGATCTGAACGGCGACTGCTTTATTGATTTTTTCGATTTGGCGATCCTGACTGAGCAATGGCTGTGGGCTCCTATAACTTGTTCTGGAGGTTTCGTGGACTGCGATGCCAACTATGTGAATGGCTGCGAGGTCGACATCAATGACGGAGGCGGCTCATGCGCAGCCGCTGCTTACATCGGACAGGTCTGCGGTGACGAACGGACCGGCACTCTTTGCATGACGAATAACTGTACTTCTGGCCCATATGCCTCCGACCGAGGAGAAAAATGGTATAGAATATATGTTCAGGAATGCGCATCATGCTCATCAAACCTGCACGTCTGGATGCGGCTGCAGCCGCCGGCAAATGTTGACTACGACCTGTATATCTATGCCCCCTGCGGTTCCCTTCTGGACCAGTCAACAAACAGCGGCAGTCAGCAGGAAACGGTTGATTATTACTGGAATGACACCGGCGGAAGCGACGACAGCAGATATATCTATATAGAAATTCGCTATTATAACGGCAGTAGTTGCTCGAACTGGTCATTACAGACCTGGGGCGGCTGTGAAACCGGACCATAATATCTTTATTACATTGACTTTAAGCTTTGCCCTGACCCGCGACGGCCAAAACGAGGGCAAAAATTTTTGACGCCCCCGCTTCTTTGAGTGTCTTGGCACATTCATTCAAAGTAGCTCCTGTGGTTTTAATATCATCGACAAGACAAACCTTTTTACCCGCGAAGGGATGCCGGTAGCGAACAGCAAAAGCACCAGCGACGTTTTTTCGCCTTGCGGCAAAGGTCGGCATTTCCGGCTGGCCTTTTGTATAACGAACGCGAACAAAGTCAGTACAGACCTTTGCGGAAGGATGTTTTATTCCCCTTGCTGCAAGATATGACTGATTGTAGCCGCGAATGAGCCGTTTTCGCCAGTGCAGAGGCACGGGGACAAAAAAATCGATATCATTAAAAAATATGCTTGTCTGCAACGCTGTATTTGCAAGCCAAACCATTATCGACTCAAGTTCTGTTCTGTCATTTTTGAACGCCAGAATCATCTTCCTTAACGACTCCGCATATCTGCCGGCTCGGGCAATCCCGTCGAAATGAAACTCATCACCACTGCAATCCAGACAAATGCCCTGGCGAGCAATATACGG
>JBFZBL010000197.1:0-4742 GCA_041308485.1 Phycisphaerae bacterium | reverse complement strand
TCAGAATCGTTGCTAAAACGTAGATAACTCCGATACAGAGCAAGAGAGGAACGACAAGGAGCAAGCAAGGAATCAGAATAGGGAGCAAAAAAATCCATCCAAACCGTCTTAGCCGCGATGCTGGTTTTTTCTTGTTCTCCTTCATATCCATTCGACATGACAGCTAAAAAGCAAGCTATGGTTAAATCAGTTCTTTCCTGTTCATTTTGTATTTTACGAGGTTGCTGCGTTTTGCTCTTGCGGCCTCGAGGAGTTTTTCGATTTTTTTTCTGTTGCCTGCGCGAATGGCCTTTTTCAATTTCGTAAGTTCGGCGGTCAATCGGTCGATTCCGCGAATTGTATTTTCAGCGTTGGTCATCAGGACATCGGCCCAGATATTGGCAGGGCCTGACGCGATTCGCGAGCTATCCATAAAGCCCTTGCCCGCGAATTTCAATTCTTCAGAGGCAGAGGCGTTGACCAGCGAGGCAGCGGTAATATGCGGCAGGTGACTGACGCCGGCGAAGATGCGGTCGTGCAGGGCGGGCGTCATTATTTTAACGAAACAGCCAAGTGCGGACCAGAATTCTTTCACGATTCGCAGCGAGCGTTTGTTTGTGGTCTTTGTGGTTGTGAGAATGCAAAGCGCGTGATAGAAAAGGTCATCTCTACAAAATTCGACGCCTCTTTGTTCTGAGCCGGCGATTGGGTGTGAGCCGACGTAGTGGACATTTTTCGGCAGGCATTTGTCGGCCCAGCGGTGAGGCATTAATTTTGTTGAGCCGACGTCTGTAACGATGCAGCCCGGGGCAAGTGCATCCGCGATTTGGCGAAATGTTTCTTCGAAGCTGCCTATAGGCGTCGCGAGGATGACTAAATCAGCATCTTTGACGCTCGCTTTAATGTCGTCGAAGACCTCATTGACGACCTTCAGCCGGCGTGCCTTTGCGCGGGTGCTTGGCCTGTGGGAAAACCCTGCTGTTTTTACGCCGGGAAGTGCCCGCGATACGGCTAAACCCACGGAACCGCCCAATAAGCCCAGCCCAAGGACCGTTATTTTTCTTAAGTGCTTCATAATAAAGACCTTACAAACGTTAGCGAACAGCGGGCAGCGTATAGCGTTTAGTTTCGACTGACCCGGTATAGCCGTTAAACCTACCCATATATCCGCTACACGCTCTCCGCTTACAGGTGTCAGTGTCAATTTTTTTCTTGGCTTTAGGCCGTGTTCATGCTACTATGGTTGTCCGCTCGATAGATACCAAATGAAAACAATCGCACCACTTGTGTGCTTATATTGTAAGTAAGACGGATTAGGAACGAATGGCGACAGTGCAGGATAACAATGCCGGAAAAATCGGGGACGGTGATTACCTCGATTTTGAGCAGAAGGTGGCGGACTTTGACCGTCAGATGGACGAGTTGCGCCGCCTAAGCTCGGCAACAGGGATTGACTATGCCGGAGAGATTCGTAAGCTTCAGCAGGAACAAGTGGCTGAGCTTAAGCAGCTCTATTCACAGCTCAACGCATGGCAGACGGTGCAGGTGGCGCGGCATCCGAAAAGGCCCCTGTTGCCGGAGTATCTGAACCTGATGGTGAAAGATTTCCGTGAGCTTCACGGCGACAGATGTTTCGGCGACGACCGGGCGATGGTTACGGGTTTCGGTCAGATAGGCAGAGAGAAGGTCCTGATTGTCGGCCAGAATAAAGGACGGGGACTGAAGGAAAAAGTGGCTTGCAACTTCGGCTGCGCCAACCCGGAAGGTTACCGCAAGGCGATGGCGAAGATGAAATTCGCCGCGAAATTCGGCATACCCGTTGTCACGCTCATTGACACGCCCGGGGCATATCCTGGAATCGGGGCAGAAGAACGAGGACAGGCGCAGGCGATAGCGGTCAACCTGTTTGAGATGTCACGATTGCCCGTGCCGATAATCTGCATCTGCATAGGTGAAGGCGGCTCAGGCGGCGCGCTTGGCATTGGTGTCGGTGACCGGCTTGCGATGCTTGAGTTCTCTTATTATTCTGTGATAAGTCCCGAGGGCTGCGCGGGCATTTTGTGGCGTGACGGCTCACAGGCGCCTGATGCTGCCGAGGCACTCAAGCTTACAAGCAAAGACCTGCTCAAACTGAAACTCATCGATGAGGCGATTCCCGAGCCATTGGGCGGAGCACATCGAAACATCCACGACACCGTCTATAATGTTGAGCAATACATTATAAAGACAATGGCGGTCCTCAAGCGGACAAAACTCGAAACACTGCTGGAGAACAGATACGCCAAACTGCGTGCGGTGGGCAGCGAGCCGACGGCGGTGCTGCGTGATAAGGCGCACAAGATGAAGATAAAGACTGTCGAGATTAAACGCGCCAAGCCAAAAACGGCGCTCACAAAAGCGTAAGCTGCGCAATCCGATTGCAGCGTGAGGATGGGTTTGCTGAATCCTGGAGGCCGGTTACTAAATTATTCTTCCGGGCTGATTTCGTGGTCAAAGCCGGTGCTGCTGTCGGCTTCCGGCTCGTCTTCGCTTTCATCATCAGCATCCGGTTCAGTGCCGGCTTCATAAGGCGGAATCTCGCCTGTTTCTCCGGCTTCACCACCAAACTGATGACCTTTCTCTTTCAGTTCCGCGCAGACGACACAGTAACGCGCCCAAGGTATGGCG
This sequence comes from Phycisphaerae bacterium, assembly GCA_041308485.1. Classification (GTDB taxonomy): domain Bacteria; phylum Planctomycetota; class Phycisphaerae; order Sedimentisphaerales; family Anaerobacaceae; genus Fen-1362. The sequence goes on along the minus strand of JBFZBL010000197.1, from coordinate 2,096 downwards.
TTCAGCCGGGCCTTGGAGATTGACTCACCTTTGCCTTCACAAACACCGAATGTCCCTTCGCCGATACGGGCAAGCGCGTCGTTGATTTCCTTTAGCATTTTCTTTTCGCTGTCCATCAGATCCAGCGAGAATTCCTGCTCGAAGTTGTCTGAGCCGGCGTCGGCCATATGGAAGGGCATGCTCGACAGCTCGCTTCGCTCCTTTTTGAAAGTTTCGTTTTCCATAGTGGAGACGTTGCCGAGCAGCTCACGGCGCTTGGTGAGCAGCAGTTCTTTGAATTTCGCAATGTCTGCCGCCGTCAATCCGTTCTTGCCGCCTTTGCTGTTATTTTTTCGCTTTGCCATTTTTTTACCAATCAACCTGTTCCATGTTAACTCAAGCTCAGCGTTGCTCACCAGGTCTGTCCGCTGAATTATTATACGTAAAAGCCGGACGCCAGATTATATGAATCTTTTGCTGGCCCACAACTAAATTCCACCGGGCAAAAAAGTATTTCGGCACAAAGACCCCCTGCACTTTCCTCAAAAGCCGGCGCAAACGGCAAAATTTGCTTGCTGCGGGCTAAAACAGACGCCCGGCCCTTTATTTAAATAATTTGCCTGAGGGCGTATTTGGAAGTGGTATTTAACGGGTCGAGCTATTCAGAATAAAGGTTACCGGCCCGTCGTTGACGCTTGAAACCTGCATATTTGCGCCAAAAACGCCCTTTGCGACCTTTAAACCCCTCTCGGCAATCAACTGGGCGGTCTTATCATACAGCCGTTCGGCCATTGCCGGTTCGGCTGCATCATCAAATCCGGGCCTGCGACCCTTGCGGCAATCGCCCTGCAGCGTGAAATTGCTGACTAATAAAATCTCGCCCCCGATATCCAGCGAGCTGCGATTCATTTTTTCCGCCTCATCCGCAAATATTCTCAGGTTGACGAGCTTTTCAGCCATAAATGCCGCGTCGCTGTCGTTGTCGGCTTTTCCGACGCCTAAATACACAAGCAGCCCCCTGCCGATGCGGCCCACGACTTGCCCATCAATTTCCACACTCGCGCCCGATACCCTTTGTATCACTGCTCTCATTGTCAATCGACGCCCATAAAAAACCGCATCATATTGATTGATTATCGATGATTGATAATCGATTGATACAAGGAAAAACCGGATGTGGTTGTTATTTTTCAATAATCATAATCAATAATCGATTATCAGTCCCCCTGTTTTAGCCGATATATCGCCGAATAACCAGAGGTCAAAGTATGTATATGCAGACAGTTGACAATAAGCAGCAGCTCACCCGGCCGGCTCCAAAAGAGGAGCTGTACGGTCTATCAGTAGATACAGCGGTGTTATTCTCGGACCATAAAGGCATATACAGAAGGCGAGTCGAAAGGCACCAGCGAAAACTTTTATTCAAACTCAGCTTCTTTGCGCCGTTTCTTGAGCCAGGTGAAAAAATCCTGCACATTATATCCGGCTGCTCGCCGGCGACCTTCGTCGAGCAGTTGCTCACGAGCATATTGTTTCAGCCGCTCAAGCAGTCCTTGTTCGCAGTTACCAACAGGCGCATCCTGCATGTGCCGACCACGAGACACCTGCGGCACCGCTGGTCTATTGCGCAAATAGTATATGCAGATTGTCGCCATATTCGCATAAGATGGGCGACGCTAACCGTCAAATACAAGAGCGGTCGAACTGAAAAATTCCGCGGCATCGGCTGGAGCGGCAGAAAGAAGACAAGGGCGGTGCTTAAAGGCGTGTCTCTCGATGGCCGGTCAAGCCCGACCATGGAAAGAACGCACCTGTGCCCGCGGTGCACCAAACCGCTTATAAGAAACTATTACGCCTGTCCTAACTGTTCGCTTAAATTCAAGAACAAGTTATGGGCCACGATGCTTTCGATAGTTTTTCCGGGCGGCGGCTATTTCTATGTGCGCCATCCTGTAATCGGTATTATTGAAGCTGTTATGGAAACAATTGTTTTTATTTTGCTGGTGGCGGCAGCGACAGTGTTATCGCTTGGCCCCCCTTCCGATTCGAGGAGAATAATTCAAGCAATTTTGCTGTGCGCCATAGTTCTGGGCTTTGAGAAAATGGTTGCCGCCATG
>JBFZBL010000196.1:0-9384 GCA_041308485.1 Phycisphaerae bacterium | reverse complement strand
CGTTCCGTGTGTTAACGGCCGTCGTTTGTATTAAGGCAGGGAAGCTATTTTCGGGAGCCCAGAGCAGATGGTAGTCGGTACGCCGAAGCGGCTGTTGTTTCCGCGGCCTGCACCTGCGCAGCGGCAAGCATACCGGCCAGCAAGAACACAACAACAAATATTACCTTTGTTCCGTTCTGTGTCATTTCCTGCTCCTTAATTTAGCGGTTAATTTTTCCCTGCCTTAATACAAACGACGGCCGTTAACACACGGAACGTACCGAAAACCCGCCCCTGAAAATTTCGGTGTCCGTCCCATATTCCATTATGTATCGGTATTAGTATGCTCAGAAGACCACAAAAAGCAAGCCCTTTTTTTTGCTTTTTAACTCATAATTTTTGTCAGGCCGCAAGGTCCCGTAAAAGGGCTTTAACCCGCTTAATAGTACTATAAAGGGCCTAAAATGGCCATTGCGTTATCCCGCAGAATTTTTCTTTCAAGCTCACGCGGCAGCTCCAGACTCCTTAGTAACGAGAGGGTTTTGCCCTGGTCTGTCCACGGGGAATCTGTGCCAAAAAGCAGGCAATCGGCGGGGTGAGCAAGTATGATTTGCCTCGCCTGTTCGGGGGGTAGATATTCGAGTGACCAGGACAGTTCCATATAGATATGCCTGCCGGCCAGCATTTGGGCGACATCCTCCCACTGCTGCCATGCCCCGAGGTGCGTAGCGACAAACTTCAGTTTCGGGAACATCTCCGTAACTTTCAGGATTCTGCGGCAGTTGGCCCTGTCATCTCTCGCAAACGCGATGTCATAACCGGTGTGAGCTGTCACCATAAGGCCGTTTCGCTCAAGTTCCTCATAAATAGGCAGCATCCTGTCCTCATCGAGGCGGTAGTCCTGGTAATATGGGTGCATTTTGATACCCTTGAAGCCCGCCTCTTTAATCAGGGCGATTCTCTCTTTGTAATTTGCGTCAGCGGGATGAATTGAGGGAAACATTATGATATTATCGGTCTGAACTTTTTTGCACCAGTCGAAAATCGGTGTGAACTGTTCTGGCGTTGTTGCAATGCAGCATATCACGCTTCGGCTGATGCCGTTGCGATTCATCGAATCGGTCAGCGCGGTTATTGTCCCGTCGAGAAAGGCGTTGACGCCGGGGGCTTCGGACAGCAGTTTCTTCATTGCCCGCGGAGCTAATTCATCCGGAAACGCGTGCGCGTGAAAATCAATCGTCCCATTATTCGTCATAGTCACAATCATAAATCATAAATCGCAAATCGTAAATCCCTTTGTATATCGCGGCCTTTATGGTAGAATCCGCAGCAATTCAGGTGAAAAGATGGAGGCATAACAGAATGGACAAGATAAGAGAGTTTTTCAAAAGGGACAAATTCGCGGAACTGGCGGGGATTGAGCTGTTAGAAATATCGCCTGGGAGGGCTAAGGCCAAAATGACGGTCGGGCCGCAGCATCTCAACGGCGTCGATATCGTTCACGGCGGAGCGGTATTTACATTAGCTGACCTTGTTTTCGCCGTAGCGTCAAATTCTCACGGCACGGTCGCCGTAGCAATCAACGCATCCATATCATTCATCAAAGCATCACCAGTCGGCACGACGTTATTTGCCGAGGGCAGGGAAATCGCGTGCAACCCGAAACTGGCTTCATACGCTATCGACGTTAAAAATGAGGCGGGCGAGATAATCGCCATCTTCCAGGGAATGGTGTATCGCAAAAAAGACCCCCTGCCCGGCGTCTAATCGACTCAGAGGCCGGCAACAGTTAGCTTGCCCGCCCTCAGCAGATCTGCAGTGAGCCGAACCAGTCAACCCGCTGCTCAGCCTCTCCTCGTTGTCCTCTGATTGAAACGCCTTGACTGTACCTATTTGCACCAATACACTGTAAGTATGCTCTAATTTGCGAAGAGAAACGTCGTTGTTTTTATTTTAATTTTTTATTTATAATTCATATAATCGACAATAACATAATAACCTTTGGGCAAAATCTATGTCCTCAAAAGCTGTCTTATTGGCCGTCCTTATCACCTGTGTCTGTACCGCCGTTATTGTCGTCCATTGGCCAGCCCTATCCGCACAGGCGTTGTCTTTCGACGATGACCAGTATCTTGTCAATAACGCCCTGGTCAAAAGCCCCAGTTGGTCTTCCGCCTGGAAGTTCCTTTCTCAAGTTTGCCAACCGTCAACGGTAAAAGGATATTATCAACCCCTGGCGATGATTTCTCTTATGTTCGATTATTCCCTTGGAGGCGGGGTCGAAAATCTTTTGCCCTTTCATCGCACAAGCCTTGCCCTCCACGCTGCGAATACCGCATTAATCATTGTGCTTCTCTATATGCTTTTTGGTGAGGTGTGGATTGCTGCGGCTGTAGGTCTGTTGTTCGGCCTCCATCCTATGACTGTGGAACCTATCCCATGGGTCGGTGAACGAAAGACCCTTCTCGCCGCCTTTTTCGCCCTCTGGTCACTGTTCTTCTACCTCCGCTATACGCATGCGCGCACTGTCGTTGCCGCGAAGGCGGGGGCGGTCCAGTCCCCTGTGGACCGCTCTACCTGGGTCTTTTATATCGCTTGCTTGTTCTTCTACCTCCTCGCCCTTATGTCCAAGCCCACTACCACGCCGTTGCCTGTTCTGATGTTATTGCTCGATTTTTGGCCGTTAAAAAGACTCAAACGGCAGTCGTTTTTTGAAAAGATTCCTTTTTTTATCCTCGGCGGCATCTTTGCCATCATAACATATATCTCCCAAAACCGCAGCGGCGTAACCCTCTCGCCCGTCGAGATAGGCATTGGGCGTATTTTTTTCCTGCTTTGCCATAACATAATCTTTTATCTGAGTAAAATTATATGGCCGGTAAATCTCTCTTCACACTACCCCTTCCCCGTCCCCCCGAATCTCTCCCAGCCGATGATTCTGGCAGGCGTTATAGGCACCTGCATTTTAATCCCGCTGCTGTTCATCTCCCTCCGCTGGACTCGTGCGGCTTTCACTGGCTGGATGTTCTTTTTTGTGGCAATTCTGCCGACTATGCAGATTATCGGCTTTACCAACGTAATCGCCTCAGACAAATTCGCCTATCTCCCTTCTTTCGGCCTGCTGATGATTCTTGCTTCTTTTCTGAGTTCTTTTGCCAAAAATCCGTGTAATCTGCGGTTAAAATCTGCTTTCTCTGTGGCTGTAATCCTGCTTGTTCTGATATTGGCTTCTGCCGAATCCCTTGCCACGCGCAGTTACCTCATTCATTGGCGCGATTCAGTCAGCCTTTTTGAATACATGCTGTCAAAAGCACCCAACGCTTCGTCGTCGCACTATAGTCTTGGTAATGCCTACCTCAGAATCGGCCGCTGGCAGGAGGCGATAGAATCCTATAAGCAGGCCATCAAAATCAAGCCGAATTACGCCGATGCACACTATAATCTTGGCTTAGCATACGACAAACTTGGCCGCTATCAGGATGCGATAGAAGCCCTTGAGCAGGTCATCGGAATTAAGCCGGATTACGCCGATGCACACTATAATCTTGGCATTGCCTACGGCAAACTTGGCCGCTATCAGGATACGGTAGAACCCTATGAGCAGACAATCAAAATCAAGCCGGATTATGTCAAGGCATACGTTAATCTTGGCGTTACCTACTACAAACTTGGCCGCTATCAGGATGCGGTAGATATTTATAAGCAAGCCATCCGAATTAAGCCGGATTTTGTTTTGGCACACTATAATCTTGGTGTTGCCTATGTAGCACTTGGCGACGAAAAATCAGCCCTTGAAGAATACAAGATTTTAAAAACTCTGGATATCGAACAGGCACACAAATTGTTTAACTTGATAAATGCAAAATAAGGCGATGTTCTGCAACCGACAACGACCCCAGCTTGAGACCTGCGATGGCAGGCGGGCAAGGGAAAAGAAAAAAGAGAAAACAGGCGGCTGTCGCTGGTTTTACAAATACATCATGAGTTATGCTTGAATCTGTAAAAAAATATTTCGTCATTTTCACGTATTTTGTCCTGATATTGAGTACTATGCTGGTCTTCTGGCAGGTACGTAATTTCGGTTTTGTTAATTATGATGATAGTGACTACATATACGAAAACCCGCACTTTTCAAACGGCCTCAATAGTAACGATGTCGTCTGGGCCTTTACCACCCCGAACATCGGAAACTGGCTTCCGCTTACGTGGCTTTCCTTTATGCTCGATAGCCAGTTGTTCGGTCTTGCCCCCGGCCGGATGCATCTTGTAAATCTTCTTTTGCATATCGCTAATACCCTGCTGCTTTTCGCGGTTATTAAAAGGGTGACCGGCTCGCTCTGGCGAAGTGCATTTGTCGCGGCCGCTTTTGCTCTCCATCCGATGCATGTTGAATCAGTGGCGTGGATTATCGAACGCAAGGACGTGCTGAGTACTTTCTTCTTTATGCTCACGATAGCCGCTTATGTCGGCTATGTCAGGGGCGGAGGATTGATTCGATATCTGCTGACTATCTTGCTGTTTGTATTAGGTCTTTTAGCTAAACCGATGCTCGTTATGCTTCCGCTTGTCCTTCTGCTACTCGATTATTGGCCGCTCAATCGTTTCACCGCCGAGTTCGCGGAGACCGCAGAGAAAAAATACAAAAAAAGCCCTGCGAAATCTGTGGTCTCTGCGGTTAAATCTCCAGTATGGTTGATAGCCGAAAAAGTTCCTTTCTTTGCCATAGCAGCCATCTGGAGCGTTATAACCTTCCTTGCCCAGCGAGGCAGTGGCTCGGTGTCGGGTATTAATGCTATACCTCTGGCTTACAGAATTGCCAATTCCTTCTTGTCATATGCCAGATACATCGGCAAAATGTTCTGGCCGCAAAACCTGTCGGTATTCTATCCTCTCGACATTGTCCGTATCCCGCTCTGGCAGATTGCGCTATGCGTTTTGTTAGTGCTTGTCATAACCATTTTCGCGGTTCGATTTGGACGCAAACAAAGATATTTTCCTGTGGGGTGGTTCTGGTTTGTTGGAACACTCATTCCTGTCATAGGCCTTGTGCAAAGCGGCGCCCAGGGTTACGCGGACCGATATACCTATATCCCATATATAGGATTATTTATTGTGATTGCCTGGGGTTTGCCCGAGCTTCTTTCAAAATGGCGTTATCGGAATATTGCCCTTGGTATGGCTGCCGTGATTGTGCTTACGGTTTCTGGAGTATGCGCATACAAACAGACAGGTTATTGGAAGAACAGTGTCACTCTTTTTACACATGCTATTGAGGTAACACAAAACAATTCAATTGCGCACGATTGCCTTGGGAATTATTTGCGTGATAACGGCAAAACCGACCTTGCGATTGAGCACTACAAGAAAGCAATCCAATTCAATCAGTATAATTCGATGGCCCTGAATAATCTCGGCTATATAATGAGTGATAGAGGCGATGCTAATAAGGCAATCGAGTATTTCCAGCAGGCGATTAAAATAGATCCGGCTTACGCTGATGCACACTATAATCTTGGCGTTACCTACGGCGCACTTGGCCGCCGGCAGGATGCAATAGAGGCCTATAAGCAGGCCATAAAAATCAAGCTTGATTACCCCAACGCGCATTTTAATCTTGGTTTTGCCTACTACCAACTTGGCCGCTATCAGGATGCGATAGAATCATATAAGCGGGCAATAAGAATCAAACCGGATATGGCTATGGCACATTATGCTCTTGGCGTTGCCTATTCAGTAACTGGCAACAAGAATTCCGCCCTTGAAGAATACAAAATTTTAAAAACCCTTGACGCTGAGAAGGCAAACGAATTGTTTAAATTGATTAGTAAATAGATACCTCCGAACCCGTTTCGCTTTTACTGTTCGGCCTCGGAGCGATGATGTGGTTCGACTCTGCTCGCCACAGGTCGGGAAAAAACGCTGAAAGAGAAATGCCTTAGGTCATTTTCACAAGGCCATCGAAGCAAATCTGCGACCAGGTTTCCATAGTGCCGCGAACCTTTTGTAACTTGGATATTGTCTTAAACGACATTTGTGTAATCATCTGCTCTTTTTTTCTAACCTTTGGCTCATCCAAAGTCCACAAGTGGACGATTCCCAGGTGCACTTGGCCAACCTCGTTTGAGTCATCATTGAGAAATGCAAAAATTTTGTCTGTATGGCTCGTCTCCACCTTTACTTCTTCTGCTACTTCACGTTCAACGGCCACAAGGTACGTCTTGTAAGGTTCTACACTAAATACCGTCCAATCATCGGAATTTATGTGGCCTCCGATACCGATAGAGCATTTCGCAACAAGACGGGTTTCGCCCGCTTTTTTGCCGCGAACATAGTTTAGGTATTTGCCGCCGCAGGTCATAATCACATAAGGAATGATTTGCTTAAAGGATGGGTCTTTTTCGGCCTTTGACCTCGGCATAAAGCGAAGAACACCCCGTTCAAAGATTTTGTTTCGATAATGTTCCACATCCAGCGCAAGGCCGTTAAATGCTCCGGCATCTTCAAAAACCTTCCGCTCGACTACCAATACCTGTTCATCCTGTGCCATTGCCTGCTCCGATTTTTACGAGAAACGAGTAACGAGATACGAGTGACGAATCAGACCGCCATGCCGGAAACTTCGGTTTCGAAAACCATCTTGTCATCGACCATCCCCTGGATATAGGCGTCGTATATCCTGCCCGGCTTGAATTTTGTTATTTTACCCAGGAGCAAAAGCCGCTGGCCCGGAGAGACTGGCAAGCGGAACTTGGCGGAATCAATACCCGAAAAACCGATGAAACCCACTTCGCCCATAATATGCTTGACGAAGTAACTAAGCAGCTGGGCCGCTGCCTCTACCATAATCACTCCCGGCATTAGGGGTCTTCCCGGAATGTGGCCGCGAATCCAGAACTCCTTGTCGGTTACGTCCTTGTAGCCCAGCACGAGCATATTGGGCTTGTCATACCAGAGCACGCCATCGAGCTGCTGCATCTCATAATTCTGGGGATTGACCTTGAGGATGTCATCCCTGTTAAAAATCGGCTTGCCCGCGAGGTTTATCTTCGATAAATCGAACAATAGCGGCTTAGGCATTATGTAATCCTTAGAAAATGGGGACTTGGCGCAATCGCTATCCGTTAGTCAGGCCCGTGCGGTGCCGGTTATGTGCACCACAGGCCGATATATGCCAAATCCGGCGTTCTAAATAATGTTCCTACTGTGTTGTTCTGATTTCCAGGACCTTATTGCGAACAAGCTGGGCCGCCAGCTTGATACCCTGCATCTGCTTGCGAACCCGCGTCCCTGCGGCCTTGTTTCCGCCCTCGGCCTTGCTGATGTCTGTTTCAATTTCTGCTACCAGCACTTTTAAATTTTCGTACTCTTGCATCGAATAGTCCTCCACTTATGTGGTTAACATTCTTTCGTTCCCAAGCTTCGGATGCCTGAAACTTAACTGCACAAAACCGTGTTGTCAAAGGAAAATCGGCGTTTTTTTAAAAAAAACCGCTATCACCGAAATCATCTAATGACCTAACTTTTTGGTCAATTCCGCAATTCGTTTGCCCCAGCGGGCGCAAAGCTTCTCGACTCTCTGGTCGGGTTTGCCAATCGAAACCGGCCCATAGTGGTCGCCCTGCGGGTCGCCCTGGATTACCATACCACTGATAATCATCGCGTGCAGAATATCCAGGACCGTTGTCTCGTTGCCCCCGCCGATATTGGCTGCGCTGGTAAAGGCCGCGCCGACTTTGCCATCCAATTGACCGTGCTTGACCACTGCGTCATCAATAAGCTGCTTCATTTGCGCCGCCATCCCGCCGTAATAAGTAGGAGAGCCCATCACTATCGCGTCATACTTGAGCAGGTCATCAACCTTGACTTTGGCGATTTCTTTGCAGTCCGTCTCAAGGCCGCCTTCGTTCATCGCCTTGGTTATCATATCAGCCATCTGCTTTGTATTGCCGCTTCTCGAATAATAAATCACTATTCCCTTCGCCATCGCTTACTCCTTTCCGCCATGCAAACAGTGTTATGTCATTTCGACCGAAGCCCCGATTTCTCGGGGCTGAGCGGAGACACGCTTCGAGCCCCGTTTCGGGAAATCTGTTAAAATTAGTAGATTCCTCGACTCGCTGCGCTCGCTCGGAATGACAGTTTCTTAACTATAGAACAAATCCTTTCCTGTGTATCCGCTCATTTTTTTAACGGTATTATTTCCGGCTGGCCAAAGCCATCGGGAATTGAAAACTCAAAGACCTTTTCGTCAATCGCTTCATTGACCTTCGGCCTGATAAAACTTATCTCGTAAATATCGCCCTCGGTTGATACCGCCGATATTTTCGCAGGCAGCATCAATTGCTTATCAATCCAGACCTCGACCGATTTGTAATCATCCTTGTATTGCGAATCGGGTTTGACCTTCAAATTCAAATGCGTCAATCCGTTCGGTTCATCGACAAGATTTACGTCAAATTCCTTTTTCAAATCCTCCGTCTTGTCAAAACCAATCAGCGGAAAATTCCTCTTTGCCAGCTCGAACGCATCAATCGGCTCATTGGCCTCGGCTAACTGCCTCTTCTGCACCTGCTTAATCTGATAATCGATATGCGTCAGCCACTGCCCGTCGAAGATATATTGGTCACCATATTTCTGCGGAGGATTTTCATCCTGCGTCAGCGTATCGAAATTGATTCTCAGCTTTGAGCTGTCGCCAAGCTGGGCGTAATACAGCTTTCCTGTCCGCAGCGTTTTCGATTCGAGCACCGGCTGGCTGAAAAGGTAATTAACTTCGCATTGATACGATCTTAATTGGCTCGTCTTTTGCCTAAGGTTATCCAGAACGCTCGACACATAATTCGCATCACCGGCAGATTGCTCCGCGTAGGAGGTTTGACTACATCCGCCGGCTATAACCGCCGCCACAATGACTATCATTTTTATGGTATTTAGCATCAGTTTTTACCTGCCGTCTATAATTGTGAGTAAACCAGCGATATTTTCAATAACAAAATCGGCCTGTTTTGCGAATTCGTCGGCCTTGTGATGATTTTTTAAAAGTACGGGAATCGCTTTAGCGGCCCTGGCACAAAGCAAATCGAAAAGGTAATCGCCGACAACAAGCGCCTCCTGCGGCTTTATGGCAAACTTCTTACAAAGATACAAAACTCCAAACACATCGGGCTTTACGGGGCCATCCTCCCTGCCCACAACGGCGTCGAATTTCAAGCCGTGTTTGGCTGCGACCGCAAAGGCATTATCTTTCTTATTGCGGGTCAGTATGCCTATAAGAATCTTTCTCCTGCGCAATTCCGTAAGCGTTTCTTTTGCGCCGGGGTTCAATGTGGATTCGGCAACCGCCTTTTCTTCGTGAGCGTTCAAAATTCTCTCCGCTTGTTCTCGCTGGCCGGCCGTCATCTTTTC
>JBFZBL010000195.1:0-2608 GCA_041308485.1 Phycisphaerae bacterium | reverse complement strand
ATGTTTTTGCCAGCGCCCACAAAGCCAGGCGCTTGCCTACGTCCTGCTTATTCTTGGGATGAATATCGTTTGCCTCACCGATATCTACCGTAACCGCCATCCCCGTATGCGGCAGCAAAAGAGCCATCGATTGCGCCTCTCGCAATTCCGCCCAGTCGCTTTCTCCCGGCTCAGGATAACTTGCTTCCCAGTTGGCCAGTTGAACAAACAGGAACGGAAAATCGCCCTGATGCCAGGCATCCCGCCAGTTTTTAATCATCGCGGGGAACAGCGTGCGATACTGATATGCCCTCCAGGCGTTCGACTCGCCCTGATACCAAATCGCCCCGCGTATGCCGTAAGGAATAATCGGAACAATCATCCCGTTAAAAAGCCCTGTCGGCGAATAACCATGCCCCGGCCCTATTGGCTCTTCGGGTCTCGGCGGCAGCGGCTTGCCCTCGGCCTTTAATTTCGGGACTACCGAGTTGTACTTCTGCATATCCTCCTTATACTTAGCTTTCAGATTATTGATATCTGCTGATGTCTGTTCAAATCTTCTCAAAATCGGCTGAAAATTCGGGTCGCTTTCAAGATACTCTTTGCTCATCCACGACTCAACGGGTGTGCCGCCCCACGATGTGTTAATCAAACCAACGGGCACATTGTCAAGCTGCTTAGTAAGCTCTCGCCCGAAGAAATAACCAACCGCCGTAAAATTGCCCGCTGTTTGAGCGCTGCATACAACCCACTTGCCATTGCAGTTATACATAGGCGTATAAATCACTTTACGCCCGACGAGAAATTGTCTTATCTGCGGATAATTGTTGGCATCAGCAATCTCCTGTGCGGCATTACTTGACTGCTTTACCGGCCATTCCATATTCGACTGGCCTGAGCAGACCCACACCTCGCCGACAAGGATATTCTTCACTGTTAAAGTATTTTTGCCCGCCACAGTCATTTCATAAGGCCCCCCCGCCTTGCCTGTCCCGAGCGGAGTCGAGGGGAGCGCAGTCGAGGGGCCGGAATCAACCTTAACCAACCACTTGCCGTCCTGGTCGGCTGTCGTTTCCCATTTGCCGCTTCCCCAGCTTCCCGTAACCGTAATCGCCTCACAGGGATCCGCCCAGCCCCAGATCGGCACTCTACCCTGCTGCAAGACCATATTGTCGCTTATGACAGAGGGCAGCCGGACATCAGCCGAGGCAATACAGGAAATAACAAAAATTATGGTTAATACAAAACCAATGAGCTTTCTGCCGGGACAATTCATCTTTCGTCTCCTTACATTTTTCCAATTTTATCCGCCTATGGCGGACTTCGGTTACAGAAACCAGTAAACGGGTATTATAGTACCCCCATATCCCAAAGGCAAATATCATTCAAATCTTCTTAATTTACTTTTACATTGGACATTGGATATTCAATATTGGACATTCTTCCAGTCTGGTGTCTGGAGTCCGGAGTCTGTTGTCTTAACTATCCGCTGAACGCTGTACGCTGCGGGGAAAGAACGAAAAAACTGGGCGGGGAAAAACGGCTGTCACCATTACTCTGCTATTATTCCTTAAGTTTCCAATTAGGATTATGTAACAAATTTTGTGTAAATGCCTCTACTACAGAAGTTAAAATAGTCCCAAAAATATGCTTACCGCATGATTGACACATGGCATGTATTTGCATCCTACATGTAGGTAAAGCAAATGTTATAAGAATTCCCTCCTTTGGCCATGAACCTGCTATTTTAAAATTCCAACTGCAAAAAGTAATCTCATTGAAAGTTTTTGGCCCTTCAGTCAAAATGCTTTCTGTTTTTCTTGCCAGTCTCATTGATTTAAGAACCTGCGTTCCCAACGCCTCGACATCCAAGGTCATTTCGTTTTGCCGTGTATTATAAAGTACTGTAACACTTGCATCACAAGGACATTGTGCTGTTTCATCCCAATTAGCTGTTGGTGCAAAAATAGCTATAAAGGCATCACCAGAAAAATACTCTTTGTCAATTTTCCAATCACCTGGAAAACAGAGTTCAATGTTAAGCGAGGGTATTCTGTAATTTAATTTTGCACCAAATTCTTTTTGTCTTAATGACGCCAGTTGCCTTGCGTGTTGCCTTACATCAGGATCTGACCTATAATGTTCCAGATTATTCTTGAGCTTCTTATCGTCACACAGAGGCTTTTTCTGTGCTAGTTCATAACATTTATTAAACCATATTTCGGCGGATGAAATATCCCCTATATCCAAGAACCATTGCCATTTAGCTTTTGACACCATATATTCATATGTAACAGGATTTATATAGCTAGGGGGAACCGCACTCGCTTTTTCCGCGAAAGCAAGAGCACGTCGAGTATCACCTATCCCTAAACAAGCTTCTGCACAATTTATATAAGCCTCTCCAAATTCTGGTAGCAGTTTTGTGACTATTTCTGCGTGCTTAAGAGAGTCGTATTCTCTGTGTGTCTCTCCAAGAAGATAGTGCGAATATTTATGATGAACCATTGCACGGAGATACTTTCTATCTACAGTCAACGTAGCTGGAATATCGTAACCAAGTTCTTTGTGTGCATTGTCAAAAGCTTGTCTTGCCTCATCAATATTTAAAATAGGTGTACCATTTAAG
>JBFZBL010000194.1:0-11400 GCA_041308485.1 Phycisphaerae bacterium | reverse complement strand
ATTAACAAGTTCGATCCCAAACGGAACGTCACGTTTGAAACATATTGCGTACGGCGAATCGAGGGAGCCATTTGGGATGACCTAAGGAAAAAAGATTGGATACCGCGATTGGCACGAAAGCGTGCCCAGCAATTGCAAAAAGCGACACGGAAACTTGAAGCAATCTATGGACGTTTGCCTTCTGATGAAGAACTTGCCAATGAATTGAAAATGGATATGACTCAGTTTCACTATTTTCAGCGAGAAGCAAATCTTGCTCTTGTAATTTCGCTAAACGCTCATATGCCTGCTTCTGATGGAGATGATGAATTGGGTAACATTGTATCTGATAAAAAGAGCCAAAATCCTTTTCTTAAAGTTCATAACCAGGATATCAAAGATTATGTAACCAAAGGATTCTCTCGCGAAGAAAAACTCATTATCGTACTCTATTATTTTGAGGAGATGACAATGCGAGAGATCGGCGAGGTTTTAGGAATTAGTGAATCCCGAGTCTGCCAAATTCACAGTTCCCTAATTTCCCGATTGCAAGCTCTTGTTTCACGGCAGTCCGATTGCCTCATCAATGCCTGATTTTAATCATAATATTGGACAAAGACTAAAATAATGAGTATGGACGGGACAAATATTTTTACAGCACAGGGTGGCTGCCTATGTCAGCTGTGGCTAAAAGCAGGGTATGCCTTAAATCCTTGTCGGGGTATAGAGGGGTGACATTCGGTAACGGTTTGGCGGATAAAGAGTTATGTGTATTGGCGGTGCCAGAATAGCGACAAATCCGCCATCGATTTGGGCCTTATTTGCCAAATAATCGGTATCTCCAGGTCCTTATATGATGCCCCCGCTATTGACGTAAGTGAGTCAATAGCAATGAGTTATATTGCATTACCTTTTTTGTTTTTTGGGGACGTGTAACTAAATTGTAACTATTTTTAAATAGTCAGCTTTTTATCATCCGCTTGTTATTCGGACAAAATCCTCTAAGGGACAGCTTCTGGTAAACTTGTTTTTATAAAGTCAAAGGAGGCTGTTATGGCTTGTTTGTATAAACGAAGAAAAAAGTTCTGGATAAGCTATTACTGCGGTGGCAAACAAATCCAAAAGTCCCTCAAGACCTCTGATGCACGTGTAGCGCTAGCCAAGAAGAAAAGGATCGAATATGAGCTTTCATTAGGAGACCTTCACATGTCAAGCGAACTAAGATTAACTACTTTGTTGGAGATGTTCTGCAGGCATCTTGAGGCGACATGCGCGTCCTTTAAAAACGACATAAATCGCCTGAGGTTAATTTTGGATTTGGTATGTGAATCAGATTACAAGAAACACCCCATAGACTCTCCCGGTAATCGGTAGCTTTGTAGAGTTCTTTATCTATGCAATAGGCAAGATACGTGACCAATGTAATCTATAGTTCCTGTTTCATAGTCTGGGGATGGTAATGAATTATAGAAACCTTGGCAAATGTTTTCATCTGTCGTCATGCCTCGGTAATGCCGTCTTAATAAAAAATTTACAATAAGCTAATCATTTGCTAATATAACCAGCGGATACTGATTAAAAAACATAGGGAAAGGGATGCATGTGGTCAGAGGAAGCATACTGGCTGTAGATGACGAAGAAGATGTGCTGGAACTGGTGCGGTATAACTTCAACAAAGAAGGATTTAAGGTTGAGACGGCAACCACCGGCGAAGAGGCACTGAAAAAGGCGAAGGCCAACCCGCCAAACGCTATATTGCTTGACCGTATGCTGCCGGGAATAGATGGCATAGAGGTTTGCAGGCAGCTTAAGGCCGATTCGAAGACCAGTTCCATACCTATAATAATGCTGACTGCCAAAGGTGAGGAGTCCGATGTTGTCTCAGGCCTGGAGGTCGGTGCGGATGATTATGTGACAAAGCCGTTTAGCCCAAAGGTTCTTATCGCCAGGGTTCGGCGGGTTCTATACAGGGCAACAGCGGCTAAGCAGGAAAATACGCCCGTCAAGATTCACGACCTGTCCATAGACCCCGCCCGATATGAGGTAAAACTCAAAAATAAGCCGGTAGAACTGACTTTTACGGAGTTTATGATTCTTTATACGCTGGCGAAGAGACCAGGACTGGTGCTGAGTAGATACAATATCGTTGACGCGATTCGCGGGAGTAATTACGTTGTGACCGACCGAGCCATAGATGTCCAGATTGTTTCTTTAAGACGCAAGCTCGGCCAGTTCGGAAAATACATTGAGACTGTAAGAGGCGTGGGCTATCGTTTCAAGGACTAATTGATGACAAAAAAGCGGCTACTTTGGCAGCTTTACCTTCCCTACCTGATAATTACTGTTCTGGCGCTTGTTATTTTAAGCTGGTATGCGTCTTATTCGTTCCGCTGGTTTTACTACGATGAGATTGCCAGGGATCTTAAATCAAGGACTCAACTTGCGGGCCGGCAGATTTTTCCTGCTTTGAGCCAGAAAAGTTTCGATGAAGTTGACCATTTATGCAAATTGCTCGGTCAGACCGCCGGGATTCGTTTGACAATAATACTCCCTGACGGCCATGTTGTCGGCGATTCCGATCAGCAGCCGGCTAAAATGGAAAATCACGCGGATCGTCCTGAGTTCAGGCAGGCGATGAACAATCAAACCGGCAGGAGCGTGCGATTCAGCGATACCATAGGCAAAAATATGATGTATATTGCCGTGCTTCTTAAAGAGCAGGAACAGGCAATAGCGGATTCGACAAGCTCACCGCTGGCTGTTGTTCGCGGGTCGCTTTCGGTTACTGCTGTTGATAAGGCGCTGAAGGATATTTATGCAAAAATCATCTGGGGGGTTGTGGGGGCGGCAGTCTGCGCCGCAGCCGTTACCTTGGTCGTATCTCGCAAAATAACGCGGCCTATTGAACAAATGAAAGATGCCGCGAAGCGTTTTGCCGCGGGGCAGTTAGACCACAGGGTCCCTGTGCCGGAATCCGAGGAATTAGCTGAGCTTGCCGGGGCGCTTAATGAAACAGCAGACCGTCTCAAGCGAACAATCGAAACCATAACAAACCAGAAGAATCAGCTTGAAGCGATTTTAAGCAGTATGGCTGAAGGCGTGATAGCCGTGGACTCGGATGGACGAGTTGTGAGCATCAATAAAAAAGCGGCACAGCTTTTTGAAATAGATGGCAATTCGGCCACGGGACATATTATCGAGGAGACAATCAGAAATGTGGATTTGCAGCGATTCATGCGATATACGCTGATGACATCTACACCAACTGAAGAGGATATTACCCTATCGGCAGAGCAATCTATTTCACTGAGGGCAAGAGGCACATATCTTACCGACCATCAGGGCAATAAAAGCGGGGCTGTTATAGTATTGAGCGATATGACAAGGATGCAGCGGCTGGAGAACATCAGGCGCGATTTTGTGGCCAATGTCTCTCACGAGCTGAGAACGCCGATCACTTCCATCAAAGGGTTTGTTGAGACGCTCTTAGACGGGGCGATTAACGAACCCGAACAGGCCCAGCGGTTTCTAAACATCATTGCTGGTCATACGGACAGATTAATGGCAATCATCGAGGATTTACTGAGCCTGTCTCGCCTCGAAGAAGATGGCCAGACGAGGATGATTGCAAGTGAGCATTTGAGAATCAGGCCTGTGCTGGATTCAGCAGCTGAGCTTTCCGGCCCAAAGGCAGGCGACAAGAAAATCAAAATCGAGATTGATTGCGAAGACGATTTGGTAGCCATGATCAATCCGACTTTGCTTGAGCAGGCGGTTTTGAATCTTATTGATAACGCCATCAAATACAGTCCCGCGGAAAGCACAATTAAGATAAGCGCACACGCTGCGGACAAGGGAGTGATTATCGTGGTGAAGGACTCCGGCTGCGGCATCGAAAAAGGCCATCTTTCACGTATATTCGAGCGGTTCTACGTTGTTGACAAGGCCCGCACAAGAAAACTCGGCGGGACAGGTCTTGGCCTTGCGATAGTAAAGCATATCACCAATCTTCACGGTGGGAGTGTTTCTGTCGAAAGTATCCCCGGCCAGGGTAGCACTTTCACTATTCACCTGCCGATCAGATAAACATTTTCTCAACTTACCCCAACAATACCCATTAATTAACACAATTCTAACGTCAATTTAACATGCCTTTAGCGAGGCTCAAATAATATCCCCCCTCAACGGGTACGACGCCAGCCGGGGTGGTCTCGGGTCAGCGTTCATAACAAGAAAGACAGTTTTGGAGGTACGAGTAATGAGTAAGTTAAGGATGATTTGTGGGTGTCTGCTGCTGGGCATGGTGTTCGCCTGCAGCGCAAAGGCGGATGAAATCAGCGATATGAAAAAGCAAATAGCTGATATGCAGGCCAGGCTGGACCAGATGGAGTCGCAGCAGAAGAAGGTCGTCGCCGAGGAAGTCAACAAGGCAGTAGAGAAAAAGGAGTTTAAGCTGCCGGATAGTATGAAGTGGGTGGAGAAAGTGAAAATCAGCGGAGATTTCAGATACCGTTACGAAGGCATTGATTCGCAAAGCGGCGGCGAATGGGATGACAGCGTTAACCGCAATCGCATTCGTGCCCGACTGGGTTTATCTGTGAAGGTTAATGACGAAGTGGACCTCGGATTCAGAATCGCCAGCGGTTCAGCAGACCCGGTTTCGACAAACCAGAATCTTGAAAGCAGTTTCTCGAGCAAGGATATATGGCTTGATTTGGCATATTTTGACTGGCGTCCTGCCGACACGAAGGGATTTAGCCTTATTGGCGGCAAAATGAATAATCCATTTTACAGGGTCGGCAACAATCAATTAATCTGGGATGATGACCTGACGCCGGAGGGAGTGGCAGCGAAATATGAGATGCCGATAAGTGACAGCCTAAAGGCGTATATGAGCGCAGGCGGATTCTGGGTTGAGGAAAGGGATGGTTCGGATACTGTCGACAGTTCCTTGTGGGGAGCACAAGCATACCTGAAGAAAAAGTTTGATAACGATACTTACCTGCTGGGCGGTATGGGCTATTACGACTATGGTAATATCGAAGGCGAAGGCGATATTTACACGACTTGGAAAGGCGGCACAACCAGAAAATGGTTTGGCAACACATTCGCCGGAGCAACTGCCAACGATGGAGTGTTTGCGTATGACTATGATATACTCGAGGGTTTTGCAGAATACGGCTTCAATTTGGCAGACTATCCCGTTGCTTTATATAGCAACTATGCACACAACACCGCGGCACCAAGTAGCAAAGCTGACGGCTGGCTCGTGGGCTGCACGTTCAACAAGCTCAAAGACCCAGGTTCATGGCGGCTCGGCTACGATTATCGTGACATAGACTCTGATGCCGTAGTAGGCCAGTTCAACGATTCCGATTTTGTCGGCGGCGGCACAGACGGTAAAGGGCACAGGTTTAACGTGGCTTATCAACTGGCGAAGAATTTCGAGGCAGGCCTGACGTACTTCCTTGACGAAAAGAAAGACGACTACAAAAATGATTATCGCCGGCTTCAGGCGGATTTGATTTTCAAGTTTTAGAGCCGTGCGGAGCTAACAAAATACTAACGTAAAACTAACAAAATTCTAACAATGTTCGCGTATTTTAACCTTGAAAGGAGAAAAAGCAGAATGAAGAGATTGATATGTAGTTTAATTTTGACTGTGCTCGCGGTCGCTGGTATGGCCCGGGCGGAAACTCTGCAAATAGATGGTTCGACGACTGTAGGCCCGATTGCGGACGCATTCGCGGAATACTTTATGAGGACAAATCCGGGTCTTGAGATTACCGTCAAGAAAACCGGCTCTGGTGACGGTGCGGCAGCGCTGATTGATAGTCGGTGCGATATAGCCACAATGAGCAGATTTATGAAGGATAAAGAGTTCAAAAGCGCTGTTGACCACAATGTATTTCCGGTTGCGCACGCGATAGCAATGGACGGCGTATGTATCATCGTGCATCCGTCCAATCCGATAGCGGCGCTGACTACGGCCCAGGTGCGGGATATTTACAAAGGCAAAGTTAAGAACTGGAAAGAAATCGGCGGCCATGACGCGGAAATAGTAATTGTCAGCAGAGATACGTCGTCTGGGACATACGAAACCTTTCACGAAAAGGTTATGAACAAGGAAGAAATGGCCAAGAACGTCGAATACGTCAATTCCAATCCGCAGTGCCACGCAAGAGTCAAAACCACAGTCGGGGCAATCAGCTACGTAGGGCTTGGTTTTATCGATGCCGATGTCAAGGCATTGAAGATTGATGGTGTTCAACCGACAAAACAGACGATTGCCAGCGGCGCATATCCTGTCGCCAGACCTTTGTTTCTGTTCACGAACAATTTTCCAAAACCAGGGTCAATGGTCTTTAAGTTCTGCACGTTTTACCTGTCCGAAAAAGGCCAGGAAATTATTGAGGCGAAGGGATTTGTTCCTGTGACGAATTACTAATTACCTGTTGTTAGGAGCTTAACAATTAAAGCAAAACAGAGAACTTTAAAAGACACGTTGGTGCCGGCGGCCGAGTCACATCGGCCGCTGGTGCTTACACCGACCGAGGATATCAGGGGATTCCTTACGCTTCATCTCGGCCGGACAGCTCTTTTTATTGTTACCTGCACGTCTGTTTTGGCGGTGTTTCTGATTTTTCTTTTCGTAATCAGAGAAGCTTTGCCGTTTCTTGCCAAATTCAGCATAAAAGAGTTTCTCACAAGCACCTCCTGGTATCCCGAAGCGGTCACCCCCAAATTCGGGTCACTCGCAATAATTGTTGGTTCGGGATATGTAACAATTGTTTCGATTATATTTGCCGTGCCGGTGGGGATTTTAGCCGCGGTTTTTCTTAGTGATATTGTTTCGATGAAAATCAGAAACATCATAAAGCCCATTATTGAGATTCTTGCGGCGATACCGTCGGGTGCTTTCGGGTTTTTTGCGGTGCTGGTTTTGGCTCCGTGGATGCAGCAAAAGTTCGGATTTTCCACGGGTACAAATGCTTTAAATGCGTCGCTTGTTTTAGCGGTAATGGCGTTACCCACAATAATAAGCGTTTCGGAAGATTCGATTTCAGCGGTAGGAAGGGAATTGCGAGAGGCGTCATACGGGTGTGGCGCGACGCGGATGGAGACCATTTTCAAAGTTGTTATACCAGCCGCACACAGCGGGATAATTGCCGCAATAGTGCTTGGAATGATGAGGGCAATCGGCGAGACAATGGTCGTATGGATGGCGTCGGGAAACGCCACGCAGATACCGCAGCCGTGGTGGGACTTGTCGCAATCGGTTCGGACGCTTACGGCGACAATCGCGGGCGATATGGGCGAAACAGAAAAGGGTTCACCTCATTACAGGGCGCTTTTTGCGGCGGGACTGCTGCTGCTGGTTATAACGTTGTGTCTGAATCTGGTTAGCGAATATTTTCTGATACGAGCCAAAAAGGCGGGTGGTAAACGCTGATGAGACCTGTTATCCGAATCGCGATAGACAAGATATTCACCGTTGTTGCGGGAGCTTCGGTGGTTTGCCTGTGCTTAGTTCTTGCAGGCTTGCTGGGACCGATGCTTTGGCGCGGAGGTTCAGCGGTTGTATTCAAGGGAACAGTCGAATTCAGAAAGATGCAATTAATGCTATTTGGCCGGGGTGATGAGGAGAAGATTGCCGCAGAAAGCAAACAGGCCGAAATCTCACGGGCAAAAATTTACAGCACAATCGAAAAATTAAAAGGCGGCGTCGATTCCGAGGCATTAATAGATAAAGCAAGACAAATTTACCGTCAGTTCGGCAACGACCTCCGACAAACAGATAAACCTGCCGAAGAAGTTGCGGAGTTAAGGTTGGTTACAAAACAGATTCGTGACCGGTTGGAATCCGCATTCGCAAGCTCAAACACGGCGGAAGTGAACGAATCCTTAGCATACATCCTCAGCTTCAAAGACGACCAGCGGTTTAAGAATACTACCGCGGCAGGTCTCATTGGGCTTGCCGAACAATATAGCAAAGACGTACACGGGATTAATCTTGCCGAACGCCAAAAATATTATCAGGAACTTAGACAGGTAGAAGAAATTTTAATCGAACTTTTAGGTCCCGCGCCCGGATCGGCAACACCGGCTTTGATGATGAATCGTTTCGGAGCCACTCGCTGGGACCTGGCACAAAAGCTGTTTAACCGGTTGTTTTGGTACGAGGAGTGGGTTAAGCAGGGACCAGAACAGCCATTGGTCAGACGTCTTACGCCTCGTTCGCAGAGGTTTGCCGGCACGGAGATTGAGGGCCTCTTCATTTACATTCAGCAGAGTCTGCCCGAAATGCTCAAGCCGAGACCGACTTTTTACTGGCAATATTTCATAGACGACAGCACCCCCGGCCATTATTTCGGCGGCGTCGGCCCTGAGATTCTCGGAACGCTTCTGTTAACCTTACTCGCTATGCTTTTTGTCGTGCCCTTCGGCGTTATTTCCGCCGCCTATCTGGTGGAATGCGCATCCGACAATCTTGCCATTAGAATTATCAGGATGAGTATCAATACCCTCGCGGGAGTCCCCAGCATTGTTTTCGGCCTTTTCGGGCTTGCGTTTTTCGTATTGTTTTTCCTGCCGATGTTCGGAGCGCCTTCAAAGGGATGTATCCTTGCGGCTTCGCTGACGCTGGCTGTACTGACATTGCCGGTTATGATACGGGCAAGTGAGGAGGCGATACGAGCTGTGCCTCAAACTTACAAAGAAGCGTCACTGGCTTTGGGCGCAAGCAGATTCCGCACATTTGTCAAAGTAACGCTGCCGGCAGCGTTGCCGGGGATTCTTACGGGTATTATATTGAGCTTAAGCCGGGTTGCGGGAGAGACGGCGCCTGTCCTGTTTACAGGAGCGGTTGCGCTTGGACCATTGCCGAAATCCATATTTGACCCGACACGCACGCTTTCCTATGGCAGTTACGATATGGCTGTCGGCGACAAACTGGCTGCTATGGTGCCGCATAACCAGTTCGGAATGGTAGTGACATTGGTGCTGCTGATTCTTTGTCTCAATACGGCGGCAATAATTATTCGTTCGAGAGTATTCAGAAAACTCGCGGGACATTAGACGATGACGGAGATGCGACTTTTACAATCAGCGCGTGGTGAGCACGGTCGAACCGTCAAGCAAAAGAGGATTGAGCCGATTATGAAAGAGAATATGCGTGAAAATATACAACAAAATGGCCAGACCGCACAATGTGCCTGTCCAATAATAAGCTCAAATGACTTCAGCTTTTACTATGGCACAACAATGGGCGTGAAGAATATTACGATGAATATAAATCCGTGCAGTGTTACCGCGATAATCGGGCCGAGCGGCTGCGGCAAAAGCACGTTTATTCGCAGCATAAATCGAATGAACGACCTCATACCGGGCGTTCGGACAGAAGGTAAGCTGGTCGTGGACGGCCAGAACATCTACGACAAGCGGGTCAACCTCGTCAATCTTCGCCAGCAGGTCGGGATGGTTTTTCAGAAGCCGAATCCTTTTCCGAAAAGTATTTTTGACAATGTGGCTTATGGCCCGCGGTTACAGGGCATCACAAACAGGACGGCTCTTGATGAGATCATCGGAAAAAGCCTGAAGGCGTCGGCGTTGTGGGAAGAGATGAAAGACAATCTCAAAAAATCCGCTCTTGCTCTCTCCGGCGGTCAGCAGCAGCGATTGTGTATCGCAAGAGCGCTTGCGACCAGGCCGCGGGTGCTGCTTATGGATGAGCCTTGTTCCGCTCTTGACCCTCTGGCCACAGGCAAAATCGAAGACCTTATCAGTCAGCTCAAAGACAATTACACGATTGTTATTGTCACTCACAATATGCAGCAGGCGGCACGTGTAAGCGAGATGACCGCATTCTTCTGCCTCGGCGAGCTTATAGAATATGATGTTACCTCTAAGATTTTCGAGAATCCGTTTAACAAGAAGACGGAAGATTACATAACAGGCAGATTCGGATAAACACCTTAATAATGAGGATTCAAAAATGCCGGTTCATTTGCAGCGAGAAATTGAGAACCTGAAAAAGAAACTGCTTACACTAAGCGCCAGGGTTGAGGCAACCGTTCGCGAAGCCACGCTTTCGATTGAGAACCGTGATTACGAACTTGCCCAGAGAATAATTCAAAACGACCCCCGGATTGACAGAATGGAGGTCGGAGTAGAGGAAGACTGCCTCAAGATTCTCGCCCTGCATCAGCCGGTAGCAATTGATTTGCGTTTTATAGTGGCCGTTCTGAAAATCAACAACGACCTCGAACGCATAGGTGATTTGGCGGTGAATATCGCGGAGCGTTCCGTGTTTCTGTCGAAACATCCGCCCGTCGGTTTTTCTCTGGGGCTTATTGAAATGGTTGATAAAGTGCAGGATATGCTCAAGCACAGTTTGGATGCGCTTATCAGTCTAAGCTCAGGCCTCGCTCACGAGGTCTGCGCAAGCGATGATTACGTTGATGCGATGAACAGGCAAATGTATATCAAAATTCAGGATGCCATAAGAAGTAATCCTGAACAGCTAGAGGCCCTTATTCATTTACTGTCGGTTTCAAGACATCTTGAACGAATTGCCGATCACGCGACCAATATCGCCGAAGATGTAATTTATATGGTGGAAGGTGAAATCGTTCGCCATCGCACAGAAGACTACAAATAATTATTACTTCCGCTATACGGCTGCGAACTCCTGCTCCATTTTGTCTTTCACGCTTATCGATCCCGGTTCGTGAGATTTTATGATATGAGCCGCCATTTCTTCAAAACCTTCGGATTCAAAACAGCAGTCATAGCATCGCCAGAAATCTCCGTGAAAGACAGGCAGCTGCAGTCGGTGTTGTATAAGTTCAGAAAAGATTTCAAGCTCCCTTTCATTAAAGAAACCCGGTTGGACTATTCTCTCCGAAGGTACAATGCCAAAAGCTGAACGTCGTTTAGGTGATACTGCCCTGATTTCCATTTTCGAACCTCCTTGCAAATATTGACAGCATAATCACATCAGGCAATTAGGTCATTGTTACTTGTCGGAGTATAGAAATGGGGCGTTAGTGCAATGTTAGATTTTGTTGTTTTTCAGATTAATTCTGGATGCCGGTTTCCCCCCAAGATATCTGCTCTGTGGGTGATTGACCAATTTCTAATATAAGCGTAATAAAACACTGACAATCCTCGATTAATCTGAGGACGTGGTAATTTAGGAAAGTAAAATACTGTTCAATGCTTTAGGAGTAAACAAATGGTAGCGATGACAGGAGAGCCGCGACAAACCAAAGAAATCAGTCAGAGTCAATATTCCTGGTTTGCGACTTTTCTGCTTGCCCCTGAAACCAGCATAAAAAAATTAGACTTGTGTTGTCTGGGCTGCAGGGAGCTTATAAAACTCGATTATAAAACGCCCACTCATATAAGGGGTGTTATACA
>JBFZBL010000193.1:0-3154 GCA_041308485.1 Phycisphaerae bacterium | reverse complement strand
AGCAGAGATTGAAAAGGTCCTCGATGAAACTATCGAAGGTCTTAAAAAGGGTGAAAATCTTGTCCTCTGGCCGGCGGGCAGGATTTATCACAGTTACCTCGAATCGCTCGGCGCAAATAGTTCCGTGGAACGCATCTTGCACAATTGTCCCGATGTCCGCATCGTCCTTGTCCGCACGCGAGGGCTTTGGGGCAGCTCTTTCGGCTGGGCTTCAGGCAAACAGCCGCTTGTGGTGCCGGTTTTATTGAAGGGGGTTTTACAGTTACTGGCGAGTTTCCTGTTCTTTGCCCCTCGCCGCAATGTCACGGTAGAGTTTTATGAACCGTCAGACCTGCCTCGAAAAGCCGATCGCAATACATTCAATCGTTTCCTTGAAAATTTTTACAATGCCGATGCTC
This sequence comes from Phycisphaerae bacterium, assembly GCA_041308485.1. Lineage (GTDB taxonomy): Bacteria > Planctomycetota > Phycisphaerae > Sedimentisphaerales > Anaerobacaceae > Fen-1362. The sequence continues at coordinate 2,756 of JBFZBL010000193.1, read as the reverse complement.
TGCCTAATACCTATGTCCCCTATACGATATGGGAAAAGGGCGGCACTCGTGTTGTCCCTGAGCCGACTCCGCCGACATTGCAGGCGGATTATTCTAAAATCCAGCCCGCGACCCGGCAGATTGTCTTGAAATACCTGACTGAAAAAACAGGGATATCCAATCTCAAGGAGACCGACCGGCTTGCCGGCGATTTGGGTATGGATAGCCTCGCCCGCACGGATTTGCTCCTCTGGCTCGAAAAAGAATTCGGCTTCCGGCAGGCCGACGCCGACGCGATGCAGACTATCGGCGACGTTATGCTGGCTGCCTGCGGGCAGTTCGTTTATCTTTCACCTTTTTCCATTAAACCGGTTCCGCCGGCATGGTTCAGGCCGCGTCCTAAGCTTCGCGGCACATTGCCTGCTGGTGACACTGTAACCGATGTTTTTCTTAAACAGGCCGCCCGTCATCCGGGTAGTATTGCTATCGCCGACCAGATTGCCGGCGCAAAATCATATAACGATATTATTACCGCCTGTCTTGTCCTTCGACCGCTTATAAAGCAGTTGGAAGGCGACCGCATCGGCATAATGCTTCCCGCCTCCGTTACGGCTAATGTAGTATATCTGGCGACTCTTTTCGCCGAAAAAGTCCCTGTCATGGTCAACTGGACCTCGGGCTCCAGAAATATTATCGCCTCGCTCGATTCCGTAGGCGTAAAACACATCCTCACAAGCAAGGCCCTCGTCGATAGAGTTGCCATGCAGGGTATCGACCTGTCCGCCGTAAGCGAGCGTTTCAGTTTTCTCGAACAAGTGCGTGAAAAAGTCTCCCGTTGGCAAAAGTTCTGCGCATGGGGCATTACTCATTTGTCCTGGGCCTCTCTGCGTAATTCAAGAGTCCCTGATACCGCAGTCATATTATTTACAAGCGGCTCGGAAACATTACCCAAGGCCGTGCCTCTCTCGCATCAAAACCTCATTTCCAATATTAACGATGTGCTAAGCGGAGTAAAACTTTACGAAACCGACCGGCTCATCGGCTTTCTTCCGCCGTTTCATTCGTTTGGTATTACGGTTACTATGCTTCTGCCATTACTTGCAGGCGCCCAGGCCGTGTATTCTCCAAACCCCACCGAGGCTGACACCCTCGCCAAAATCATCGATGCCTATAAAGTCACTGTCCTTGCGGGCACACCTACCTTTGTCGGAGGCATTGTCCGCGTTGCGACCGTCGAACAGGTTGATTCCCTGCGATTCGCCGTTACAGGTGCGGAAAAATGTCCCCAGGCTGTCTATGATATGATGGCCGCCAAATGCAAAAAGGCCGTCATCCTCGAGGGCTATGGCGTCACCGAGTGTTCCCCCATTATCTCGCTCAATGACGAAAATGACCCCAAGCCGTTTTCTATAGGTAAACTTATTCCCTCTCTCGAATTTGTCCTGCTTCATCCCGAAACCTTAAAGCCGATTCCTCCTCCCGCTACCGGCGTCCTGCTCGTTCGAGGCCCAAGCGTCTTCTCTGGCTATCTTAATTTCACAGGCAAATCGCCCTTTGTCGAAATCGAAGGCAAACAATACTACAACACAGGCGACATCATTTGCATCGACCATGATGGTTTGCTCACATTCCAGGGCCGGTTAAAACGTTTCGTCAAACTCGGCGGCGAAATGATTTCACTCCCCGCAATCGAATCAGTTCTCGAAGCCGCTTACCCATCGGAAGGGGACAAAGGCCCGACTATCGCGGTTGAGGCGACCGAGGACGACCACCCGGAGCTTGTCTTATTTACCTCCCGTGACATCGACCGCGAAGAGATTAACAACAAAATCCGTGCCGCAGGCCTCTCAGGCCTCCACTCCATCCGCCGGGTTATTAAGTTAGATGCGATTCCCCTCCTCGGCACAGGAAAAACGGACTATAGAGCACTGAAGCAGCTCCTCACTAAAACCCCGTAGTGTCATTGCGAGCGAAGGTTACCCGCCGTAGTTTTAACGAAGGCGGGCAATCTAATTATAAAATTTAGCCTCGCAATTTATTAAGTATGATGTCCCCGGATTTCGGCCATGAACCTTGTCAGTGTTTTTCCCTGCCTCCGACAATTAAAGATGCAATCACGCCGCTGGCAAGTATCAAAAGCACAATGGCCAGCAAAAAATAATTAAAATGCGGGCCGAGAATCGCCTTGAACTGCTCTACAGCAAGCATTTTTACTCCAATCAGTATTAATATAAGCGAAAGTGATACCTTCAGATACCTGAATTTATCAATTAACCCCGCTAAGGCAAAATACAGAGACCTCAGGCCCAGTATCGCGAAAACATTGCTGGTAAAAATCAGGAACGGGTCGGCCGTTATCGCGAATATCGCGGGTATAGAGTCCACAGCGAAAATCAAATCCGTAGCTTCTACCACGATTAACGCAAGCGCCAGCGGCGTCATCATCAGCGTCCCTGCCTTTGCCTGCTCAACATTTTCATCATGAATCGCCGGCTGGCCGGGCTGTTCGCTTTCATAAGAATCGGGCTGTCCTGCCCGTACCAGAAAATGCTCTCCGTGAAAATGCGACGTAACAGGCAAAAAACGCTTAGCCATCCGTACAAGGATATTCCGGCTCGGGTCCGTAAGCTCTGTCTTGAGAGCCAGCATTTTTATTCCCGTTAGAATGAGAAACACGCCGAAAATGTAGAGTATCCAGTGAAATTCCGTAACGAGCTTTACTCCCGCCGCTATCATTATTCCCCGCATCACGAGCGCCCCGATGATGCCCCAGAACA
>JBFZBL010000192.1:0-4837 GCA_041308485.1 Phycisphaerae bacterium | reverse complement strand
AGTTGAAGGGGATGCCGGCACTCATATTATACTTCGGCATGCTGAGGTCCTCGATGCAAACGGCAATCTCTACACAGAAAATCTGCGCTCCGCCAAACAAACTGACGAATACATTCTCAGTGGGCAGGGGCAGGAAGTTTTTGAACCTCATTTTACATTTCACGGTTTTCGTTATGCAGCCATAGAGGGCTGGCCAGGTAAACCTTCCCTGGAAAATTTCACAGGAGTTGTCATTCACTCAGACATAACACAGACCGGCCAATTTGAGTGTTCCGACCTGAATATAAATCAATTGCAGCACAACATACAGTGGGGTCAAAAGGGTAATTTTCTGGATGTTCCTACGGACTGTCCTCAACGAAATGAACGGTTGGGCTGGACCGGCGATGCTCAGGTTTTTGCGCCTACCGCCTGTTTCAATGCCGATGTTGCCGCTTTTTACACCAAGTGGCTGGCTGATCTTGCTGCTGACCAGCAGCCCAGCGGAGCAGTCCCGGATGTTATTCCCAATGTTTTGTCTCTGGGGAAAACAGAAGGCTCGTCAGCATCTGCTGGTTGGGCTGATGCTGCAGTGGTAATTCCGTTGACGGTCTATTTGTGTTACGGTGACACGCGCATTCTGCAAAAACAATATGAAAGTATGAAAGGCTGGGTTGACTACATGGTGAAGAAAGCCGGTCAAGATTGCCTATGGGATAATGATTTTACTTATGGAGATTGGCTGGCTTACAGTACTAACAAATCCGATTATCCTGGCGCAACCACAGACAAGGATTTAGTCTGTCAGGCATATTTTGCCAGAAGCACCGACCTTCTGCAGCGAACCGCAAAGGTTTTAGGCAAGACTGACGATGCGGAAAAATATGCCGGTTTACTTGCGAAAATAAAAAAAGCATTTCAGGAAGAATTTGTGACCGCTAACGGCCGTGTGGCCAGTAACACTCAAACCGCATATTCTCTTGCGCTTGCCTTTGAACTGCTGCCGGATGCTTTTCGAGAAAACTCGGCTAAACGTTTAGATGATGACGTGAAAAAATTCAAACATATCACAACCGGCTTTTTGGGGACTCCATTGATTTCTCATGTGCTCAGTAACTATGGCTATAGTGAGTCTGCCTATATGCTTTTGACCCGCAAGGAATATCCTTCATGGCTGTATCCGATTACTAAAGGCGCTACCACCATATGGGAACGCTGGGACGCAATAAAAGCGGACGGCCAATTTCAGGATAAAGGAATGAACTCTTTCAACCGTTATGCCTACGGCGCCATCGGCGCCTGGTTATACGGAACAGTAGCAGGTATTACGATTGATGAAGAGCAGCCTGGATACAAGCATATCATCATCCAGCCGCATATTGGCGGTGGTTTAACTTACGCCAAAGCTCGACTGGAATCCATGTACGGACCGATTGAGTCCAACTGGCAACTCAAGGGAAAAATCATGACGTTAAAGATTGAAATCCCGCCAAACACAACAGCAACGCTAAAGCTGCCATCTGTGGTGTTGTCCGATATGACTGAAGGGGGCAAGCCTATAAGCGAAGCAAATGGCATCATGGAGATGATACAACAGCAAAACACAGCGGTTATTAAAGTTGGCTCCGGCCAATATCTGTTCCAGTCGAAATAGGTAAAGACGATAATGTCAAATCAATTAATAGTTGAGAAAAACATAACTGAACAAACAAGCGGGATAGATGAGTTTGAACGTGAGCCTGTACCCAAAAAGACACTGTTGAAATTCAAGGATTTTGTGGGGATGTATGCGGGCGAGCACACTGCAGGCACAGAACTGATGATAGGGCCTCTGTTTGTGGCCGCAGGTGTCAGTGCAGTTGATTTGATATTCGGGTTATTATTAGGCAATGCACTGGCCGTAATGAGCTGGTTGTTTCTCTGTGCGCCAATTGCGACGCGAGCGAGGCTTACACTCTATTACCAGTTGGAAAAGATATGCGGTTTTAAGCTTGTTACGATTTATAATCTTGCAAATGGAATAATGTTTTGTTTTCTGGCAGGCTCGATGGTTACGGTATCGGCAACGGCCATAGGGGTCTGGTTTGACTTCAAGATGCCGGGATTAAATGATTTATATCCGAACAGCATCGGGTGGGTGGTGGCCGTTTTAATTATAGGAACGTTAATTTCTATTGTTGCTGCTTACGGGTATAAGATAGTTGCAAAGATTGCAAATATTGCGGCGCCGTGGATGTTCCTGGTATTTGTTATTTTCGGGATAGTAGGACTTAAACAGTTTATAGATGTTACCGGTATGGAGATACACGGCCTATCGGATGTATGGACTCTTGCTAAGACCAAGATCTGGAAAGGCGGCGATGCCCTGCCGGGACAGGTTAAATTTACATTCTGGCATATAACATTCTTTGCATGGTTCTGCAACATGGCAATGCATATCGGGATGAGCGATCTGTCAATTTTCCGCTATGCTAAAAAAACATGGTATGGATTGGCATCAAGCTCGGGAATGTATCTGGGGCATTTCGCTGCATGGATTACGGCCTCGATACTTTATGCATATCAACTGCATATCAATCCTCAAGATACAAATGTTCTGCCAGGCCCGTTGGCATATAAGGCCGCGGGAATTACAGGCGTTGTTTGTGTTATCGTTGCCGGCTGGACGACGGCAAATCCTACTATTTACAGGGCAGGCCTTGCTTTTCAGGCGATACTGCCGAACAAGTCAAGATTTGCCGTAACGCTTGCGACCGGAGCTATCGCAACGATTGCCGGCATGTTCCCCGCTATAGCGATGAAACTGCTTGGTTTTGTTGCTCTTTATGGCATGCTGCTTATGCCGATGGGGGCGGTAATTTTTGTCGATTTCTGGCTTCTCAAAAAATTCGGTTTGCAGAGCAATTATGCCGAGCTGAGTAAGAGATCATTTAACCTGGCAGCAGGACTCACCTGGTTCATTACACTGGCAATGTGTTGGTGCCTGGTCAGGTATGCCGGAGTTCAGATATTTTTTGTAAGTCTGCCGGGCTGGTTTATTGCCGCGATTCTCTATGTGCTGCTGAGCAAAGTATATCAGAAAAAGGTTTACGGATCATCCTCAGCTGCAGAGGTAAATTAAAACATGATAAGACTAACAGCTAAAATAATTTCACTGCTGGTGCTTGTTGCTTTGACAGTTCCTTCCTGCATGTATTTTATGGACAAGATGAGCCTCGATCAGGCTAAAAATGCCATGCTCATATCCACTATTGTGTGGTTTATTACAGCAAGCTTGTGGATGTGGAGGAACGATTCGGAGACATAGCTTTAAATATGGCTGATATACTCAGGTTTTTTCTTTTTGCAGGCACTGTCAGAGCATATAGCAAAAGACATGAGAGATATTCTTAAGAATAACACCTAACCTAACCTCACCTCTAAATCCGCTTATCAAGTTTGCTTTTAACCATTATTCTAAATCTGAGAACTTTCTCAAACTTAGGGTTTTTTTGCAAATTTTTTAGCGGATATTTATTTCAAGGCGCACTCCTTGTGCATGACGATATAAAGGGTAGTAATCGAACATTTCATAAACCTTTATTACACAAGGAGTTAAATTATGATAAAACGCTTTGCTTTAATAGAGTCAATATCGTCGAATCTGCATAATTTTCTGAAAAAAATCAGCAATAATTTGTCACTACCGGATAAAAAGTTTCTCAAAGACAGCTTCATAAGCCTTCTTCGCAGCGGCAAACCTGTAGTCTGTCAAATGGCTCGCCATCTGCCCGACCAGCATACCAAATTCCTTTCACGTCTGGACAGACTGGATGCTCACTTAGTAAAAGATAGCAACTTTGATGAACAAATCAATAGCCGGCTGCCTCAAATATGGCTGCCGTATATCAAAGACGATACGCCCATAATTCTTGACCTGTCCGATATAGCCAAACCTTCGGCAAATAAGATGGATTATATTGCCACAATTCGCGACGGCAGTACTGGTGAACTTGTAAACGGCTATTGGTTGGTAGAACTGTACGCCTCATTAAGTCACAAAAATCCTGTTCCATTGATGCTGAAAACATTCAGTCATAATGAGCCTTGCAGTGCCGGGCAGAATCCAGTGGTGCTGAATTCTGTTCATGAAATTTTTGAGCTTACAGATAATCACGGCATACTCATAGCAGACAGGGGATTTGACGGCTGGGTTATGTTGGAAGACTGGCTGAATAATAAATACAGATTTGTAGTTAGACTTGTGGGAAAACGGCATTTGCTGAGGTTTTACGATGATTATGGTCAAGGCGCATGGATACCTGCTGCAGCAAGTCATCTTGCCGAACAGACTGCAACTGCGTACAAATTTTATAAAACCGTTAAGAGTAAAGGCAAAATTGTCTTTCGTGTAATGCAGATAGGCTATGTTAAGGTTCGTCTGCCTGAACGCAATGAAGATTTAACTATGATAGTGTCAAAACTTGACGGAGTTGAAAAGCCTATGATGCTGCTTACAAATTTAGCAGTAAATAATCCTCATGATGCCAAACGTGTGATGAATTTATATATACGCAGATGGGAATGTGAGGAGGGTATAAGGTGTCTGAAAAACCAGGTGAATATTGAAAAGATACGGACATTTCGCTGGTCGGCAATCTGCAGATTGGTTTTAATAGCGACGCTTGTAATGATCTATTTGGGCATTCTTATAGAAACCGATGCCAATACCTGCGATCGTCTGATTTATCTCAGTCAGCCGCTGCCGGACAAACCGAAATTCCTCGGATATCGCCTTATTGCAGGGCTAACAGAAGTTATAAATACCTGTTTTTGGATTCACAAAGACTTGCTGCGAAAGTGCTTACGAGAAAACCCC
>JBFZBL010000191.1:0-19267 GCA_041308485.1 Phycisphaerae bacterium | reverse complement strand
CGAGTTTGGCGTTTTTCCCTGACCTGCCGGAAAGCGCCGCTGCGCCCGCTGCGACAATCGCTATAGGCCCGATACACGCCATATACTGATAGTGGTCTGCGACAAATGTATAGACAAACGTGTAAAGAGGAAAAAATCCGAGCATCGGGAACAGCATCGCCGGGAAAAACAATATAGCCGTTACCGCTCCGCGCCCAAGTCGTTGGCGCCAAATCAACGCCAAGGCCAATACCGCCGCGCTCACAGCGGGCCAGCCGTATTGCCATACCGAGTGCGTGTCAATGTTCCACCGCGGATAGCTGAACGCAAGATTCACGGGCCAAATCAGCTTCCAGAGGTAAAACCATAATGCCCTGCCCGCGATAAGCGTTTTTTGCGCGATGCCTAAGTCAAGATTAACAAGTCCCGTACCCTGGTGATGCTTTTCCCACCACATTACTAAAAGCCCTATACCGATTGCCATAGCGAGATAAGGCGCAATTTGCAGCCAGCGTTTTATGGTAACGGGCGAGCGCTTTAGCCACAAAATGAGAACCAGCGCCGCGGGCAATGTACACGCCGTGGCTTTGCTGAAAAGTGCCAGGGCGCAAAACAGCAAAGACGCGACATACAGCAAAATCGCCTTGCGGCCCGGTTTGCCTCCGAATACAAACTCGACCCAGCACAAAACCGACAACAGCGAAAAGAACAGCATCAAGACATTTTTCCGCTCGGTTATCCACGCTACCGACTCGACGTTGACGGGATGCAGTGCAAAGACCGCCGCGGCTAGCCACGCCCACGGTATGGATAGCCTTCTCAAAACCAGCCAGAGCAGCAGGGCGTTAATGCTGTGAATCGCCACGTTTACCGCGTGGAAGCCCGCCGGATTAAGCCCCCACAACTGGTACTCAAGGCGAAACGTCGTATAGACAAGCGGGAAGTACTGCGATGGGGCATCGGTAGAAAACCAGATGCGATAAAGACCGTCGGAGGCACTAAGGAGCGGATTGGCGGTAACGTATTTGTTGTCATCCCAGACAAAGCCGCCCCGTATCGCCGGCATATACGCCGCGAAACAGCCGATAACGATAACAAGAGCCCCCGCCAGCAGGATTAATTTTCTTCCAGTCTTGTCTTCTACCCGTCTCATGCGGCCATACTATATCAAAACAGGCCTCTGCTGTTTAGCCCCTTCTCGCTTCCGGTCTGTTCGGAATATCTTTTTTTATGGGAATAGTATCTTGACTTCTTTGGGCACTTAATGCGATAATAGGTTCTATAGTGTTCCTGCAAAGGGACATTGAGGGGCTCCGCTTAGGGTGTGGGCGAGCCCCTCTTTTTTTAGCCACAGAGTTTTTTAGACGCTGTCCTGCTACCACCAGAAATACGTTCCTATGCCGGGCATAACAGTTGTTGTGCACGAATAGCACCATCGCAACTGCATTTCCGAAAAGTTGCGCCATTGGGTATGGCCGTCAAGAAACATGATATTGCCTCCATCGGCGCGGGTTCCTTTGAGGTGGTTAGTCCTGTCGAAAAAATACGGACATCTGGCGTGTATGCCGCCTATCGATACCTTGTCAAAGCTTGCGGTAGCGGCGTCTTCGGTAGTGCTGAGCGTGGCATCGGCAATCAATTCAGTCGCAGAGGGCTGCTTTTCGCCTGAGGTCCTGACCCACTTTCTTGGCGGGTTTCCAAAAGGCGGATATCTGTTTCTTGTCTGGGCATCTAATATGAAGGCGTAGCTTGTGACGCGGAAATGCTGATTACGGTTGGCGGTCGGCTCGGGGACATCGCCGGATTTTACATCGCACGCCAGGCCCTGAGTAAACTGCCAGAATAAGGCAATCTTCCAGTTTTTCTCGGGATAGGCGGGGCAGTAAAACATGGATTTTATATCTTTGTCGGCGTTGACCTTGATTATAAAATCCGTTGTGCTGTAGGAAATATCCCAGGGCCAGTTGACCGGACCTTTGAGGGGGAACTGTCCGCCGTTTTCATTAGCGAAAATATTGAAGCCTGCATATATCTGCTTGAGATTATTGGCGCATAAAATTCTTTTGGTCTGTGCCCTGGCCTTTTGCAGCGCAGGCAGCAGCACGGCCATCAATAGCGCGATAATGGCAATGACCACCAGCAGCTCAACCAGTGTAAACCCGCGATTTTTGCTCATAATTTTCCAGTCGCATTCCTGGGTGTTCGTCTTTTTGTATTGTGCATTATATTCGCTCAAAAAACAACAAGCCTTTCCCGAAAGGGATGCCTTACTGCAAAAGGACGCTTCCCAAAAGGGATGGCAAAACCAATTTGGTTAGATGAATAACTAAATGCGCCTATGGGTTTCAATAAAACCATAAATTTAAAAATTTAATTTTTAAAACTGAATTTGCTTGATATTGCAAGTGTGAAATACTACTTTAATGCTATCGAAAGTACTTGCGAATGGCTTGTGGTGATTGGAATCATGGAGAGGAAATGAGAACTGCAATTCCGAGCCCCAAAGAAGTTGCACGATTGGCACATGTATCTGTTCCTACGTCATCCCTTAATATTACAAAAACTAAATCAGTTTTCAGAAGAAACCAAGCAGTGGGTTCTGGAAACTGCTCTTGGCTTCGACTAACCAGAAATGAATATCTCGAGGGGCGGTTTACTGGTGACCGCCGCTTAGTTTTGACATAATGATTTGAAAGGACTTGAAAATGAAAAAAGCAATTACGCGTATCGAGCTGGTTGTAGTAATCGCGGTCATTACGCTGCTTACGGGTGCCTTTTTGCCGGCCCTTGGTAACGCTCATAGATATAGTTACGCTCTGGTATGTAAGAATAATCTCAAGACGCTTGTTTGGGGTGCATTCCTTTGGGCCTTTGATCACAATGGCTGGGCTATCGCCGGCGACTGGCAAAAAGACCCCAATGAAAATGAAACTGAAAGCTCTCTTTTGCCTTACATAACTTCACAATATAATGGTCAAGATATATCGCTAATATGTCCGGCATCCAGGGATATCAACTTCTTTAATGTAGACAACGACTATAATTGGGGGAATAAACGCAGATATACTTATGCGGCAAACGGGTATATAACATTGAATATGGCGTGTGGCAGTAATGAAGGCAGTCCCGGCATGCTGGGACCGACAGATCCACGCACATGCCGCGGATTTTATGGGCCGAATAATATTTACTGGACGGTGCATGGTGTTACAACAATTGGTGCCATTAGAAAGCCGGCAAAAACGGTTTTCTTCATTGACCATGAATACTCTGCCGCTGTGAGCTGGACATTCAATCCTTTAAAGCCATACAGCAGTTTTCCTGAGGACTATAGATTTAAGACACGCTGGCATAACATAAGGCCCGGCAGTGATTACGGTTTCGGCAATATCGGGTGGGTTGACGGACATTGTTCCCCGGAACCGTTTGATTTTGCCAGATACATAGACCCGGTCAGCAATAATAAAAAAGAAAGATGGCGGTACTACTTCTATGACCATTGACAGGTCAATCCGAAGGAGTAAGTCCCAAACCAGCCCGGTTTCATCAAGGTTTCTGACACCAATTTTTAGAGCGATTAAAACAAACGGGCCGGCAAAATCACCGGCCCGACTGCTCACTATTTTTCGACATCGCTGCTGCTTTTTTATTTTTCCTTTGCCATTTCGGCCTGAATCTCGGCGCGTTTGGCCTCAATCTGTTTCTTTTTTTCCTCAGATGTCTGTTTAGTGCTGGTAATTTTCTTTTCTAATTTTTCCACTTTCTTTGTATCATTGGCATCTTTAGCCGCGGCCAATTCTTTTTCGAGGACCCCGATTTTTCCCTTATACTGTGCATCTGTTCTGGCGGATTTTTCATCTAAAGCCTTGAGCTGCTGCTGATGGTCTTTGCCCCATCTAAAACCCAGGAATTTTTTTTGCCCCGTTTTCTTTTTATCGCCTATAGTGTTGGCGTCTTTTACCCTGTCCTCAGAGTCCCTCCTGACTCTATCGGCCCTGTCTCTTCCGGCGTTGGCGTCTCTTACCCTGTCTTCAGGGCCTCTCCTGACTCTATCGGGCCGTCCCGCCGCTCTGTCCCTTGCGGCGTTGGCGTCTCTTACTCTGTTTTCAGAGTCCCTCCTGGCTCTATCGGCCCGTCCCGCCAATTTGTCGTTTACATCATTCGCTTCTCTCGCGGCGTCCTGTGCCCGTTTTGAATCGGCAGCTGCTGCTTTCGGATTCTCTTTATCAGGCTTCTTGCCTTCATCCTTGGCGTAAGCCGCACTGCTGATAATCGATACCGCGACAGCAATAATCACAAACTTTATAAGATTCTTCATAACATCTCCTTTCAAACAAGTTCAGAGAAATGCTTTCTTTCAATTCTACCTATGCTCTATCCTTATTACAATGGCAAAATCCTGTTCGTTTTAAGCCGATAAATCAAAAAACAGCGTACAGCGTGCAGTGGACAGCGTTCAGCGTGTAGAAATCCTCATTCCAAATCCGCAATCCGCAATCAGTGGATTGCCTTAAAGGCGGCTTTGGCCACGTCGATTGTCTTTTCGATATCCTTTTTCGAATGAGCCAGCGAAACGAACATCGCCTCATACGCGCTCGGGGCGATATATACGCCCTGGGTGAGCATCTGGGCGAAGAACTTCTTGAACTGATGGATATCGGTTGACTTGACATCCTCAAAGTTCCTGACGGGCCTGTCGGTAAAAAAGCAGCTCAAAATCGACCCGACGCGATTGATAACGACAGGAATGCCCGCGATTTCGGACGCATCTTTCAATCCATCAGCCAGCAGCCCGGCTTTCGCCTCGAGTTTGCCGTAGCAGTCGCCTTTGGCTAATATATCCAGTGTGGCGTTCGCGGCTGCGGTGGCAATCGGGTTTCCGCTCAGTGTCCCCGCCTGATAAACCGGCCCGGTCGGCGCGAGCATATCTAAAATAGCCGCCTGTCCCCCGACCGCCGCCAGGGGCAGACCGCCCCCTATGATTTTGCCAAGACAGGTAATGTCCGGCCTGACGCCGTAAAGCTCCTGTGCCCCTCCGCGTGCGACTCGAAAACCCGTTATCACCTCGTCGAAAATCAAAACCGCACCTTCGGCGTCGCACAAGGCCCGCAGCATTTCCAGATACCCCTCGTCAGCGGGCACGACTCCCATATTCGCGGCCACCGGCTCAATCAGCGCCGCCGCGATTTGTCCCCTGTGAACGAGGAAACACTTCTTCAGGGCTTCGACATCGTTATATGGTATGACCACGGTGAGGTTCGCTATGATAGGGGGGATGCCAGCGCTCGATGGCGCCGCGAATTCAGCAGCGCCGGACCCCGCCGCGACTAATAGAGAATCGCTGTGCCCATGATAGCAGCCCGCCATTTTGATAATCAAATCTTTTTGCTTGTAGCCCCTCGCCAGGCGAATCGCCGTCATCACCGCCTCGGTCCCGCTGCTGACTAAACGCAATTTTTCAATCGACGGGAACGCGTCATGTATCTTTTCTGCTAATTCGGTTTCCGCCTGCGTGGGCGCACCGTAACTCGTTCCTTTTCTCGCCGCTTTATTAATGGCCCTTACGACCGCAGGATGGGCGTGCCCCAGAATCATAGGTCCCCACGACCCGACGTAGTCAATATAGGCGTTACCGTCGATATCGTAAATTTTAGCCCCTTTTGCCCTATTGATGAACAAGGGCTTGAGCCCCACTCCCCCGAACGCCCGAACGGGCGAGTTGACGCCTCCCGGCAGATACCTTCTCGCCTCCGAGAATGCCTCCGCTGAGTTTGGATACTCCGGCTTGCCCTTTGTTTTTCCCATGCCAGAAATCCTAATCTGCCGGCCGCAGACCGTCAATCGTTAATCCCGTCTTTATAATGGTTCCGCCGACTTTGATTCGGGCGTTAAGGTTTGACAATATATCGACGGAGGTGCTATATTTATACCCTGTATTGGTTTTTGCGCCCGTAGCTCAGCTGGATAGAGCAACGGATTTCTAATCCGTAGGTCACAGGTTCGAATCCTGTCGGGCGTATTTCTGCTTTTTGAGGTAACTTTAGAGATTCTGCGATGTTTGAATTTTATTTAGAGAAGATTGAAGACCTCCGCAAACTCGCGGCGTCAATGTCGCTCGATGTGCCGGTGCAAGAGGACGTTTCGATTTTGTGCCAGGCCCTTAAAACGGGGGTGCTTACTGCGCCGAATCGAATGGCCGTCAATCCTATGGAAGGTGCGGACGGCGACAGTGAGGGGGCGCCCGGCGAATTGACTTTACGCAGATATAGACGTTTTGCAGCGGGTGGATGCGGTATTATATGGGCTGAGGCAATCGCGGTTGTGCCGGAAGGGCGGGCGAACCCGAGGCAATTATGGCTTCACGATGGGAGCAAAGACGCATTCGCGAATATGGTCGCGGAGATGCGGAAGGCCGCGAAAGAGTCAATGGGCAGTTCGCATAACCCGATTATCGTTGCTCAATTGACACATTCAGGCAGGTATTCGAAACCCCAAGGAGTTGCGAAGCCGATTATTCCGCAGCGGGACCCGTATCGCGATGCGATGATTCCGCAGCCGCTGCCGGTAACAAATGCCAAGGCGGCAATTCCTGAGAATTGGCCGATAGTGACTGACGAATATCTCGATGGGCTGGTTGAGCATTATGTAAATGCCGCGAAATTAGCGTTCGAGGTTGGTTTTGACGCCGTTGATATCAAGGCGTGTCACGGCTATTTAATCAATGAACTGCTGGCGTGTTTCAGCCGGCCGGGCAAGTATGGCGGGTCGTTTGAGAATCGTACGCGGCTGCTGCTTTCCATCATTGACGCGATTAAACAAAAGCTTGGAAAAGACAAGACCGTTGTTACACGGCTGGGTATTTATGATGCGATACCATATCCTTACGGCTGGGGGGTGGCTGACAGTAATTACGCACACATCGATTTGACCGAACCCAAAAAGCTGTTTGGGCTGCTCAGTCAGAGAAATATTCCGTTGATTAATGTTACGATTGGCAACCCATATTATAATCCGCATTTCAACAGGCCATTTAATGAGCCGATTGCCGACGGCTATGAGTCGCCGGAGCACCCCCTCGCGGGCGTCGAAAGAATGATTCGACTGACCGGGGAGATGCAGAAGGCGTTTCCGCAAATAACTTTAGTGGGGCCGGGGTATAGCTGGCTGCGGCATTTGATGCCTTATGTTGGGGTGGCGGTTTTGAAAAACGGTATGGCGAGCATAATCGGGGCAGGCAGGATGTCTTTTGCGTATCCGGATTTTGCAAAAGATTTACTGACTAAGGGCAAGCTCGACCCCAATAAGGTTTGTATCGCGTGCAGCGCATGTACACAGATTATGCGAGATGGCGGAATGACCGGCTGCGTTGTGCGCGACAACAAAGTTTACGGCCCGATTTACGGGCACGGAAGAATGAGCAGCCGTGACAACCTGATGCGGCTGGCGCAGCATTGTAAAAAATGCCAGCAGCCAAGCTGCCGGTGTGCGTGTCCCGCGGGCGTGAATATTCCGAAATTCATCAGCTTGTTCCTCGACGGCAAAGATAAAGAGGCGTACGAGGCAATCCGCAAGAGCAATGTTTTTCCGGAGATTTGTGCGTGGCTGTGCCCCGTTGAGACGCAATGCGAGGGGAGCTGCTTGCAAAAATATATAGGCGACGGCCCATTGCCAATCGCAGAGATCCAACGATACCTGGCTGAGCAGGCCAATAAGAACGGCTGGTCGAAACTGAATATTCCGGCAAAGCCGTCCGGCAAACGTGTGGCGATAATCGGCGCAGGTCCCGCGGGATTGTCTTGTGCGGCCAGACTGCTTGAAGCGGGGCATGAAGTGACAGTATTTGATAAAAACAAATTGCCGGGAGGAATGGTTGAGGCGGCAATACCCGCTGACAGAATCGGGGCAGCGCTATCCAGCGAGGTGAAGGCGATATTTGATGGGGTGCCGGCGCAAAGATTTAAAATCGAACCAGGAAAAGAATTGAACACGAGTTTTACGCTTGAGTCGGTAATGTCCGGCGGATTTGACGCGTGTTTCATCGGGCTTGGTTTATCAAAGGCGATAAGCAGTTCGCAAACAAAAGCGGATGGAATCTGGGACGCGATGGAGTTCTTGAACAAAGCCAACAAAGGGAAATTGGATCTGGCGGGTAAACGCGTCGCCGTTATCGGGGGCGGCAACACCGCTATGGATACGGCGTGCACGGCCAAACGGCTCAAGGCCAGGGACGTGTATGTAATATACCGCCGTTCGTTCGGAGAGATGCCCGCATGGCCGGGGGAATTAGAGAGGGCGATGGATGCCGGGGTACATTTTCTGATTCTTACACAGCAGCTCGAATACCAGACAAGTGCCGGCAGGCTCACGGCCATTAAACTCTGTCCGACCGAACTCGGAGAGCCGGATGAAAGCGGAAGGCGCAGTCCAATCGCTCTGAAAAACATAACATATGTGCTGGATTTCGATGCAGCAGTTGAGGCCATTGGTCAGCAGGCCCCTGTTGATATCGGCGATGCACTGCGAGGAATCGATATGGCGGATGGACTCATAAAGATAAATGAGCGGTTCCAGACGAGCAGACCTGATGTATTTGCGGGCGGCGATATCGTGCGCGGGGCATCGACGGTTGTCGCCGCGGTTAGCGATGGTATGAAGGCCGCTGAGCAGATGAATCATTTTTTGGAGGGCAAGGCATGAACGCAAAAGAATCACTCCAGGGAAAAGGGCCCGTCGCCATCGTAACGGGGGCAAGCAGGGGCATCGGCAGGGCAATAGCGATTGAGCTTGCGGGAATCGGGTTTAACATAGTTATCAATCATTATGATTTTACAGCGGACGGCAAGCCGGATGAAATGGCGGCACAGAAGACATCGGATGAAGTGATAGCTAAAGGCGCCCGCTATATCGTATTGCGCGGGGACATCAGCAGCGAAGCCGACCGCGAGGCACTTGTGAAATCGGTTAAAGATGAATTCGGCAGATGCGATATGCTTGTGAACAACGCGGGCGTCGCGCCCCTGAAACGAGTGGACCTGCTTGAGGCAAGCGAGGAAAGTTTCGACAGGGTCTTGAAAATTAATCTCAAAGGGCCATATTTCCTTACGCAGCTTGTGGCAAAATGGATGATTGAGCAGCAAAAACAATTCCCGGAAAGAAATTACCGCGTTGTCAACATCGGTTCAATGTCGTCTTATACGAGTTCGCCGGCCCGGGGGGAATATTGTATCAGTAAGGCGGGGGTCAGTATGATGACGATGCTATATGCCGACCGCTTAGCTGAATTCGGGATAGGCGTATTTGAAATTCGCCCCGGAATTATTGAAACCGATATGACAAGCGTCGTTAAGGAAAAATACGATAAACTTATAGCCGAAGGATTGACGCCGATTAAACGCTGGGGACAACCTGAGGATGTCGCGAAAGCCGTCAGCGCGATAGCCGAAGGGAAAATGGATTTTTCGACGGGGCAGGTTATTAATGTCGATGGCGGGTTTCATTTGAGACGGCTATAGCAACAGAGATTTAAAGCCACGAAAAAGGCACAAAAAGTACGAAAAAGTGACCGATTTTTTGAAAAAGAGCATCGTTTTTTTCCCTTTAATGCGGTTTTTGTCATTTCAACACTAAGAAAAGAAGACATTAAGTCCTTTTCAAACATAGACTTAGCCACAGATTGCACAGATTACACCCTTCTTCGCTAAAGCTATGAAGGGCAGGCTCCGATTTTTTTTGACGCAGATTAACGCAGGCTGATCAAGAGTATATAAGTATATAAGCATATGCTTATATGCTTATATAGTGCATCATAGCACATGATTTTTGAATTTGGATTTTTTGGTCTTTACTTTCAAAAGAACCGATAGGATTCACTTCGAGGTAATACCGCCCCTCCTACGCCAAGGCTACGGAGGGCATGCCTCTATATATAGGGGAGATTTGGGGACAGAATAAGGACTTAGGAATAGCGATTTTTAGGCGGGTGGGCCATAAGTCGTTGAGGCATAAGAAGTAAAAAAAAATTTAGAAAAGAGCAAAATTTTTTTGGCAGAATAGGCACCCCGGCTTCGTTTGCAACTACGCCGTGGCCTTCGCTTCCGTCTTCGCCCATGAGGGGCTACGCCGTGACAAGCCGCTACGGGATTTTTTTGGCTGTTTAGGCCCTTCGACGCGCTTTGCTGGTTCGACTTAGTTCGACTCCGCTCACTACGGGTTGCTCACCACAGGTTGCTCAGGACAGGCAAGGTGTTTTTGGCGCTGATTGCGCTGTTTTTTTGACACGGATTAACACGGATTTACACTGTTTTTTCCTTATCTGGCCTGAATATCTATTTTTGTATTGACAACTCGACAATTCAGTTGGTAATATCAATCCGCCTTTGGCTGGGGGCAAAAGGCAAGAAGGAGAAGAGTATGAGTGAGGAAACACATCTGTCCCGCGCAGTCCGATCACATAAACATCCATGCGCAGAAAACGCGCTAAAATTGATATGAATTTTATTGAGAAGGGGTAAGAAAATGAAAACGAATCATCGAAAATCAAAAAAGATATTGCTCGTCGTGACCATGCTAGTCTTGCTGATCAGCGCTTGCGCATACGCCGATAACATTTATGTGTCATGTAAGAGTGACAGCGGTACGATCGAAAAATTCGACTCGAGCGGAAACAGATCCACCTTCGTGTCAGGTTTGATACAACCTGCGGGGCTTACGTTTGACAGAAGCGGCAATCTCTATGTTTCAATTCAAGGCGATTTGTCAACTGTGAGCGACGACACAGTTGAGAAATTCGATTCGAGCGGAAATAGAACCACCTTTGCTTCGGGATTGGCTAAACCTCGGGGTCTTGCGTTTGACAGCAGCGGCAATCTTTATGTGGCTAATTGGAGCGAAGACACGATTAGGAAATTTGATTCGAGTGGAAATGGCAGCATTTTCGTTTCGTCACCCGGAGGCCCTACTGGTCTTGCGTTTGACAGTTACGGAAATCTTTACTCATCCAATGGCAGATATGATAGCACGATGTATAAATATAATTCGCTCGGAGAGTTGGAATATTTCGCTTGGGATTACTGGTGGGGATACTTAAGAGGTGCTTTTGGTCTTGCGTTTGACAGAAATGGTTTTCTTTATGCAGCGGTTACCGATGGAATTGCTGGGGGATCTATTACGAAATTTGATCCGTTTCAAAACGCCTACTCTTTCGCATCACTTGGTTCGTATTTCGTTTCTGGTCTTGCGTTTGACAGCAGCGGCTATCTCTACTCGGCGGTTGTCGATGGTAGTGGTCAAGGGACAATTTACAAATTTGACTCGAGCGGAAACAGCTCAATTTTTGCCTCGGGTTTGGAAAACCCGTGGTTTATTGCGATAGAGCCAGTTCCCGAGCCGGCTACGCTTTTGATTCTCGGCTTTGGCGGTTTGGCTGTTTTGAGAAAACGCAGGGCGTGAAACGAATTAAGAAGTTGAAATTCAGAATTTAGAAAAGCTGCGAGTTTAGATTATGTCGAAACTCGCAGTTTTTTTGTGCATTTTTGCGGCAATCAAATCTGTGGAAATCCCTTCGACTGCGCTCAGGGCGGGCCGTGTAAAAAAAACGTGAAATATATGAAGTCCGAGATTAAACTTTTAACCACCAAGGCACTAAGCCACAAAGAGGCACAAAAAACACATAACCACAGATTACACAGATTTTCTTAAGTTCAGCTTACTGAACAGGCCCCTCCTCCTAATTTGCTTTTGTAGAGATTTTTGTTATAAGGCAGTTTCATAAGCAGCATTGACATCAAACAATTATCGGTAAGCCCGGCATAAACCAGACCGCTGCCGACAAATACTGAGATAAATATAAATCCCCAGTGCACCAGCCACGCCAATATTATTCCTGTCAGCACAAGGCCTCCCGCGATGAGTCGCACCTGCCGTTCCAGTGATATTCCGCCCTGTCCTTTAATCACCGGCAGTTTTTCTTTTTCCCAGCGAGCGAGGCCGCCCTCAATTACTTTGACGCTATGAATCCCTGACTGCATCAGCATATCCGCAGCCATAGCCGCTCTGTTTCCGCTGTGACAGAGAACAAGATAGTTCTGTTTGGACTGGCTCAGCTCGCCGATTTTTGCCGAAATCGTATCTATTGGGATATTTATAGAATTATCTATATGCGTTTGACTGACCTCCATAGCCGAGCGCACATCAAGAATTTTACTTTGCGGGTCATTTTTTAAAATATTTGCTGCCTCGCTTGGGGATATCATCTCTATTGAAGACGCTTCGCCTTTCTGGTTGACTCGTATGATATTGTCAATATTAAATGGCTTGGGGATGACTTTGGTCCGCATATTTCGCACAAAGGTTTCTTTATTTGTTTCCTTCAGGAAAGGATTGTTTGCTTTTTCTTCAGCTATGGTTGACGTTCGCTGTTCATGATAGTCATGCCCGGGACACAATATAGTCTCATCGGGCAAATATTTTAATTTTTGCAGAGTGTCGAACATCGATTCGGGTGAGCCGTTTTGGAAATCTGTTCTGCCTACGCTTCCGATTAAAAGTACGTCAGCCGAAAACAACCTTCCTTCACCGTTGAGGCTGATGGCGTCGTCCGTATGCCCCGGCGTGTATATGACTTTTAAGCTGCTGGAATCGACATTAATTTCATCGTTATCTTTAAGCCGTCTGTCTGCGACATTCGATACAGCTTTTTCATGCATCAGGACGGGAACCTTAAATTGCTTTTTCAATAGCGCAGCGGCCGAAAAATGATCGGCATGTGTATGTGTATCGACTATAAATTTCAGCGTAAGTTTATTTTTTGTTAAATACCTTTTATATTCCTCTACTAAACTTATATGCGGGTCGATAATCAGCGAATCATTTTTTGAACTAATGATATAAGAATAACAACTGCCCGCTATGAATTGCTTTACCATAATACTGGCCCTTTCCCAAATTGGATAAGCTTTTACTTTATGTTATAGTCTTACGTTCTAAATGCAATAGATGTTTGGCTTAAGTTATGTCAGGAAAACCCATTCGAGCTGACCGGTGCATTTTTGCGGCAATCAAATTTGTGGAAATGCGTGTAATCTGCGATTATCCGGCTTCGCCTTTGGCTACGCCGTGATTGATACATCAAAAATTCTCTTTTTTTCTTCGTGTCTTCGTGGTAAAAAATCCCTATGGATATGAAAGCAACGATACAAACTTTACTCAGGGACGGGTTTATTCTTGTTTTCAATGAGGACCGGCTGGATATCGTTAAGACAGCCGGAGCGCTGCTTGAGGCGGGGATAGGGAATATGGAAGTAACCTGCCGGATTAACAAACCCTTGGAAAAACTAAAGCGACTTGTCAAAGAATTACCTGAATTTGTCGCAGGGGCGGCGAGCTTAATAGATTACCCTGAAATGCTTAAGAGTTTCAATCAGACCCATCCTGATAATCCTTTGCCATCGGTCGATGAAGTTGTTAATGCAGGGGCACAGTATCTTGTCTCAGCGGTCAATTTCAGCAAAGAGACATATAAAAAATACGCGGGGAAGCTGCCGATTATACCGGGCTGCGGAAGCGCAACGGAAATTGTAACACAGTTTTCAATGGGAGCGAATTTCTGCAAGGTTTTCCCCGCCAAAGAGCTTGGCGGATCAAGTTTTATCAAGGCGGTTGACCCGGCGATTCATAAATTGATTTCACTTGTGCCGACAGGCGGCACAAATGCCCAGAATATACCGGATTATATTGATGCGGGCGTTCTGGTCTTAGGAGGTTCATTCAGCGCGATTGAAAAACCCGTATTTGCGAAGATTGTCGAGGGGCAGGATTATAAGTCACTTAGTGACGAATTGAAAAAGACCAAAGAGCTTATTGACAGCAAGCGCGGACAGAAATGGCCGAAGATTGATTTCGCGAGGGCGACGGTAGAGGAAATCAGTAAAGTAACGGGCAGAAACTTTAATCTTCACCACTAAGACACAAAGACACGAAGAGACACGAAAAGTTTTGCCACAGATTACACAGATGGACACAGATTTTGCTCGTTTTAGTGTTCTGCGGAAGAGCGGATAAAGATTGAATCGTGTTGTATATTATTATTTTTGATACAGGCGTGAAAAAGGAGGTGCGTTATGGATATTACGACCATCCGATGTTTCTTTATGTGGTGCACAATTATTAACGGAGTGGTACTGATTTTCTCATCTGTGGTTTGTGTCTTTGCCCGCGACTGGTTCTACCCACTCCACAACAGATTATTTAATATCTCGCGGGAAACTGTAAACACAATGTGTTACTCATTTATCGCACTCTACAAGATATTTTTCTTTGTATTCAATCTCGTCCCGTATATTGCCCTTGTGATTATAGGATGAGATTTTTAACCACTCCCTTGGGGATGCCTAACGGCAAGAGAACACAGAGAATATTTTTAGACACGGATTAACACTGTAAAAAATAAGAAACAAATCCGTGAAATCTGCGTAGTTCGCGATTAAAATAACTTCCAGCTTATGGAATCGATAAAGATAGGAAAGCAAAAGGTCATCATTCATAGATACAACACCGTAATCGTCGGTGCGGGGGCGGCGGGGATGAATGCGGCGGTTCATCTTTATGAGTTCTTCACACAAAAAGGAATCCAAGACGCCCAGGACCTTATCGCGGTAGTAACAGCAGGCGTCGCTCTCGGCGCATCGCGAATGAGCGGCTCAGACAAGCAGACCTATTATAAAATGGGCACAAGTCCTGATGTTGCCGACAGCGCTGAGGCATTTGCCAAAACGCTAACCATCGCGGGCTGCTGTCACGGTGACCTGGCACTTGCCGAGGCGATTGGGTCGCTTCGGGAGTTTTATCATCTCGTCCAGGCGGGCGTGCCGTTTCCACATGATTCAATGGGCAGTTATATTGGCTACAAGACCGACCATGACCCGTATGAGCGGGCGACATCGGCAGGACTAAAGACAAGCAAGCTGATGAGCGAATGCCTGCAAAGGCAGGTTGAACGGTATGGCATAAAAATTTTTGATAATCAGGAAGTTGCGCATTTACTTGCGAATGGCAAAAACGATTCCAAACGTATCACAGGCGTTGTTACAATTGATAAAAAGAAGTTGAATGCCAAGAGCTTCGGCATCAATGTTTTCCAGTGCGAAAATCTTATATTGGCGGCGGGCGGGCCGGGCGAATTATACAAGACAAGCGTTTACCCCAAAGGTCAGACGGGGATTCACGGCCTTGCTTTTAAGGCGGGACTCGCCGCGGAGAATCTTACGGAATCGCAGTTCGGGCTTGCAAGCACGAAGTTCCGCTGGAATGTATCCGGCTCGTATATGCAGGTCATTCCACGCATTTTCAGTACGGACGCGAATGGAGGAGATGAAAGGGAGTTTCTGGCGGATTATTTTCCGTCGATGAGCAAGATGGCCACGGATATTTTTCTCAAAGGTTATCAGTGGCCGTTTGACCCGCAGAGAATTGAGAATTATCAGTCATCGCTGATTGATGTGCTGGTATTTAATGAGACGCAGAAGGGCAGACCCTTCGACGGCGCTCAGGGCAGGCGCGTCTTTATGGACTTCAGAAAAAATCCAATTGGCAATTCGAATATGAAGTCCTTTGCCATTGAAGACCTCGAGGAGGAAGCGTTAACGTATCTGCGGAAAACCGGCGCTATTCAGAATAAACCAATAGAGCGTCTTGCGTGTATGAATCAGCCGGCGATTGATATTTATAAAGAGCATAAAATTGACCTCTGGAAAGAGCCGCTGGAGGTTGCCGTATGTGCGCAGCATAATAACGGGGGATTTGCGGTAAACAGGTGGTGGGAGTCGAGTATAAAGCGGACTTTTGTAGTCGGTGAAATGGCGGGGACACACGGTGTGAAAAGGCCCGGCGGGGCAGCACTGAATTCCGGACAGGTCGGCTCGCTGCGCGCAGCCGAGTTTATCGCGAATGTCTATGGCGCAGAAAGACTATCGAAAAATTCAGCAGCAAAAGAGATTAAGGCACAGGCAGGGGAGCTGATTGAAAAATTATCCGGCCTCGGATTGTCAAAGGGGCTTAAAGCAAAAGATGTAATAGATGAGATTCAAGTGCGTATGACTGCCTCTGCGGGACACATTCGTGAGATTAACGATGCCCGCAACGCATTGGCGCAATCGATTGCTTTGGTGGGCCGGATTAAGCAGGAGGGTATTGCGATAAAGAGTCCAAAGGATATCCCCGAAGCTATCCGGGCGGAGCATTTTGCGCTGGCAAGCGTTGCGTATTTGAAAGCGATTGTAACGCTTTTGGAACAGGGCAGCGGTTCACGCGGTTCGCATCTGGTAATCTCGCCTGATGGTGTTCATATCACCGGCACCGAGTTAAAATACAAACAGGAAAACGATGGATTGCGCAATTCGATTTTGCGAATCGAATACGATGCCGGACAGCCGGAAATGTTCAGCTGCGAAAATGTTACGCCGAGAGCAGTTCCAGCCGGGCGCAAGACGTTCGAGCCGGCATGGAAGGATTACCGGGAAGGGAAAATCTATGAATGAGCCGCAGGTGACGCGGAAGGCGCTGGGGATGACGCTTGCGGCGGCGCTGCTGGGCTGGATGTTCGACGGATTCGAGATGGGGCTTTTTCCTCTTGTGGCTCGTCCAGCGTTGATGGAGTTAATGGGGCCGGAGGCGAGTAAAACCATCGGCACGTGGTTTTCGGTAATAATCGCGATGTTCCTCGTCGGCGCGGCGTGCGGAGGATTGTTCTTCGGCTGGCTTGGGGACCGCATCGGAAGGGTGCGTGCGCTTGTATGGAGCGTGGCGACATACGCAATATTTTCCGGCTTGTGCGGCTTTGCCACACATCCGTGGCATCTGGCGGTCTTAAGATTTATCGCATCGCTTGGTATGGGCGGGGAGTGGGCACTGGGAGTAGCACTTGTGATGGAGGTGTGGCCTTCGACATCGAGGCCGATGCTGGCGGGGCTTATAGGAGTTGCTTCGAACGCGGGGTTCTTGCTGGTCGCGTTAATGGGGCTGGGCCTGGTAAATATGATTAACGAAGTCGATTCATTTTTCACTTTTGTCGGAATGCCGGCTCAATGGAAAACCGCACTATTGTCCAATTCGGCATGGAGGTTGATTTTATTCCTAGGGGCGACGCCAGCGATTTTGACTTTTTTTATTCGATTGTTCGTCCCGGAATCGCCCCGCTGGAAACAGGCAAGTGCGCAATCGCCTGCCAACCGCGTATCTGATATTTTCAAAGGCGGCCTGGCGAAATCGACGATTAAAGGTTCGATTCTGGGGGCGATTATCCTTCTGGGGACATGGGGTTCGACGCAGTGGCTGCCTGCATGGGCGGACAAATTGAGCGGGCAGATTCCGACAGCCAAATCATGGGCACAAATCTGGTCTGCCCTCGGGGCAATCGTCGGCGCATTTATGGCGGCTTACATCGCGAAATGGACGAGCAGAAGATTGGCGTATTTTCTCCTATGTGCTTTAGCAGCAGGCACTTGTGCGTATCTTTTCAGGACGCCTTTCGAATACGGTGGTAGATTCCTGTTGTGGGTGTTTATTGTTGGCGGCGTGACGGCGAGTTTCTTTGGCTGGCTGCCTTTGTATCTGCCTGAGCTTTTCCCTACGCGGGTCCGCGCGACCGCGCAGGGATTTGCGTATAATATCGGGCGGGTGCTTGCGGCTGCTGGAACGCTGGGAGCAGGGGGGCTATTGAATTATTTCAATGAGGATTACGCACGGATGTGCGCTGTTGTGAGTTTGGTTTATTGTATTGGAGTTGTTTTCATATGGTTCTGTCCGGAAACGAAGGATAGGCCTCTGCCGGAATGATTTAGTTTACCCCGTGAGATAGCGAAGTGGCATCTCACGGGGTGAATGCTGGTTTTGCCCGGAGACGAAAGGCAAACCTTTGCCGGAATAATAAGCTGTATTATCCTGCCGCTTTAACATAGAGGAGATTAGAAAATGAGACTAATTCAAAGGATGATCACAAGATTATTAATAATCACGCCGCTGGTACTTACCCTGAACGTTTGTCCGGCACTGGGTACGACATACTATGTCAGCTCTGCCGGTAACGATGAAAACAGCGGGACTTCACAGAGTGAAGCGTGGGCTACTGTCGGCAAAGTCAACAGCACTTCATTTGCCCCCGGTGATATCGTGCAGTTCGAGGGCGGTAAAACTTTTAAAGGACCACTGCAATTAGGCAGCGATGATAAGGGAACGGCTGACAAACGTCTGGTCATCACCTCTTTTGGCAGCGGCCGAGCTACGATAGACGGGGGAAGTCTGCACGCGATTGACTGCAACGGAACGGATTACCTTACGATACAAAACATCAACGTGACGGGGCTGGGGATAAAAACCGGACAAAAGTTTGGCGGAACCGGAGTGAAGGCGGCGAATGGAAAATTTGTAATAATTGACAACGTGGAGGCGAGCGGCTTCCGCTGGGCGGGTGTAGATATTATTAATTGCCCCGATGCCCGGATTACCAATGTGTATGCACATGATAACGGATACGCCGGCATTCGCGGAAAGCGCAATTTGCAGCGGCTGTATATCGGCTACTGCAGGGCGAACCATAATCCAGGGGACAGGGACATAAATGAAATCAGCGGCAGCGGTATTGAGATTTTTCACGCGACCGATGCGACCATCGAATATTGTGAGGCAGGTTATAACGGCGGAGACCAGCAGGTAAGAAGAGGAAACGGCCCGGTAGGTATCTGGATTGCCTTTTCGCATAACGTAGCGATTCAGTATTGTATCGCTCATCATAACACTAATCCGACCGGAGACGGCGGTGGTATCGACCTTGACTCGGAAAGCCATCACAATATTGTTCAATACAATTACTGCTATGAAAATAAAAATTACGGCATTCAATTGTGGCAGTGGAGCGGGAGCAACCAATGGATGGAAAAAAATATCATCCGCTATAACATTTTCGATAACGTCAGGAAAAACCAGTCGAAATCCATCTGGATAGGCCATAACGATGATTCCGCGACCGGGATACGCGACAATGATTTTTACAATAACCTGATTGTAAACGAAGGGCCTGCGATTGGGCTGCAGGGTAAGAGAGTAAGCAACCTGAGGTTTCGGAACAATATTTTTATTAATAATTTTTCTTCTACCTTCATGGTCGGCGCCAAGGAAGATATGAATTTTATTTTTCAGGGGAACTGCTACTGGTCCAGCACAGGCAAATTCATCATATACGGCAAGTATTCCAGCATTGAAGAATGGGCGAACGCCGCCGGGCAGGAAAAGGTCAACG
>JBFZBL010000190.1:0-21047 GCA_041308485.1 Phycisphaerae bacterium | reverse complement strand
GATTAGGAAAAGTGCTCGTGAGGTCGTAGCCGTTGCAATCGAGGGGAAATACAAGACCGGCGACATAAGGGTCCTTGTATTCGTATCTGAAGTCGCGGAACTGTTCGAGGGCGTTGCTAATGAGCACGATAGTAGTGCGGCAGAGCCCCCTGCGATAGCCATCGATGTGCCTGGTGATGCCGACGACCATCGAGACAACTATGACGGTAATCGCCACCACCACAAGCATCTCGGTGAGCGTGAAGCCGGATTTAAGCGAGCCGGGTTTCATCTTTTATTCCTCAAAGGCGAAAGCGGCTTTAGAAGTTAAGGATATCGTCATTTGTCCCAAACTCGTGATCCGCCCCCGCGGAAAGCAATATGTAGCTGTCAGGTCTGTTCGGCCAGGAATCAGTGCTCGAAATACGAGGGACCCTCGTATCCATAATTTTATATTCAGGGGCACAGAAACGCATAACATCAGTCGAAAGAGCATGGGGTTTGGTCGCGTTAGGCAAAATGCCAAGATTAATCAAATTTATGTTATCGGTATATTTATACATGCTGTCCGGCCACTTGCGAGGCAGACAAGTTAACGTCTTGTAACTTGTGTCTGCCCTGTAATAGAGAATGGGCGTCCCCGCGGTAGCGGTTAAAGTTTGTGTGGTGGACCTGGGGATCATCAGCTTTTTTACGCCGAAGACGTCGCAGATGACATAATTTGGCACCATTGAATTAAAGAGCCCGAAATTTGCATTTGTGGCGGAGTTATAAAGCCCGTCATTAGCTGCTGCGCTGCTTGTGCCGAGTCGAAAGACGGGTGTCTTTGCGACTTCGAGATAAGGCCCCTTTCTTTCTCTAAGTGTCCTGGTGGGGTCAGGGTCAGCCCTGCAGGGGTCATAGGTACTGATGCCGCCTGAGGCATCCAAACCATCCCGACGCCAGGCAGTTTTGGGATGAAAGCCCGCGAGGTCCCAGCCGAGAAGCGCCTCAGTAAGTTTCTGGCCGCCGTTGTAAACGGGACCTGCAATAGCATTACTGCCTTCAAACATGCCGGAAGGCGGATAATCGCCGTAATCCTGTTTGAAGGCCTCCAGCGCCATACTGATTGTCACGAACTGGGCCTTCTGAGCGGCTTCCTTAGACTTTGTGCGAACCATACTAATTGAAGGCAGAAGCAGGCCCAGCAACAGGGCGATGATTGTTACGCTTGTGAGCAGTTCAACGAGTGTAAACGCCTTGCGATTATTCATTTTACTTCATCCTTAATTTGTTACCAACCATATAAAGAGCCGGTTTGATACCAGGAGTTGGCGAGTATTGCGAAATCAACAAAGTCCACAACGCCGTCATCGTTGAGGTCTGCCCTGACACAGGGCCCGCCGTCGCCAAGCCAGTTCTCCGAGAACGTGAGGATATCACCATAATCAACTATTCCGTCATCATTGAGGTCGGCATCTAACAGGTTGTCCTGCGGGGGCTGAGAAGAACCAATCTGGCCGGTTAACCCCCAGGAGTTCGCGAAGACGGCAAAATCGGCGAAATTGGAAACGCCGTCGCCGGTCCAATCAGGGCCGTCAGGTTTAAGCCAGCCGTTCGCGAGGAATACAAGGTCGTTGATATCAACAAAGCAGTCGCCCGTGAAATCGCCGGGCAATGAGCAGGTGCCGAACCGGATATTGTCCCACGCTGCCACATAGTAATAAGGACTGATGGTTGCGACATCAATTCGCAGCTGCAGCGACAAAAGATGGTTATTTTCATCCTTGAAGTTTTCGTTCACATCTATCGAAATCTCGCCTTCAAACTGACCACCGGAAAATGTGAGGCCGTCCGAATTCCAGACCTCGGTGCCATCTATAAGTACGCGAGCTGTAACTATATTCGGGAGCCAGGAGGTTGAAACAGCGGTAAGTTGAACGTCAAAAACTAACAGGTCAACGTCCTTTAGATAAACTGACTGTGAAATCGTAATGGCGTCATTTTGCTGAAATGCGACCGTATCGGTATATATTGTTAATGAGTATGTGCCGTCTGCGCTCCAGTCGTCGAGGACATAAGCTGAAAATTTGGACGGATTGTAGCTTATGTCACACCAGTAGCTGGGCAGCGTATTGTTCGAAACATCATAAATTAGGCCGTCCATTTCAAAGCTCCCGTTTCTTACCACGCCTGCACCGGCCGGCGTCACACACCAAACCAGGCAGACAAGCCAAATACAACAAAAACTTTTCATCACCATTCCTCGCTGAGTTTTTTTAGTCGCCAAAATTAGTAATATCGTCTTTTGTGCCGTATTCCCCGTCAAAGCCCGCCGACATCAGGATATACGAGTCGGCCCTGACAGGTCTGTCGCCCGTGTTAATCCTGGAGTCACGGGTAATGTCATAGAACTTTTTGGGGCAATCCGTAATAGTTACATTATCTGGAGTCGTTCCGCCTGACGCCAGGGGATGCGCATTATTCCCTGTGCTAATCCAAGGTATCCCCATGTCAATAAGGTCCTGGTTGTCCAGAAAGTTGTATATGTAATTACCCGCAGCGTTGTTGGTGCGCATAGCCGTAACCGAGTCAGCTGGCGCCGGGTGTTTCATTTTTACAGCATCCGCTTTATAGTAGAGAATCGGCATACCGATTTTTTTGCCCGTGACTTTGTGCGTAACGCGATTATAGGAATCGCAAAGTACATAGGTATTGGGGTCAAAGCCGGCATGGTTAGTATAGCCGGCAGCGTTGATAACTGCCGAACTGTATATATCTTTAATAAGATAGGGGTTTGCTTTTTCAAGCTGGAGGTACGTCTTTCTGGACCTGACGTTGTTTTCATAGGTTATCGTGTCGGGGTAATTTAAGGTGGGAGGATATGGCATATCAGCAGTGGGGGTCGCTGTGCCGAATCCGGTGCGTCTGAAGCGTGACAGGGGATTAAATCCCTTGAGGTCCTGACCTACCATCGCCTCAGTCAGTTTCATAGCGCCGCAATAGTTCTGGGGTGTGGCCTGGTCGTCCATCGCTTCGGAATTGAGATAGCCTTCGAACTCGGAGTTAAACATATCAATTCCGATGGAAATGCTGTGGAACTGGGCCTTTTGCTTAACGTCCATC
The DNA here is from genome assembly GCA_041308485.1 of Phycisphaerae bacterium. Lineage (GTDB taxonomy): Bacteria > Planctomycetota > Phycisphaerae > Sedimentisphaerales > Anaerobacaceae > Fen-1362. The sequence goes on along the minus strand of JBFZBL010000190.1, from coordinate 17,963 downwards.
GAGTATCGCCTGACGCGATTCAGCGAAGGGACAAGCAGGCCTATAAGGATAATAATTATGCTCATCACCGTGAGAAGCTCGATAATGGTGAAGCCGTGCCCGCTGTGCTGGTTGTCGCTAACCCGTTTCATTTGTCTTCTCCTTTAATATTCGATATAACGCCGGTTATTAGTTTTTGGTTTCATCATCCAACATCGAGAGTAGTGATAATTTTGACCATCGGGGCGAACACCGACATAACGATAGTCAGCACGATGCCGCCGAGGCCGACAATCATTACCGGTTCGAGCAGGTGCATCATTGAGGCAACGAGCACGTCAACCTGCTCGTCGTAATTGTCGGCGATTTTCAAAAGCATTTTATCCAAATCTCCCGTTTCTTCGCCTACGGCCACCATGTTCGAAACTATCAGGTCAACCGTTTTGGACTGCTTCAAGGGCGTCGCGAAGGTATCGCCCTGCCGGATGGAGTTCTGAACGTTGAGAAGCATTCTGGCAAACACTTCGTTTCCAGCCGTTTCGCTGGTAACGTTAATCGCATCGAGAATTGGGACGCCGGCCCCGATGAGAGTGCCAAGCGTTCTGGTCCATCGTGTGACGGCAACTTTTCGCGTCAACTGTCCCATAACCGGCATGCGGACTTTGATGCTGTCGAGGACGTATCGACCGATGCGGAACCGCCGGATGATACGGGTCAGGAAGATGAAGGCAAACGGCACGCCCACTATGAAGGCCCAGCCGTAGTCATTCGCAAGCCACTGCGCTATCCTGAGCACGGTCAGCGTTACTACGGGCATTTGCCCTTCTCCAAGCATTTCTCTCAGTACGGATTCGAATTTGGGGATGATAAATATCATCAGCAGCATGAGCATCGTAAGGGCCGCGCTAAGAACCACTATCGGGTAAATCATCGCGCCTTTGACGCGGGCCTTTATCTTCTGTGATTTTTCCATAAAGTCGGCCACGCGGGACAAAATCAGGTCGAGCACGCCTCCAGTTTCACCGGCGGCAACCATACCCACCATCAGACGGTCGAAACATCGTGGAAACCGGCTCAATGCCTCAGATAAAGTGGCGCCTCCCTCGATTTCGTCGGCGACATACCCGATGATGCGTTTGAAGGTGCCTGCCTTTTGCTGCTCCTCAAGGATTCGCAGGGACCTCAGGATTGGCAAACCCGCGTCCTGAAGGGTAGACAACTGCCTGGCGAACTGGGTTATGTATTTTATTTTGACCTTGCCGCCCGCCCCACGCCTCTTTTTAGGTTTTGCGAGGGCACCGGCAGCAGCGCCGGCTTTCTTCGCCGCTCCCACGGACAATACCTTCGTGGGGAAATAGCCCATGTTCCGAATCTTGCTGACCGCTTCCTTCTGGCTTAACGCCTCGATCTCATTTTTTATCGCAACCCCCTGAGAATCGAGCGCTTCATATTTGAACAGCGGCATAAGTACCTCCTGTGAATATCTGGTTCATAAATTACTCGCTTTCCGCCATTGTTTCTTTTACAACCTCGTCGATTGTTGTCACGCCGTTATAAATCGCCGCCAGGCCCGCGTCACGAAGCAGTCTCATACCGGCCTTCTGGCTGGCGGTACGAAGAACGTTTGTCGAGGCATGGTTCATAATCAATTCGCGTATCTCGTCGTTGAACGTCATAATCTCAAAAAGACCCGTTCGGCCTTTATAGCCGGTGTTATTGCACCTGCTGCATCCGGCACCGTAATAGAATTGTTTGCCTTTGGTCTCTTCCGGGGCAAGACCAAGCTCCATAAGCTGGCTTTCCGTCGGCTGGAACGGCGTCTTGCATTGCTCGCATATTTTTCTTACCAGCCGCTGCGCGACAATGCCTTCGAGAGTCGCTGTAAGAAGAAACGGCTCAATACCGAGGTCCAGAAGTCTGGCAATAGAGCTTGGCGCATCGTTGGTATGCAGCGTTGTAAAAACGATGTGGCCTGTCAGAGAGGCTTGTGCGGCAATTTCTGCCGTTTCAAGGTCACGAATTTCGCCGACCATGACAACGTCAGGGTCCTGACGAAGAATGGACCGCAGACACTTCGCAAAAGTTACCCCGATATCCGGCCTCATCTGCACCTGAACTATACCGTCAATATCATATTCAATCGGGTCCTCGGTAGTGATTACCTTGGTCTCGATGTCATTCAGTTCGTTTAACGCCGCATACAGGGTTGTTGTCTTGCCGCAGCCAGTCGGGCCGGTAACGATTATAATACCATTGGGTTTGTGAATAAGCTGGCGAACAACATCCAGGTTATCCGCCCCAATTCCGAGTTTCTCAAGGTCCAGCTGCATTTGGCTGCGGTCAAGGATACGAAGCACGACGCTTTCACCGTACATCGTGGGCAGAACACTTACGCGGAGGTCAACGGGATTTCCCTGCACGGTAAGAGAAATTCGGCCGTCCTGCGGCAGTCGGCGCTCCGCGATATCGAGATTGGCCATAACTTTTATTCTTGAGCTAAGTGCAGCGGCGATGTGTTTAGGCGGAGGGACCATCTCATAAAGAACGCCGTCAATTCGATATCGCATTTTATATTCATTTTCAAACGGCTCAAAGTGCACATCAGACGCCTTGTCCCTGATGGCCTGCATCAGCACCAGGTTAAGAAGTTTCTTGACGGGGTTCGATTCCGACAACTCTTTCAGCTCATCGAGGTCAATGCTCTGGTTTCGCCCTGCGAATTCCGCAAGGAAGCCGTCTTCCTGAATCTCAGTGATAAGCTCGTTTATGCCCTCTCCCTCATCCTTCTTCTGATAATATTTTGTGATAGCTGCGTCAAGCGCCTTCGAGTCAACAATTTTCGCGGTCACTTTCAAACCGAGCAATGTACTCAAATCGTCTGTTGCTCGGAAACTGTCCGCCTTGTCAACCGCGACTACTAACTCATTTGTATCCGCCTTGAATTCAATAGGCAAAACGCGGTATGTTTTGGCCATCTGGGACGAAAGTTTTTCCAAGACAGTTGGTGAGATATCTATATCGCCGAGATTTACAAATTCCATTCCTCGCTGGGCAGCCAGGGCGATATGCAATTGCTTCTCATCCACAAGTCCAAGCTCAACAAAAATTTCCCCTATCGGGACGGTCTTATGACCTTCTTGTTGTCTCTTTTTCTGGATTTCGAGGCACTGGTGTATATTTTCGCGGGTTAGAGATCCCATCTTCATGAGTACTCGGCCGATGGGTCTGCCTCGTAAATGTTCTATTGGCGGCATCTTTTCCATAAACTTATTCCTTACTTGTGTCTTGCCAACACACTCTATTATATGGTCGTAATTTGTGTTGTGTCAAGGAATTAGCAATTGGACATACGGTTAATGAGACATACTATAAGTCCTATAATCTTGTCTGAGTCTTAAAAACCATATCCCGCAAACCTAAATTTATGCCCCCTTCCACGCATAAAATAACCCCATTAACGGATGTATCCCTCCCAAAATCGCCGTCAATTGATCCCTATATCCCAAAACCGCTGTAACATCAAAAACCACAAGACATTACGTTCGCAGGATAGGCCCAAAATCCTCTTCTTCTTCGTAAGGTCTCTCGTGTGGCTTGAGGGTCTTGAGGCGTGCCATCGCCTTATCATGTAAAGCGCCGGGTGCCCGTGCCTTATCGAGCATCTCTGCCATAGTAATCTTACCGTTTTCGTAGAGTTGCCACAAATGGTCATCGAGAAGCTGCATACCAAGTTTTTTGCCGGTCTGTATACTGGAGTCGATACGGTAGGTCTTGTTTTCGCGGATAAGATTCGCAATAGCAGGCGTAACTACCAGAAATTCATAAGCCGCAATTCGGCCTTTGCCAGTAGATAACGGACAAAGTGCCTGGCTCAGAACGGCAATCAGGTTACTGGCCAACTGAATGCGGATTTGCTCCTGCTGGTTAACAGGAAATACGTCAATAATTCTGGTAATAGTACCCGCGGCACTGGTTGTGTGGAGGGTACTGAAAACCAGGTGTCCAGTTTCTGCCGCACGAACAGCAGCCTCAATCGTCTCAAGGTCTCGCAATTCGCCAACGAGGATGACGTCAGGGTCCTGTCTCAGAACGCGACGAAGCGCCTCGGAAAAGCTGGGGACATCAATTCCAACTTCACGCTGGTTAATGATGGACTTTTTGTGCAAATGGTAGTATTCGATTGGTTCTTCCACGGTAACGATGTGGCGGTCGATATTTTCGTTGATGTAATTGACCATCGTCGCCAGCGTGGTTGTTTTACCGCTTCCGGTCGGTCCTGTAACGAGAAAAAGCCCCCTCGGTCTGCGGCAAAGAGCGGCACATATCTTCGGCAGACCAATCTCATCAAAACTCAAAATCTTGGATGGAATCAGACGCAGAACGATACCGACGTTCCCTTTCTGCTTAAACACGGAGACACGGAATCGGCACTGCTCGCCATACGCAAAACCGAAGTCGGTACCGCCTTCTTCCTGGAATTCCTGCTGGTTTCGTTCCGGGGTTATGCTCTTCATAAGTGCAAAGGTGTCGTCCGGCTCAAGAACTTTTGTTTCCAGCGAACGCAGCCGGCCATCTATCCTCAGAACGGGCGGTCGGCCGACAGCGATATGAATATCTGAGCCACCCATAGAGACACAGGCCTGAAGCAGACGGTCAATATTTACTGTTGCCATTTAATGATTCCCCAAAAAAATACGTATTTATCAAGTGACCACGCCCTCCATCTGTGCTATGGCTGCAATTTCCGAAGGTGTAGTAACTCCTTTAAATATTTTGAGTTTGCCGTCTTCCATAAGTGTCCTCATGCCGCCAGCGATACATGCCTTTCGCAGTTCGCCAATAGGCGCCTTAGAGAATGCCAACTCCCTGATTTCATTGTTAAGCTCGACCATTTCAAATATGCCTTTACGCCCCTTATAGCCTATTCCATTGCACTGACTGCAGCCAGCACCCTTGTAAATCGAGTTCGTCTTGAGGTCTTCGGGTGTTATATTGAGCAGGCGAAGCTGCTGGGGGTCCGGGTCCTTATCAACGGTTTTGCAATTCTTGCATATTATCCGAACTAATCGCTGGGCCATAATGGCCTGAATTGAGCTTGCGACAAGGAACGGTTTAACGCCCATATCGACCAGACGCGTGATAGCGCTTGGGGCATCGTTGGTGTGAAGCGTGCTAAAGACGAGGTGACCGGTAAGTGCGGCCTGGATTGCGACGTCAGCGACGATGCCGTCACGAATTTCACCGACGAGAATTATGTTCGGCGCCTGTCTCAGCATTGCCCTTAGGATTTTATCGAATGAAAGGCCGATATCTTCCCTGACCTGGCACTGGTTCATCCCTGCGAAGCTGTATTCGATGGGGTCTTCAGCGGTAATGATTTTCTTGTCGGGCTTGTTCAGTTCCTGCAAGGCGGCATAAAGCGTTGTTGTTTTACCGCTGCCGGTCGGCCCTGTTACAAGGAATATACCATTGGGCCTTCTTATGATTTTCTGGAAACGGTCGTAATCGTCCGATTCGAAGCCGAGGGCCTTAATGCCTATGTTTACCGCGTCGGGACGCAGAATACGAAGCACGACGCTTTCGCCGTGATTGCCAGGCAGTGCGGATACACGAAAGTCAACGTCCTGATTGCCTATGGTGCGTTTTATACGACCATCCTGAGGAATACGTTTTTCGGCGATGTTCATGCCGGAAAGAATCTTGAGACGCGTCATCAGCGGTGCCTGCATATTCTTGGGAATATTATCTTTCTCGAAGCAAACACCGTCGAGCCGATACCTGACCCGCACCCTGTCGGCCATAGGCTCAATGTGAATATCACTTGCTCGCATATTGACGGCCGTATCGATTATAAGATTGACTAATCGAACAACTGGACCGTCATCTCCTGCGACCTGGCCTGCCTTGAGGACTTCCGCCTGGAACTCGTGCCCTGCCTCGGCAAGTTCGGCTGCTGTGGCATCGATGCTGTGCCTGAGCCGGTCAGATTCTTCCGCCCTGCTTTGGTCGAGGGAATCGGTAACGAATCTGCGAATTTTCGAAGGGTTGGCCACATAGCAGTCAAGTTCCTTGTTCGTGCGAAACCTGACAGAGTCCATCGCGTCGAGATTAACAGGGTCGGAAATGGCTAACTTGAGCCGACCGTTATCCATGCCGAAAGGCAAAATATTATGCTTTTTGATAAGGTCCTCAGGAACAAGTTTTAGCGTCTCAGGCGTTATGTTCGCAGTATCAAGATTTACATATTTCATATCGAACTGCTTAGCGATGGCCTTAGCCAGGTTTTCCTCGTCAATAAGGCCTTTTTCAATAAGGACATCACCCAGACGTTTTTTGCTCGCTTGTCCTGCTTTAATAGCATCAATGAGAGCCTGTTTTTCCACAAGGCCCGCCTTATATAGTATTTCCCCCAAATGTCTGCGTGCTGTTTTGGCCATATATACCCGCTAATAGAGATTTGGTATAATCCGCATTATAGCACTTTTACCCTGATTAGTCAATATAATCGTCCTTTTACTCAGTATAGGCTCTTTAACAAACATACGGGGTAACCTGCAAGAAGTTTTTTGTATTGCTTTACAAAACCGTCAGAAAATGCTTTAATGATTCCTCAGTTCCGGAGGGCTTCATATAAAGGGTGTTTTAAAGAGAAAGGCGTATGCCGGAAAGCAACGTTAATACAAATGGTAATGAAAAGGCACCAATAGCGACCAGCAAGTCGTTTTTTACTGCCGGGCCAACGCTGCATTACAGCCATACGAATGTACTGAGCTTCTGGTTTCTGACAATAGTCGTTTTTGTGGGGGTTTGCCTGTTCTGGTCGAAAATACTGACTGGCTCCCCCTGGGCATTTAATCCAGACCAGGCAACGACGCCGGCTTCATGGCAAATAGGCCGATTTCTTTTGACCGGCATAAGCATCTTTGAATATCCTTGGCAAATACTCGTTCTTGCCCTGCTTATGTCAATAATGACGGTCGCACCTATACTTACAGCCCAGCTTCTAAGTTTCAGCTACAGCTTGCCTTTGATTTTAAGCGTGTTTTTTCTCGCTGATTTACCCGCATTTGCGGCAGGGTTACTGATAAGCTGCCTTGCGGTTGCCTGCCGGCCCCTGCGGTTTCGTTCGCGTATAACCTCGATAGCCTTGTGTATGCTGCCACAGCTTTTGTACTGGGGTATTTTCGGCGGCACCAAAGATGTCGAGCCGATTAAATGGGGTTTTTCATTCACGCCATGGATAGGCGCGTGGCTGATTGGCCTTGGCGCAGCAGGCGCAGTGCTCGGCATCGGACATTTCAGCCGCTACAGACCTGGGCTGATTTGGTCAGCCATAACCATTTTGTTTGTCCTGGCGGTTATAACCTTCAGATTCAGGATAGGTTTTGATGAGCTGGATTATCAGCTTTATATCGCCCGTAATAACCCCGAACAAGTGGCTGAATTTCATGACCACAGCATTACCAAAGCAATCGACCGGGCAATAAAAAATCCCGCTGTCGCAAAATACTTAGGCGGCTTCTTCTATCCGACTGAACCGATAGCTTTACGCAAAGAATTGAAGTCCGAAATCCAGGCGCAGCTTGTTCACGACCGATGGCCTGCGTGGTTTGTAGTCCCGCAGGAATTAAGATACCAGGAAAAAAGGGAATGGCTGCTTGAGCAATACGATTTATTTATCAACCGCCGCCCCAAAAGCAAACGCATGCCCATAGCTCTGTATTATAAAGCCATGTTGACCGAATACAGTCCCGATTACCGTATGCTGGACGAAAAAGAAACGCTTCATTTTTACAGCGATTACCCATTCGACCGTTCACGTGCAGTGTGGTTCCAGTTATATGCCGGTTTCGCCAATAGTCCGGAATCGCTTGAAGCGCGATGGCGAATCGCGATGCAGTGGGCGGGCCAGGCGAGGTTCGACGAGGCAGAAGCTATTATTGCAGAGGACTCTAATATGCTCGAAGCGCGTCTGAAACTCCTTGCCGGTGACCAGCCCACGGAGGAATCAATATTCAGCTTGTTCCGCCCGCCTCTCGATTCAGCGATGACCATTTCGAAACTAATGGAATTACAGCGAAAACTCAGCCAGTTGCGCACCCTTATAAGCCAGGACAACTACACCACCAAACCGGATTCTGTAAAACGGCTGGCAAAATTTGTTATGCTCAACCAGAATAGTCCCGATTATGCCTTCCAGCTTGATGAACTGCTGACGGAAATGGGCAAAACAGACCCCCTGCGAGACAATATCCTGCTCGCCCAGATCAAGCTAATACGCGACGAACAGCATCTCGCCGAAAAACTTGCAGAGCTTCACACTCAATATCAGAACACCGACGGGGGAATGCAGGCCTTGTACGAGCTTTGCCTGCTTAAAATCCACTTTTGGCAACAGCAGGACGCCGCGAGTACTGAACAAAAAAAGAAATATCTGGCGGATGCCCGGGCAACATTAACCGCTTTTTTGCGGTTGTATCCCAGCAGTTTTCCCGCCGAGCAGGTCAAGAAAAATCTCGCCAGTTTGCCTGCCGGCGATTAACGTAAGCCCCATATCCTTTGTCTCTGCCTTACATTGTGGGAGTTGACAATCTGGCGCGATTGTTTATTCTGTGGCCGATGTGTTGATAATAAATATTGCGTAGAAAGGAAAAATTAAATGGCTGAAAACCAAACCTCAACGATAAGCCGAAGACAATTAATGGCAAGTGCGGCAGGAATAGCGGCTATTGTTTCCATTCGCTCAACCTGGGCAGAGGAAATCAAACGTATTGTTAAAAATGGACGGATAAATCAATCCGTCAGCAGATGGTGTTATGGCAAAATACCGCTCGACAAATTCTGCGAAATTTGCGCCCAGATGGGATTAAAAGGCATCGACCTGCTTCAGCCGGACGAGCTGCCCGCCGCCAAAAAAGCGGGCCTGGTCTGCACAATGCTTTTCTCGCATATTTTGACCGAGGGGCTGGCACATACAAAAAACCACGATGAATGTCTCGCGAAACTGAAGGCAAGCATAGATGCGGCCTCGGAATTCGGCTTCCCAAACGTTATCTGCTTTCCCGGCAACCGCTATGGCATCAGCGAACAGGAAGGAATCAAGAACACCGTCGATGGTATCAAGAAAATTATCGGTTACTCCGAACAGAAAAACGTCACCCTGCATCTCGAATACCTCAACAGCAAAGTGGACCACAAGGATTATATGTTCGACAATATGAAATTCGGCGTCGAGGTCTGCAAACAGGTCGGCTCCGACCGCATCAAAATCCTCTATGATATTTACCACGCCCAGATTATGGAAGGCGACATCATCCGCACCATTCAGAAAAACAAACAATACATCGGCCATTACCACACAGGCGGCGTGCCGGGCCGAAATGATATCGATGAAACACAGGAGGTGTATTACCCCGCGATAATGAAAGCCATCCTGAAAACCGGCTACACCGGCTATGTCGCTCACGAATTTATGCCTAAATCACCGGACCTGCTCAAATCACTCGAACGGGCAATTGAAATATGTGATGTCTGACGGAGATTCGACTATATGCCTAATGTTGCGGCGATAATTTGCGCGGCTGGCCCCGGCAAAAGATTCGGCGGAAAACGACACAAGCAATTCGTCGATGTCGGCGGCAGAGCCGCGTTCCTGAGAAGCGTCGAATTATTCTCAAATCGCGAAGACATCAAGCAAATCCTCCTGGCTATCCCGCAGGAAGATGAAGAAATTGTGAAAATCCGCTATGGGGCGAATCTCTCGCTTTTCAACGTCAAGCTTTTAATAGGCGGCGCAACAAGGTTCGAAACCGTTAACAAGGCGATTGAATTATTGAAAAACGATATCGAGCTTGTGGCGATTCACGACGCCGCAAGATGCTGCGTTACCGCGAAATGGATTGACGAAGTTATAAAGGCCGCAGCCAAAACCGGCGCGGCTATTCTTGCCTGCCCCGTTACAGCTACTCTCAAGGAAGCCAAAGACGGCATCATTGTAAAAAACATTGACCGAGCGGGGTTTTATGAGGCGCAGACGCCGCAGGTTTTTGAGATTTCGCTTCTGAAAAAATCCCGTGAAAAAATAGACAAGGCAAATACTGAGAAAATCACTGATGATTCGCAGTTAGTCGAGGCGATCGGCCACAAGGTTTCGATTGTCGAAACAGATTCATCGAACATCAAAATTACCTATCCGGCCGATGCCGCCATCGCCGATGCCATTCTCAAGACACGCCCCGAACCGAAAAAAGAGGGCTATATCGGCCCATTCTACGAAGCACAGTGGTAACATAACTGCTTTCTTCCGTTCAACTTATATAAACCTCGTAAAATACTGCAAAAAAATTTAAAATTTCCTCTTTTTTTAGTTGATTAATACACGTTATTCGTGTAATATTCAATGATGATAGATTAAACAAATATAGTAGAAAGGAGGCGTTTTTATGACACAGTTTATTGAAAAACATCGTCGGCTATTACAGGCGTACTGCCTTATAGCCCGCATCCTCGGCTGGGTCTTGCTTCTGGGAGGAGCTTCCTGGCTTATTGCTATTGCAGGAAAGGTAGAGATAATTGCAGGAGGAGACCAAAAACAGATAGATTTTTTCCTTTATGTTATTTCGGCTCTTGTCTATGACTTTGTTATTCCCGGTTTTCTGGCCTTCGCCATTGGCGGGCTGCTGGATTATTTACTCCGCCCAATGAAAAAGCCGCCTCTTATTTTGGGAATGACTAACAAATTGTGCTACGTTTACTCCGTCTTTCTGATTTTAAAAATATTGCCCTTAATTGCCTTCCACACCGACTACCTGTTTGCAAATTTCAGGTATTTAACAATTCCCGAACTATCGGAACAAACTCAAATACTGATAGTGCAGCCGTTGCTTGTAACAACCCTGGCGAAAATTCTGCTTCTCATCGGCATCGCGATGATATTGCCTCGTTTGCTGCCCGTCATCGAAGAATCAAAAACGCTGGTCTAAGGAGGACAAAAGATGATTAATATTCGACTCGATTATGTTCTTCTTGACAAGCGGATGAAACTAACGGAGCTTGCCGTGGCAACCGGTATCGCCCTGAATAACCTGTCGGTTCTAAAGACCAACAAGGCGAGAGCGATTCGATTTTCCACGCTCAACTCGATATGCAAGGCGTTGAATTGCTCGCCTGGCGATTTGCTCGAATACGTCCCTGACTCGCCTCAACAATAAGGAACGATTAGAGCTTTTTTCTTTTGGCGGCAAACCAGGTTTTCAATTTCGCCAAAGGCCAGGCATTAAGGACATCCGCTTTTGTCACCCAGCCCCGTCCTGCTGTTGCCACGCCAAACGACATATAATCAAGCTGGTGCAATTTATGGGCGTCGGTATTTATGACTAATTTTACGCCCGTCTCAATTGCCACTTTGCAGTGAATATCTTTGAGGTCGAGCCGATAAGGATTCGAACTGACCTCTATCGCGGTATGCGTCTCGGCTGCGTGCTTTATTACCGCCTGCATATCGATATCCATTGGCTCACGTTCACCGAGCAGCCGGCCTGTCGGGTGGCCGATACAATAAAGATAAGGATTATCCATCGCCTTCATCGTACGTTTTGTAATCGTTTCCATGTCGCCGGACATTCGGGAATGTATCGAGCCAATTACAAAATCAAGTTCTGCAAGCAATTTGTCGTCATAGTCGAGCGAGCCATCCGCGAGGATATCGACCTCTGAGCCGACCAAAACGGTGAAGTCTTTTTGTCGAGCGTTGAATTTGCGAACCTTCTCGATTTGCTTAGCCAAACGTGCAGGCGATAACCCGTTGGCAATACCGACAAAAGGCGAATGGTCTGTTACGCAGATATACTGATAACCCTTGCTTTTGGCCGCCCTGACTAATTCTTCAAGTTCGCAGGAGCCATCCGAGGCTGTCGTGTGTATGTGCAGATCGCCTTTTATGTCTTCCAGTCGGACAATTTCCGGCAGCTTATGTTTTTGCGCCGCCTCGATTTCGCCTCTGTCCTCTCTCAACATCGGCTCAACGTAATCGAGACCGAGCTTTTTATAAATTTCACTCTCCGTCGCACCGGCTATAATCTTTTTGCCGCGGAACAGGCCGTATTCGTTCAGCTTCAATCCTGCTTTTACCGCAATCTCGCGCAGGCGCACGTTGTGCTGTTTTGAGCCGGTGAAATACTGCCAGGCAGCACCAAAACTCTCATCAGGTACAACCCGCACATCAACCTGAACGGGACAACTGTTTGTTTTGACAATAGCCGCTCCTTTGGTGTCCCCAGCTGCAATAATCTCCTGGACAAACTCCGCCCCGACAAAGGAGTCGATGATTTTTTTGCCATCCTTTGTGGAAACGAGAATATCAACGTCTCCGATTGTCTCCGCACATCGACGAACTGATCCTGCATACGCGATTTTTTTAACGCCTTCTAATCCGTCAAGAAAATTCATAACGATAGTCGCGGCGTTGAACGCTTGGTCCAGGCGAATCCTTCCAGTTGATTTCGCCAGAAAATCGATGCCCTTGGCGATAATCGCCGCTTTTTTATCACCGAAGCCAGTCAATTCGGCTAATTTGCCGCTCTTGATTGCTGTTTTCAAATCAGCGATACTTTTGACCTTGAGGTTTTCATAAACCGCCTTAACGCCCTTCGGCCCCATTCCCGGTATTTTTAACAGTTGCAGCAGCTTCTGCGGAATGTTTGTTAAAAGCTCCTGATGTGCGGTGATCTGTCCCGTCTTTATGAATTCCTCGATTTTAGCTAACGATGATTTCCCTACTCCCGGCGTCTGGGCCAATTTCCCCGTCGCTAACATTTCCTCGATATCTGTCGGCATATCGGCGATGACCCGTGCGACCCTGCGATAGCTGTTAATGCGAAACCTATCCTCGCCGAGGATTTCCATCACATCTGCCATTTCGGAAAACAACTCACTTATCGCTGTGTTTTTCATAAAGGGAAATTATATCCCTGTAACAACAAATTGGAATTGGCAATTCAAAACGCAGTCGTTTTAAGTGCAACCCGTTTCGCCCCCGAAGCGTCAGGAAAATCATACGCAACGCTTCCTGCCAGGCGCATTGGAAATAACGCTGGTGTGATATAGAACTACTCCGGACCGTCTTTATTTTTCCCGCCGGTCTTATCCTGTGCTTTTATTTTTTCCAGCATACTTATAGCCGTCTTGTTCTGAGGGTCAATTTTCAGGACGTAACGCAGATGAGTCAATGCCTCATCCTCGCGTCCGCCCGTAAACAGCGCACGAGCCAGATTAAGCCGCGTTATTTTACTTGTGGGATTGATATCTGCGGCGAGACGGAACCACGAGATGGCTTCCTCCAATTTTTCTTCCTTTGCCAAGCAAATCCCCAGTTGGTTGGCAGATTTGTCATCTTTTGCGGTAGTTGCCGCCTCCTTCCATTGTTCAAAGGCTTCTGCGTGATGTCCGGTTTTGTCCAGAACTAACCCGAGGCTGAAGCGAGCAGCACCCGAGTTCGGCTTAAGACTCACAGCCCGTCTGAGACAATTCTCTGCCTCCTGCCATGATCCAGTTTTGATATATATAGCGCCTAACGCGTTAAGCGCCGTCACGTTATCCGGGGCAAAATTTAGTATCCTCTCACAAACAGACACCACTGCTTTGTCACCGGCTGCCATTCCGACCAGATGTTCCAGAAACTTCGGATCGTTCCAGTACATGTCCACAAGGCCTCTAATATATATCCCAGCTGTCACTTCATAAAAATGCAGCATCAGTTTGCATCGCTCGTCATTGGGCAGCAAGGTGTAGGCATCTTTTATTTGTCCCTGCAAAACCAGACGAGAGGCCTTTGCCCTGAGTGCAAGCTCTTGCCGCAGGTGCTCTGCTTCCTGCGGGCTGCCTGTGCCGGTCAAGTAAGGCCAGACATCCTCCATCGGCTCAATGAGATTTTCATTTTGAAACATAGGCTTTTGGGAATAGACCGTCTGATACTGCGTAAAAGGCAGGTCATCTGTATTGATTGGGCCATTACCTGCCCACAGCCGTAATTGCTCCTCCGCACTGAAAAACGTATCGAGAAAACCCGCAGGAGTGTGTAAACTGAATGGCTCGAGATCACGACGCACAGTCTCAACATTTAGACGATCACGCAGCTTGCTCACGTCTATCTTAAGCGGCTCCGGGGTGGCCGCCAGCAGTGTATATGCGACCAGGCTGCCGCGTTCATCCAATCCACCTGTAACCCACAAGCTGGTATGAGGAAATACCGACTGGAATGTCCGAACTATGATCTTGAATTCCTCTACGCTGAGATCGTGCAGCGGCACCCACTCAACAAAGACACCGTCATTTGTCAAATGTTCTCGCACAAGGCGGTAGAACTCCTGTGTGTAGAGCACCCAGCTGTCGCCTGATTTCGGGTGTGTGGAATCCGAGACAATTACGGGCCACTTTTTGCTCGACGTCATTATATAGTTGCGGCCATCATCTATCACAACGTGTGCTTTTGGATCGCTCAACAGATTGTTGTTCTCTTTGGTTAACATATTGGCCGCTTTCACTACGCTTCTCTCCAGGTCCACTATTGTGAGATTTTTGACTTCCGGTATCTGTGTAGTTGCTCCAGAGGCAATGCCTCCCCCGAAACATATCATCAACACGTCCTGCGGGGCAGGGTGCAGCATCGGAGCCAGGTCGCCAATCATTTTGAAACATATTTTGTGACAATATAGCAGCGGTACCTCGGATACGCCGTTGATATAAACCTGCATAAAGCCGTCCAACTTGTCACGCGTCACAACAGCCGTGCCTGTGCGACCTTCACGGTAGAAGACAATGTCCGTGTGCTTGCCCAGATTAAAACTACCGGCTAAGAATATGTTTTTACACAAATTTGATGGCACCATGCTGACTGAAAATAACAAAACCATGGCAAAGCCCACGGCCGTTCGCCAGGCCAGACCCCGGTTCGCCGAACCGCCGCCGGCCAGCAATGCCAGTCCCATTACGCCGTATATAATCGATATCAATATCATACTCTTCTGAATACCCAGAATAGGCACCAGCACAAATACCGGTAAAAGCGATCCGGCGACGGTACCAGCCGTATTAATTGCGACCAGCAATCCGGTTCTCCGGCCGAGTATCTTAACCTGACGCCCGTACACCGCGCATAACAATGGAAATGAGATACCCATCAGTACCGTCGGAAAAAGTACAGTGACTAAAGCCATTCCCTTGAGTTCCAGCGGAGGCGGTGGTCCCTTGGCGTAAACAAATGCGCTTATTATGAATGTTGCGATAACCGACACCGCCAGCAGCATCTCTATAAAACCAAGTGCCATTATTGGCCTCTTAATCCGACTCGCCAGCAAACTGTAAATCAGGCCGCCAAGCCCTATACCGAGCAGATAAACGCATAAAATTGTGGGGAACACATAAGCCGTATGGCTCAAAAATGCTAAATAACGTATCCACACTACCTCACAAGCAAGCCCCGCCAGGCCGTTCATAAACGTCAAAGTCAACAGTATCGCACCGCTGGGCTGCCGTTCTCGCCCCACAGTATCATCTTGGGGCTCTTGGAGAGTTTCGCCTCCGCCGGATGCAATCGCACGCGCAACCGGTCTGGAAAGAACCAGTGCCGCGACGGCAATTGAAATATTAATGCCGACGACTGCCATATTCGTCCGGCTCATACCCAGTGTCTCTATCATCCAGAATCCAGCCGCATAACAGCCTAAGGCAGCGCCGAATGTATTCAGACAATACAACACGCCGATGCGAGAACCTATGAATCTTTCGGATTCTGTTACAGCCCGCACCAGCAGGGGCAACGTTGTCCCCATCAGGAAACACGGAACCACCAAAATAGCGAAAGATAAGCCGAACCTCGCCATCGTGCTGACAAACAGCGACTCCGGCGACAACACCGTCAGCATCGGCACCAGCTCTCTCAACCCGGTCAGCATTGTCGGGATTGCCATCGCCCAGGCCGCTACTCCTATCTGAACTATACCGTAAACAGCCGCTCGCTGTGTAATGCGGTCAGCAAACCGCCCGCCAACAAGTCCCCCCAAACCTATACCTGTCATATATGCGCATAATACAATGCTGATGGCGTAAGCGCTGTTGCCGAAAACCGTTACAAATTGCCGGCTCCATAATACCTCAAAAATAATCGCAGTGGCGCCGGATAAGAAAAAACAGGCATATATTCCCCATCTCATTAATGCTATGGACATATTCTGTACGGGTGCTGAGGGCAATTTTTCACTCATATGCGAAACCTCTCCTTTAACGACCGTTTTGATAAAACAGGCGGCATACTATGCGAAGTCACCTGTTTTTACCCGTATCATTAGACCTTCTCTATTCTATTTAAACACTTTCAGTATAATCGGCTAATACCAGTTTTTCGATTAATTAATCGTTTTCATTCTCCCCCCTTTAGTTTTGATGCCCTGCCTTTACGCCCTTAAGCCCTGTCCCCATCCGTCGGCATATCCGCGATGTCCTGAGTGACCCTGCGATAACTGTTGATACGGAACCTGTCCTCGCCGAGGATTTCCATAATATCCGCCATCTCTGAAAATATTTCGCTTGTCGCTGTGTTCTTCATACCCTCAAAACTCCGGCTGCTTTCAATTTTGACTGCTTGATTCTCAAAAGGACCTCATTGACCTGTTCGAGGGAGAATTCTTCTATCGTGGGGACAATCGGGATTTGGGCGGCTAAGGGTAAAAACTCTTCTGCGTCTCTGCGCGTAACATTGGCGACGCTTTTAATTTCTCTTTCAAGCCATAAGTATTCGGCGTAATCGAGGGCGGGAATTGGCGTTTCCTTGCGGATTGCATTTATAACTAATCGCCCGCCGCGATTTAAAATCTTCAGAGCATCGCGGACACATTCCCCTGCAGGCGTAAAATCCATAATCTTGTCTAACTTCACCGGCGGAATATCCCCCGAAAGTCCCGTCCATATCGCGCCTAAGGATTTAGCAAGCTCAGCATGTCCCCCTGTTTTTGTAAACGCGTAAACCGGGTTATCCGGAAATTTTTGTTTTATGATTTGAATAACAATATGGGCAGATGCTCCGAAACCATACAGGCCGATTGTCTCGCCTTTTTTAATCTCAGCAAGATGAAACGTGCGATAGCCGATAACGCCTGCGCATAATAACGGCGCGGCCTGTGAATCGGTGAATCGCTTCGGTATCGGGTGCGCGTAATTTTCATTTATAACCATATATTCCGCGTAGCCACCATCAGCGTCTTTGCCCGTCCATTTCGCACTTTCGCACAAATTTTCTTCACCCAACCTGCAGAAATTGCATTTGCCGCAGGAACTGTAAAGCCAGGTAACACCCACCCTGTCTCCGACTTTATGTTTCGTTACACCTTTGCCCAATTCTGAAACGATTCCCACAACCTGATGCCCCGGCACAACCGGCAACTTCGTCGGCAATCGGCCTTCGGCCTCATCCAAATCGGTATGACACACCCCGCAAACCGATATCTTGATTAATATCTCATTTTCCTTTGGCTTCGGTATCGGCAAATCAACCAGCGTTAACGGCTGCCCCGGCTTTTTCAATACCATCGCTCTCATAATGTCATTCCCGCGAAAGCGGGAATCCAGTTCTCAATAATTCCTTCTCGAACACATCATAACTTTCCTTGCCATACAGGCAAAAAACAACTCTCTTTAAACCGGTATTTCCATTCAGATATTCAATTGTTGTACGCAGCATAATCTCGGCGCAGCGGTCAATAGGGAAGCCGAATATGCCTGCGCTGATGGCGGGAAACGAGATGTCTTTGAGATTATGCTTGTCCGCCAGTTTTAACGAATTGAACGTCGCATTTTTAAGCTTCTCATCCTCGTTGCCCTCCCCCCAGCGAGGCCCGACGGCGTGAATGACATATTTGGCATTTAGTTTACCGCCCGAAGTAATAGCCGCGCCGCCTACCTGTGTATTGCCGATTTTGAGACATTCCATCTGA
>JBFZBL010000189.1:0-8984 GCA_041308485.1 Phycisphaerae bacterium | reverse complement strand
CAAAAAAGTGTTTCAGTTTCGACCGATGAAGACAAAAAAATGATAGAGCATTTCTCGTCTAAAGGTTTCACCGAAGGCCAGGCGAAGATAAAGGCCGTAATTGAAGACGAGAGAATCGCCTCGGTTAACGTCGGTATGAACAGTGTTGCTTTAATTAACGAGAATGTAGCTGCGGTTCTTGACAAAACCAAACTTGCCCAGGACGACAAAGACACCCTTGCCGAATACGCCAGCGCAACGTGCAGCGGTTATTGCGCCGGCTGCGCGCATATCTGCGATTCCGCTTTGGGCAGCACATTGCATGTCAACGATGTTATGCGGTCGCTTATGTATCACAACAGCCACGGTAACACGCAACTGGCAAAACAGACATTTGCTCAAATACCCGCCGATGTGAGGGCAAGATTATTGGCGGCAGATTATCGGCTCGCGGAGCAGCATTGTCCGCAGCATATGCCGATTGCCCAGCTTGTCCGGGAGGCCGTCGAAAAACTTGCCTGATTAGCTTTTTACGCGAGGAGAATTTAATGAGTGAAGTAAACAAAGGCGTCAGCAGACGCCGGTTCCTGGAAGTTGTCGGCGCCGCCGGTATCGGTTCGGTTATCGGTTCAAAAGTTTTCGCGGAAAATGACCCCAATGGGCAAAAAGAACAATCAGACCAGACGCTTGAGCTGCCTAAAAGAAAGCTTGGCAAGACCGGCGTCGAAATGTCCTCTCTCGCAATGGGTGTCGCATTTAACGCGGTTGATAATCAGATTATGTTGCGAAAGGCCGTTGACTGGGGCGTAACCTGCTGGGATACGTCGCATTTTTATGAGAACGGCAACGCCGAGCTTGGTATAGGCAAGTTCTTCGAAAAAACTCCCGACGTGCGAAAGAAAATCTTCCTTATTACCAAGGCCTCCGGCGCCAAGAGTGTTGAGGATGTAGAGAAAAGACTGCAAACAAGTCTGGAACGGATGAAGACCGATTACATAGACCTGTATTTAGGAATTCACGGCCTGAGCAGTCCTGCGCAGTTAAACGATGAAATGAGGAAATGGGTCGAGAAGGCAAAAGAGCGGAAGGTCATCAAATACTTCGGCTTCAGCACTCACGCCAATATGGCGGACTGTCTTATGGGCGCTTCAAAGCTCGACTGGGTTGACGCGGTTTTGACGAGCTATAATTTCCGGCTAATGCAGGATAAGAAACTGACCGATGCCGTGCAGGCTTGTTACGACGCGGGCGTGGGCGTAATGGCGATGAAGACGCAGGGCAAGCAAGTCACGCCCAATGAAGAGGATAAAAAACTAACGGAGCATTTCGTTAAAAGCGGTTTCACTGAGGGCCAGGCGAAAGTTAAAATCGTTCTCGAAGATAAACGCATCGCAGCGGCCTGTGTCGGCAGAGGAGATATCGCACACTTGAAACAAAATGTTGCCGCGGTTCTCGATAAGACGGAGTTGACGCAGCTCGATAAAGAAGTGTTCAAAAATTACGCGGCTGAAACGTGCAGCGGCTATTGCGCGGGCTGTGCGAATATCTGCGATTCGGTTGCCGCCGGCGTTCCTGTCAGCGATGTTATGCGGTATCTTATGTATTACAACAGTTTCGGCGACACACAAACCGCCCGTCAGCTCTTTGCTGAAATCCCGCAGCAAATACGCGACAAAATGCTCACGGCCGATTACGCCGCCGCTGAGTCGCGCTGTCCTCAGCGGTTGCCGATTGCTCAATTTATGAATCAGGCGGTCCGCACGCTTGCCTGATTGCGGAAAACGCTTGTTTTTGGGCTGTTTTGTACCCACCGGCACACGAAAAAATATTTCCGTCTGGCCATCTGTAACTATTTGCTAATAAAGCACTTGCGATTTCTCACCCGCTTTTCCTTTGGTTGGGGTTGTCCCTTTGGATATAATACAACAATAGAGAGGCAGTGGTGTTAGAGTTTTGGCTTCGGCGAAGCTGGTGTGATGAGAAGGTTTTATTACAATGTGTGGTATCCTTTCACGGCTACTAAAAAAAGGATACTAATTCTTACGATCGCGACGTATATCGCATTGTGTTAAAAAAACTTTCGGCTTTTCTCCGACCGCTCTTGTTGAGCGGTTTTTTTATGCGCACAATTCTCCAGGATTGACACCCGGCAATTCCCGCTTTAAGCTTTAGGCGATTATTCTACTGGAAAGGGACTGCCAATGATAATCGTAACCGGCGGTGCGGGCTTTATCGGATCAGCGTTAATCGCGGCTTTGAATAAACGGGGCATCGACGATATACTCGTTGTTGACCGGCTTGGCAGCGACCAGCGATGGAAGAATCTCGTCAACCTGAGATTTGCCGATTACTTAGACAAAGAGGAATTCCTCGAAATGGTGGCTGAAGATGTTGTCAACTTCTCCACCGACGCCGTATTTCATTTAGGCGCCTGCTCATCAACCACCGAAACAGATGCAACATTTCTGATGGATAATAATTTCGAATACACCAAACAACTGGCACAGTGGACGGCCGAGGAGGGAATCAGGTTTATTTACGCGTCAAGTGCCGCTACCTATGGTGACGGTGCAAACGGCTTTGCGGATGACGAGAGCAAGCTCGAAACACTCAAACCCCTCAATCCGTATGGCTATTCAAAGCAGTTATTTGACCTGTGGGCGAAGGGCAACGGCCTGCTTGGAAAAATCGTGGGGTTGAAATACTTCAACGTTTTTGGCCCCAACGAATACCACAAGGCCGATATGCGCAGTTTCGTTCTCAAGGCCTTCGAGCAGATAAACTCAACCGGCAAGGTGCGCCTCTTCAAATCTCACAAGCCCGATTACAAAGACGGCGAGCAGAAACGTGACTTCCTCTACGTCAAAGACGCAGTCAATATGACGCTTTTCTTTTTTGATAATCCTGATACATTCGGCATATACAATCTTGGCGCTGGTGTCGCACGCTCATGGAATGATTTGGCCAAAGCCGTATTTGCCGCGATGGGTAAATCGCCGAACATCGAATACATAGATATGCCCGGTTCCATCCGCAACCAGTACCAGTATTTCGCCGAGGCCGATATCACCAAACTCCGCGACATCGGCTGTGACATGCAAATCACCTCGCTTGAGGATGTTGTAAGGGATTATGTTACTCAATATCTTGAGCAGGGTGCATACTTAAGCGGGACGTAAATAATATGCCGTTTACGCCATATCATTTCGGGCCTGCTGCATTGATCGGACTGCCGTTAAGGCGGTGGGTTGATATACCCGTCTTTGTTTTGGCCAATGTCGTGATTGATTTCGAGCCGTTGGCTGTAATGGTCTTTCAGCTCAATTATCCGCTGCACGGATATTTTCATACACTTCTCATCGGCGGTATATTGGGGTTGCTGTGGGGGCTTGCGTCATATCCCCTGAGGCCGATTTGGCGGTTTTTTATGGGAATAGTTGGTTTATCTTATCAGACGACGTTGCTCAAAATGACAATTTCGGGTATGCTTGGTATCTGGCTGCACGTTTTTATCGATTCTTTCCTGTACCGGGAAATGAATCCTTTTTTCCCTGTAATAGGTAACCCTTTATATGGTCTTGTCAGTGATTCGCGGATTTATTCGGTATGCGGAGTATTTCTGATTGCAGCAGTAGTGATTTTCGGCTGGTTGATTTTTCGCAATTTTATTAAAGAGCAAAGCAAGGAGAATGTAAGATGAAAGGGTTTACAAAGTATTTTTTCAAGGGTTTGCTGGTATTTGTGCCGGCGGCGCTGACGATTTTTGCCTTTATATGGGTTTTTACGAAGCTTGATACCGCCTTAAGGAGCATTTTCAATATATCGATTCCGGGTTTGGGTATTGTTGTTACAATCATTCTGATATTTTTCGTCGGCTTCGCAGCATCAAGTTTGCTTGGGAGGCAGTTATTTGGTTTTGTTGAAAAACTTTTTACAAAGGCGCCACTGGTCAAAATAATATATTCATCCGTGAAAGACCTTGTCGCGGCATTTGCCGGCGACAAGAAGAAATTCGATAAGCCGGTTGTGGTTGAGCTTATACCCGGCGGGGCAAAGGTGATGGGCTTTGTTACGAGGGAATCGCTTGAGTTTCTCGGCATGCCGGGACATATGGCCGTATATCTGCCGCAGTCATATAACTTCGCGGGCTCGGTTTTGATATTCCCATCGGCACAGGTCAAGCCGATAAAGATGGATAGTTCCGAAGCGATGCGTTTCATTGTTTCCGGTGGTGTCTCCGGCGGTGGTCAATCATAGTTATAAGCGTTGCAAATCCTTAGCGGCGGGCGTATAATCGCCGCGTTTTATTGATTTTATGAGGATTTTGCGATGCAGATTCTGGAACAGTTGAAATTGCTCAAACGCGGCACGGTGGAGATTTTTACCGAGGCCGAATTAGCTGAAAAACTTGCTAACGCAGCAAAAGACAAACGGCAGCTTCGTATAAAGCTCGGCCTTGACCCCACAAGCCCCGATATTCACCTGGGTCATACTGTTGTGCTTCGCAAGATGCGCCAGTTCCAGGACCTCGGTCACAAAGCCGTGTTGATTATCGGCGACTACACCGCCCGCATCGGCGACCCCACAGGACAGAATACTACCCGCCCGATGCTGTCGCCCGAGCAAATCGATAGAAACGCAAAGACGTATTTCGAGCAGGCGGGCAAAATTCTCGATACCTCACCCGATAAGCTCGAAGTCCGGCACAATTCTGAATGGCTCGAAAAACTGACTTTGATGGAGCTTATTCAGATTGCAGCCAAAAAGACCATTGCCCAGATGCTCCAGCGGGATAGTTTTAAGCTTCGTCTCGAAAAAGGCATCGATGTTTACGCGCATGAGTTTATTTATCCTTTAATGCAGGGTTATGATTCTGTTGTCATAAAAAGCGACGTTGAATTAGGCGGAACAGACCAGACCTTCAACAATCTTGTAGGCAGGGATATTCAAAAGGCATATAACCAGCCACAACAAGTTGTTATCACTGTCCCTATTCTTGTCGGCTTAGACGGCAAAGAGAAGATGAGCAAGTCGAAGGGCAATTACATTGGTGTCACCGACGAACCCAACGATATGTTTGGCAAGGTTATGAGTATCTCCGATGATATGATGGCAAATTACTTTACTCTTCTCACTGACCTGCCGACGGAAAAAATAGCCGAATTGACCGATTCGCAAAAGACCCATCCCAAAGAAACAAAGGTGCTGCTGGCAAAGACGATTATCTCACAGTTCTACGATTCAGGGGCGGCTGATTCAGCAGCGGGACAGTTCGAGAAGGTCTTTGCTCAGAAGCAACTGCCCGATGAGATGCCGGAGTTTACGTTATCCGCTGAGCCGATTTCAGTAAAACAATTGCTCGTTAACTGCAAACTTGTCGAATCGGGCGGCGATGCAAAGCGCATGTGCGCGCAATCAGCCGTAACTATCGACGGTCAAAAAGTCACTGACCCCAATATTCAAATCACTCCCGCAAACGGTATGACAATACAGGTCGGCAAACGCAAATTCGCAAAAATAAAAGTTCATTAAACAGCGGGCATCTCAGGCTTTATCTTGAGGGCTGATGTGATTTTCAGTCAAGAGGATTGACGTGACAAGTGACGTGTGATACATTTGGCATTCGTATATAATTGTGTATCCAAGTGGTCATTGTTCTTGTAAGGGAGTGAGTATGCGTATATTAATTCTTGCTCTCATCACAGTTTGTTTTGCAGCGATATTTTCCGGCGGATGTAAAAAGAAAGAATCCGATAAAGCACGCCCAACCCCTCAATCGCAATCTTCTGCGGAGCCCACAAGACAAACCCAGCCGCAGATGATGAACATTTCGGATAATCCGGCGTTCTTTACCGTCACCGCAATCAGTCCCAAAGCTCCTGAGGCAAAAGACCTCGATAATCTTTTTCGGCCTGTTATGGCGAAACTTTTTGGCGAAGTAAAGCTCGTTGAGGAATCACAGGCGCCGCAGACAAAAACCGACGGGGAAGTTGTGGAGAACCGGCTTGTTTACGTTGTCCGGCTGATCTTGACGCCGCAGGAAGGGGACAATCTGCATGCCGCGATGAAAAAAGAACAAGGTTGTGTTTCAAGCCCCCGCATCGGCAGCAAGCCCGCTCACTTTAAAACATTTACGCTTTTTTCACTTATGAAAACAACTTCTCTGCGGGGTTATTCGCTGGTAGTGAAGGTTGACGCTGACAAGCAAAGGATAGAAATAGAATCCTATAAACTTGGTTCAAAATATGACAGGTTGATGTAGTGAAGGAGAACTGCAATGCGGAAGACAGGGAAGTTTTTGCCGGTTTGTGTTTTCATCGTAGGTATATGTTTTGTCGGCGCATCAAGTTGTCCAGCCGCGGAAACCAGCGTGTTTCACTCGTATCCCCCGGCGGAATGGAGCTATCAGGGCAACGATGTGCCGGAGACCTACTGGACGCCGTGGCTGCCGCTTGGCTCCCAGCAATTAACACGTTATCGAATCGGATTTCGTTTTTCGACAGGGACTATCGCTGTCAAATGTCCCGTAAAACTTACTTTCAAATACGACCCTGTCAATGCGCAATCGGGAAAAGACCTGCCGATTAAGGTCAAGGCCGAGCTTGTCAGCGCGAATTACAAAACCTTCGAAAGCGCGTTCGGTTTACACCTTCCTAACGAATTCCAGGTGGGATTCGTCGGCATAACCGGAGTGCCGGATTTTTTGCCTTGGTACACACTTCCCTGGGACTTATGTGAAATACTCGGCAGCATACCGGGACTGCCTGATGCAGTAACAAATAAGGTTACAGTTGTCTGCAGCGCGATTGAAAATCTCGGCGTAAATATGAACACACAGGATGCGCTTCCCCTGCCGGGGGAAGCCGCTTATCACGATACTCGCACGCTGCTCGACCTTAAACTGACGGATTTTATGACAGATGCGCAAAAAGATAAATTTGTACAGGATGTGGGAATCAAGTTTTTTAACGGCATCAGCGGCAAGCTCGGTCCGGATAAGATGGATGACCTTCTGTTTGTTGTTCAGTTAGCCAAGGGTCTGGACGAGGCGGGCGCGACAGAGTTTGTGACCGACAAGTGCATCTCTGCCGCGGGCAAGTTCGTTGACTTGGCAAATGTTACCGTCATCGGAGACCCGTACTTCAAGGTCGAAGGCGTGGAACTGAACCTTCTTATGCGTATGTATATTACTAACGGCAAGGGCAGCGGGACATATCCCCTGACTTTTACCTCTTCGGGCCAGGAACAGACGATTACATTTAGAGATATCACGCCTTTCGTACAGGCAGGGGACAAGTTAGTGGTCGTTGCCGACGAAATCAACTACAGGTTCAAATTAAAGCAGTGTCTTAAACCTATAATAAAGATATCCGTTCTGCCGCAAATAAACATCGATACGTATGAAAAATATGTCACCCTGGCGACAGCCAAGAAGATTGTCAACGAAAGCGAATTTAAGGTTGAGGTTCCGCTTAGCCCATCGAACGAGCCAATCCAGGGTTTGCGGGCAAATCCGGGCTGTACTTCCGCACAGGTGAACTGGACAAGCCCCATCGTCCCGCTCAAGGGGACGATAAAGGTTTATCAGGGCAATACCCTTGTCAAGACCGTCACAGAGAACACGTTTAAAGCGGCTCATAATAATATCATTACCGATCTGATCAAACAAACGACGTATAGGTTCGAGCTCAGCGGCGTTACCGAATCGGGCCAGACAATACAGGGGGGCTCTATTACGACGACCACCAGGCAGACCTGTAATCCGAGAGAACAGATAGCGACATGCAATACGCTGAATCTTTCATCCACTCCAACCGCTGCGGCGGGCCAGAACTACGCCGATTTTTCCTGGACAACCAATGAGAGGGCTTCGACCGAGGTATTGATTTCTCCTGCGCCGGATTTGTCGGCTAATTACGTTGCCTGCGTGAAAAAGGAGAATGGTCAGATTAATCAGGGCTGGGTCACGCAGGGAGGGGTAAGAGAACTGGTGACAAGTCATTCTATAAGGATAAATGACCTTGAGCCGGGGACAAAATATTACTACAACGTCGTATCCTGGACATTCAAAAATAATAATCCTACAGACAATCCGATAAACAGGGTCGGCTACGTTGGCGAGATTACCACTCAGGCAATGCCTGAACAGCCGTCTATGCGGGTCAGCGTATCGCATCAGAATCAGGCGGTAGCCGATGCCACGGTTAATATTACGAAGGTCGGCGACGCAAGTTACCGCGCCTCGCTCGTAACACCAACCAACGGAATGACTCAGCAATTTATGGTTGAGGCGGGCAAATCGTATGTTTTCAAAGTTGTCAATTCCGGATGTTATCAGGATTACACTTCGCCTGCGGTATTCATCCCTGCCAATGCCCAGGGCGAACAGTCGTCATTTACGATAAACCTTCTGGCCAAGCCGATTGTTGGCGCGCATGTTTATGATACCGCGGGTAGCCCCGTGGCTGGCGCAACTGCTTCATTCTCCGGGAACACTACGACCACCAATGGAAGCGGCTATTATTCATTCGGGGACGTTCGGCCCTCAAGCAACGTGAGCATTTCAATCTCTAAAGCCGGCTATCTGACAGGGCAGGTTGATGGAAAAGTAGGGTCCTGCGGACGCACTCGGACGTTTACGATAAACAACTGCGTTCTCAAAAAGAACGAGGGAATTATCGATGCTTACGTCAAAAAGCAGGACAGTACCGCGGTTGCAGGAGCAACCGTTTATGTAAAGAAGGGCTCGCAGACAGTGGGCTTCGCCCCCACCGATTCACAGGGCAAGGCATCCATAGCTGTGGCCTTTACGACTCCTAATGAGCAAACGTTCAGCGTTACCGCGACCCCGCCGACAAGTTTGACCGCTGCAACGCCGGCAACGGAAACCGTCAAACTCGCACCAGAGGGCCGGCAAAGCGTCTACCTCGCCTTTATTGTAGCTCCACCCGATACGCAGGGACCGACGGTCTCGGATGTGAATTTCAATCAGCCCAATGGCAACA
>JBFZBL010000188.1:0-4570 GCA_041308485.1 Phycisphaerae bacterium | reverse complement strand
TGTTGCGCCAGCTATCAACTTCAAAGCGCTGGCCGCGTCACTGGCTCCTGCCTGACTCATACGCTCAGAACCGACAGAATCAATTAGTGCAGGGCTTTCCATGCGAATATTCAGCAGGGCGGCTTCTGTTCCGCCACCTATTTGCACATCCTGAACAATAAACTCCTCCATCTCCGTAACTTCACCGGATAGCATTCCATCTACTTCCGTCATCTTACCTTTGGATACGACCACATCAGCTTTTATCTGCCTGGTATAACCGTCTTTTGAAAAAACAAGTGTGTATATTCCTGGCTCCACCTGGCTGAAGACATAGTTCCCGCCATCTGTTGAGGCAACTACTTTTCCTGTTTCAACGATTGAGACCTGCGCGGCGGCCAGCGGTGTATCAAACTCTTTATCGTACACTGTGCCGCGAATACCGCCTGCATCTTCCGCACGAGCGGACACGCCAAACACAAAAACAGTTATGAGAACCGCCAAACACAGTTGGCGCTGTCTTACCATGGATCACCCAATGCCTCACGAATCTGGTGAATCTGCTTCCAAAGTCCGTCATCGGGTTCGAAGGCGTATAAAGCCATAGAACAGCAGGTGGCGGATAAATTTTCGGCGCGCGGTCTGGAATTAATATTTACAACCCCTTCCTCAACTGCCTGCTTGTAAACAGACAATGCCGCATCCTTGTCTCCCATTAACTGATATCCCTCCGCCAGCGGACAAAGTACGCCGGCCCGATGCAAGTTAATGATAGAATCTCTGCTGTCTTTGAACAGAGCCAGTGCGGCATCCGCGCAGACCCTTGCTTTTTCAACGTCATCCGCCCTGCAGCGGAGCTTGACCAGTTTGGCCATAATAGTAATCTGGTTTTCCGGAGGCCACTGAAGACTGTCCAGCAATACTTGCGCTTCGTTAACCAGCTCAAGAGTCTTACCCTTGTCGCCATGATCGGCGGCGAAGCCGGCCATTGCCGACAGAAGATCAATCCGAATAAAAATAGGCAGCAGGTCCCAGGAGGACTTGATTTTATCTTCTACGAGTGTTCGTTTTTCCGTGTCCTCATAAAAGCGATTGAACAGCTCCGTAGCGGACTCAAGTGAGTTTTTTACAGTGTCGAAAATACCGGATGCGACCAAGGTATCCAGCATTTTCATCTGTTCATTGAAAGCACCGTTGTCGCTCATCATCGCCCTGGCTCCTGCCACCTTGCCCGATTCAGAATCTACCACACCAGTTTCAAACTCATTTGCCTCCTGAGTATGCCCCAGCAAGGCGTGCGTTTGGGCTATCTTGACTCTTATCCGGTCTCTGCGGGAGCTTTGTCCGATATTGGCATCGTCAGCAATCTCCCCCGCGATATTTAAGTAATGTTGGACGTTAACATCACCATGTTGAGCACAGTAAAAAGCGAGATCGGCGTAACAGTAACCGCGGCGCCAATTATCAATTTTTTCGATAAACCCGAGCGCTCGTTTGGGCTGGTCGAGTTTTAAACACACCGTAACAACCGCCTCCTGTGCCTTTGAGCGGTCTTTGATATGCGGTTTCACCGGAATTGATGTTGCTGTTTCAAAAGCAATATTAAGTAATTCGTTTTGAAAACCAGCAAGCGGCTTATCCGAAAGAACGCTGGTTTTATCGCACTTATTTTCCCCGGCTTTTTTCTCTCCGGTCTTTTTCTCACAACCTAACATCACGAGGAAAAGGCTTGAAACAACCAAAAGTAGAAAATTTAATTTTGATATGCCGGTACCCCTGCTTCTGTTATAAAAGCGCACCATATCTCCTCCATGCAGTCTAAAAAGGCCTTAATATTTAATTAAAATTACACGTAATTTAACGAGCTTGGCTTGCAGTCCGACTCCGTTCGCTGCAGGGACGATAACCAATCCAGACAAGTTCTTAGGGAACTTTATTTAATAAATGTTTAAGTATGATTAGGAATTTGTTGTTATCTTGTTAGAAATTGAATATGAGAGATAATACTGAGTAAACCACCCGGGCGATTCATAAAAAAGCCGGCGGCAGAACGTTATGTCTGCCGCCAGCTTATACTTTATGCCCTGAAGAGAATGTTTACAGGAGCCAGTTGTCTGCTAACATCGAGAAATCCAGGAAATTGACTGTGTTGTCATAATTCAAATCGCCGGGAGAACCGCTGGTGGATGTATCGGTCATTCCGTATGCGGATGCAGCCGTCCAGCCAGCCAGCCAGTTTTCGTTGGGGGCAAAGCCGCCGCGGAAATTAGCCGGTGTAAAGAATCCGTCAGCCGGAGCTGCCTTAACACTGGTTACTGCGTCGTTTGCCGGGCATGGATTGATACCAATGACAGGCATCATATACAAACCGGTGTATACTAATTGTACGGGCCCGCGAACAAGCATCTGAATCGGAAGGTGGTTGGTATCGGAAATCACGTTGTTCTTTTCCGTGTTAAATACGCCTCGGGCAGTGGCTTCCGTATAAGCAGTTGCGAAAAGGTTCCTGCAGAACACGCTGTCGCTAATCTCAGCTAAATTGCCGTCAACCTGAACAGTGTAAAGAACGTTCGGGTCATTGAAAGCACCGGAAGTCCAGGTGCCTTGATTGACCGTCGAACGATACGTATAATTGGTAAGCCATGTGTTTGCGAATGACAGCGTGCCGTTGTAGCCGTAACCTATGGCACCGTCGCCGTCGTTGCCGTCATTTTTCACGAGGACTTCACCGAGGTCCATAAAGATACAGTTGCGATACTGTATATGGGCGTTGTCACGCCAGGCCGTGCCGTGGTCGCCGGATATCGGCTGACCAATAACTGTGACGTTGTAAATGGCGGAGGTGGTGCATGGCTGGGCATCTGAATCTTCCGCGCCGTCGGTTTCGAAGCAGTTGTCGCCGACTCCCGAACCCTGACCTGCGCTAACACTGTAACCCTGAACAATCAGGCCGAACTGTACCTTGCCGCGCCAACCTTCGTCAACATCGAAGCTGTCGTCACCGATATTCCAGATGCTGACATATTTCAGGTTGACAGTGCCGCCCCAGATTTCAATACCATCATCGACGTTATTCATAATTTCGACGTGGTCGATATCTGTCTCGCGGCCGATAGCGCCCATCGACAGTCCGTTAAGCTCATTGGCCAAGCCGATAACTTTGCCGCCATAGCGAACCGACAGATAGTGAATCTCGCCGCTGTCGTCATTGTCATTGGCGCCGCCGTACAGAACGTTCGGGTCACCTGCGACTGCGGCAGTTAAACCTTCCATCGTTTTCTTATTGAGACCGTCCGGAACCTTCGTGTTCGTGTGGATAGGCGAACCGACGCCATCCTGATATGTTTGAACAACGCCTTTGTAATGGGAACCGGAAAGCAGGCCTTCACCCATAATTGTCAGATTGCCCCAGTCATTGCAGCGTGCAAGCCAGACGCCCGTCTTGGGATTGCCCAAAGTTGTGATGCTGTTAACTTGCCACTCATTCGGGTGGCAGGGGTCCATGTTGTATTCGTAAGTGCAGACGCTGCCCGCCCAGTGATTCACGTCTTCAGCCGAGGTCATGATGACCGGCTCGTCCGCTGTGCCCATAACATAGATTTTTGCAGTTCGGCAGACAGCCAAACTGCCCTGGTCTTTAACAAAGTTAGCGACAACAGTGCCTGCTTCCATTGTCAAGGTCGCGCCCGGCCTAACGTATATCTGCTTTTTGAGGTGATAAGGCGAGCCCGCCTTCGTCCACGTCACAGAGCCTGTGATATCACTGGTGACGTTGGTGCCTGCGCTGGCAGTACTTGCCATAGCAAGACCTGTCATAGCAACAACTAACAATGCTTTTTTAATAATATTCATAATATAAACCTTTGCTCCTTTCTCAATAACCGTTCTTGTATCTTTTTATAACATCAGGCAACACACCTAATATCAAACACCCTCCTCCCACCCCTCTCCGCAATTTTTGATTCACTTCATACTCCTCCGCAACTTCCGATTAGCTTCATAACACATTCGCTTTTTATCACACTCCTTCGTTCTCCTTGAACAGAACCATAACCTTATGCCTCATGCTCCAAGCATGACCGACTTTCACCGGGGAGTTTATAAGATTTTTCTGTTAGAGGCCGATTAAGTTAAAATTAGAATACGAATAATTTATTCAGCAACATGGGCGACAGAAAAGAAATTCCTGGAGATATCTGACTCCCAAGCCGTGGGTTCGACCTTACTTCAGCGGCATACATGAAATTTGCGATACTCAAATAAAAGCGTTCTTGCTTGAGCAAATTATTTTGAAGGTGATATGATCCTGTTCCTGCTGGCTTTCGTTTCTGCAAATATCCAGCATTCGATGGTTTTCATACAGGCACGATTCCGCCCCGGGGCTTTTACGTATATCGAGAACAAATCGGATATTGACGCTTATATCCTCCATGGGCTCGGCGTCTGGCTCATTGGAAGCATACTCTATTATTTCATCGAAATGCTCTATTATGATACCTGTGTAATACTGTTGCTTTTCCCAGCGGTGCGGTATAATCAGTATGCAGCTTAAATTGCTGAATACCGATGGCCTTCCGAGCAGCAGAATGTT
>JBFZBL010000187.1:0-9773 GCA_041308485.1 Phycisphaerae bacterium | reverse complement strand
ACGTTTGTCTATACATTTGTCGCAGACCACTATCAGTATATGGCGTGTATCGGGCCTATAGCGATTGTCGCAGCGGGCGCAGCGGCGCTTTCCGGCAGGTCAGGGAAAAACGCCAAACTCGCAATCGCCTCGGCGGCGGGCGTTTTACTGCTGACCTTAGGGACATTGACATGGAGGCAATGCGGGGCATACACCAGCAGGGATACGCTTTGGACTGATACGCTGGAAAAGAACCCTGATTCGTGGCTTGCGCACGGGGAATTAGCAAGCTCGCTATACAGGCAGCGAAAATTCGATGAGGCGTTGACTCATCTTGACAGGCTGCTTGACCTTGCTCAATACGTTAAAACGATTCACCCGCGGGCGTACTCGGATGCTTATTACACCAAAGGATTGATTTACACGGCCAAGGGCAGGCCGGATGACGCAGCTGAACAATACAGAAAGTCGCTCGAAGTCGATAATAATTCCGCGCTGGTGCATTACTACCTCGCCAATATACTCGTCAAACAGGGCAAAATCGAAGAGGCAAAGGAGCATTATCGGCATGGCCTTGAGATAGCCGGGGCCAAGGGGGCCAAAAATCTGGCGGCGGATATCGGCCGGCAGCTGGAAGCGGTTGAAAAACAGAAGCCCCAGAACAAATGACCGGGGATGGACGACAGCAATAAAATACTTGAACTGGTGAATAGACAGGGGCATAATAGCGGCTGCATAAGGAAGGCAAAAACATAATTAACCGTCTAAACGAGTGTATGTTATGGATTTTGAATTCGAAGATAAACCGGAGTCCAAGGACAGGAGAATCGAAATGGGGCAGGATCAGTCGAGGATGAGCAATCTGGTCGACACGACAGATTGTCTCGAAGCAATTAGTGTTATAAAATTCTGGAAGAATTTTCTGTTCATACTCATTCTGGCGGCATTGCTTCTTGTGCAGGGTTCGTTCTGGGTTATGGAACGACACTGGGTCAAGGGAGACAATGTTGTTCTTGGCCCCTCCGCCGGCAGTCACGCGGCAGAAGCGCCGACGGCGGAGGATAAAATCAAAGAGGCCGCCACTCAAATCACTGCGGATATAAATACAGCCGCTGAGCCGAATCTGCAGCAAACCCTGCATATGGGGGCCGAGCCGAATAAACCGGCGCCGGTGGAAGTCACGTTTCGCTTTGAGCTGCGTGCCAGACATATCGCCGCGGTAGTGCGCTTCCTGGATTTCATCCTTATACCCTCTTCGCTGCTTTATTGCCTTACAATACTGTTCGCAATGAAGGTGTCACTGATTGGCCGGCTGGGCGGAATCAATCATATCGCCAGGGCGTTCTTCATTTCGCTGGCGTTCGTCGTATTGCTGCTGCCGTGGCAATTACTGTTTGCGCCGGTGTTCGCCGGCGCGATGTTCACGCCATCGGAAATGGTAGCCGCGTGCCAGGCGCAGAAAACGACGATTGCCCAGATTTCATTTTTCCTGCGATTCTGCATTTACTGGCTGCTGGTAGTGCTGCTGCTGCTGACGGCGCAGATGCGGAGTATGCGATGGGCCAAGGCGACACTCCGGCGGCTTGACGTGATGTGAGATGACAAATCCGTTATTCGTCAAGAGAAAGAAACCTAAAAAGGAACGCAATGCCATTCTCGACTGGCTTGGGTATGCGGGTCTGCGAATATTATTCGGCATACTGCAATTATCCAGCGTCGAGACAAACCTGAGATTCGCGCGTTTCCTGGGTCGGTTGATGTGGAAGCATTACGGCCGGGGAAGGCAGCGAGCATTAGATAACCTTCGCGCAAGCTATCCCGATAAAGACGAGCAGTGGTACGACCAGACGGGGCGAAAAAGCTGCGAGCAATTAGTGATGCTGGCTGTGGATGTTATTTTTACGCCCCGGCTCGTTAAGAAAGACAACTGGCGGCAGTACGCGCGGTTCAAAAACGCCGAACGTGCGAAATGGATGAGCAAAGAAGGCAAGGGGCTGATTTTCGTCGGCGCACACTACGGCAACTTCGAAATCGTCGGGTATATGATGGGGCTTTTCGGATTCAATATTTACAGTATCGCCAGGCCGTTGGATAACCCGTATATAAGCAGATACCTTTACGGGGTGAGGGAGCGGGCAGGACAAAAAATCATCGACAAAAAAGGCGCTGCCGAATTGTTCGGCAAAGTGGCGTCTTCGGGGGCGACACTGGGCTTTATCGCGGACCAAGACGCCGGTCCGAAGGGAATATTCGTTGACTTTTTCGGGAGAAAAGCAAGTACCTATAAAAGCATCGGGCTGCTTGCAATGACGGAAAATCTGCCGATAGTCGTCGGATACGCCAGAAGGATTGACGACCAGTTTTTCTTCGAGATAGGATGCTCGCGGATAATTATGCCGGAGGAATGGGCAAATAAAGATGACCCGCTGCTTTGGATAACAGCCGAATACACTAAGGCGATTGAAAAATTTGTTCGCGAAGACCCGGCACAATACTGGTGGCTGCATCGCCGCTGGAAACACAGGCCGGAGGAAGAGAGGACGGAGGACTGAGGACGGAAGACAGATTAAAATCCGAGGCACCATATCCTAAATTCGAAACAAATTACAAACACAAATTTAATATTTACCAGCCTGAACCGCTTAATTCTTCAAATGTACTTATAATTAGTAGGCTTTTTGCTTACTGAAATTAGGCATATTCCCTATTATCACTCATATCAGTTTATCTTTAAATATTGCATTAACAAATCCAATATATTTTTATATAAGGCCATATATCGAATAAAGAGCTTCGGATCAGAGGAGATATAGGTGTTCTATGTTTACACCTTACTGCAGAAAGGAGGATTCTGGAAAGGCGTTTGTAACGCTGTTCACTAAGTGAATATGGATTAAAAAACCCACATCGAAACTATTTTTAGGAGAGAAAAATGAAGAAAATGCTAATAACAATTTTGTTTGCCAGCGTAGTGTATCTTGCCGGCTGCAACTGCGACAAACAGGCAACGCACATGAAGGCGGCACCGGCACCGGCACCGGCAACCTCAGCCGTGGCACAGCAGAGTCCGTGCGATGCGGCAACAATCGCAAAAAGCGCACAGTCCTATCCTGTCAGCAATTTAGGCGGGGCGATTCGCCTAGAGAAAATGCTTCCGGAACATGTGAACATTAACGCTCCATTTGAATACCGCATCAATGTGACAAATCTCACTGACCAGGAGTTAACCAACGTGGTAGTTTCAGATTATATACCCGCCGAGCTTGTGCTCGAGAATTCAACGCCTGAAATGCAAAAAATGAAAGACGGCTTTGTTGCATGGAATTTAGGCAAACTTGAGCCCAAAGGTTCAAGGACAATCAGTATGCAGGCAACAGCGAAAAGTGTCGGCTCGCTCAGCACCTGTGCAAGTGTGTCTTACGACTGTTCCGCCTGTGCCAAAATCAATGTAGTGGAGCCGAAGCTCGAGTTGGCCAAGCAAGCTCCATCTGAAATTCTCGCCTGTGACAGAATACCTCTTAGGTACGTTATACGGAACACGGGAAGCGGCGCGGCATGCGACATAACGATTGAAGAGAAACTTCAGGCGGGCCTCCAGACCACAGAGGGCGGCAATGCCATAAGTTTCAAAGTGGCATCGCTGCTGCCAGGGGAATCAAGAGAATTCGAAGCTATGGTTGACGCGACCAAACCCGGCACGTATTCTGGCAAAGCAACTGCTTCTGCAAGCGACATGGCCGCTGTAGAGTCAGGGATTACAAAAACTGTTGTCAACAAACCTGTTTTGGCAATCGAAAGCGCTGCTCCGAGCGAGCAGTATCTCGGCCGCACACTATCCTTTGACATAACAGTCAAGAACACTGGCGATGGAATGGCTGAAAATGCTGTTGTAGTAACAAGTGTGCCTGAGGATGTCAAATTCATAAGCGCTACTGAGGGGGGAAATTTCACACACATGTCACCGGGAAAAGTAACGTGGAATATCGGGGCACTGGCTCCGAACGCATCCAAGACGGTCCGGATGGAGCTTAGTTCGGAACAGATTGGCGAGGTGGCAACCACAGCAACCGCTAATGCCAAATGCGCAGAAGCTGTTACGAGCTTAAGTAAGACAAAAGTGGCTGGAATTGCGGCCATACTGCTTGAAGTTGTAGATTCTCCCGACCCAATAGAGGTTGGGCAGAATGTGGTATATACTGTGAGCGTCACCAACCAGGGCTCAGCAGCCGACACGGCCATCCGGATAAACTGCATGCTCGAAAAAGGAATGGAGTACGTCTCTTCAGAAGGACCGACCAAGGCAACAGTGGAAGAAGGCAAAATCAGCTTTGGTGCACTTGCGTCTATCGCACCAAAGGGAACCGCCGTATGGAAGGTAACTGTCAAGGCGTCGGAAGCCGGCGATATGAGGTTCAAGGCAACAATGAACAGCGATCAACTTAGCAGACCGGTCGAAGAAACCGAGGCGACGAAGTTTTACAAATAACGTGTTCATCCAGCTCTTTACAGCTGGTTTATAGGGATTACAGCCCAACTCCTTCAGGAGGCTGATACGGATTTGGGCTGTTTTTTTGCGCACAGACAAAGAGTGCCATAAAAACAGCCATTATTACACAGATAAGCACGTTTATTTACCAATATCCTTAGAATCACAACCAAAATCATCACCAAAAATAAGTAATAATACTCTGAATTGACTCAACAATAGCGTCGATAAGTCACATATGAAGAAGGGTGTAATCGCTTTTTCCCTTTTGTTCGCAGTCGTGTGCAACCCGTGTCGGGCTAACGACCTCGTAGGGGAGAAAGCGCCTGAAATCAAGATTAGAGGGTGGGTAACTGATAATCCGCCGGACTTGCATAGTTTGGACGGCAGGATTAGGGTTCTGGATTTTTGGGCGACCTGGTGCAGCCCGTGTATTTCAAATATTCCACACCTTGTTAAACTCTGCAGCAAATACAAGCCGATGGGCGTTGAGTTTATCGCCTTGTCGCAGGATAAATCCCCTGATAAGGTTCGAAAATTAATCCGTGAAAAAGGGATTAATTATGATGTTGCGATTGATAACGGAACTGTCGACTGGTTTAAAGTCAAGAGCTATCCAACCGTTGTAGTTATTAGTCACACTGGCAAGGTAATATGGACAGGGCTTCCTTGGGAATCCGGATTTGAGCAAGCTATCGCGGAAACCGTTGCGAAAGCACCACCTCTCCTGCTGTATGGTGTTAATAAAATCCAAACGTCCAATGTTGCCTCAATGGGAAATTACACGAAGCAGATAGACTGCGAGGAAAGAGCGATTTGCGCACTGCATATGATGGTAATCATCCACCAGAGAATCCTCGATATATATGCGGATATTGTGACAAAATACGGCACTATCGAAGCAGTAGAGCCGGCTGTCGAATATTTAGAACTCAATAACTACGCACTTCTTTCAAAATACCCCTTCAGATACGACTGGTTCACCAGCCCTGTCGTATCGATGCAGAACAACAGACAATACTGAAATTTGTTTGTTCATATCAGAGTACTTTAAGACATCCTATCGTAATTCTTCGATAATACTCAGAACAAGTGCAACTCTTCGCTCTGCAAATAGTGAGTTGCCAAAGATTTATTCCAGCGGCTGGCGGGAAATGATGGCGTCGGAGAGCATACGGGAGTTGGCATATTCGAGGGTTGAGCCGGTGGCGAGGCCCCGGGCGAGGCGGGTAATTTTGACGCCTGTGCCCTTGACAAGCGAGCTGATGTAAAGCGCTGTGCCGTCGCCGGCCATATTCGGATTGGTCGCCATAATAATTTCCTGCACCCCCCCCGCTTTGACCCGTTCGACGAGCTTATCAATGGTCAGATCCGCCGGCTCAATCCCGTCTAAGGGTGCGATATGGCCGCCTAAGACGTGATAGACCCATTTGCACTGGCCCGTTTTTTCGAGGACTATGACATCTTTCGGCTGCTCGACGACGCAGATTCTGCTTTTATCACGGCGGGTATCGGAGCAGATGGGACAATTTTCGGTCTCGGCGAAGTTGTAGCAGATTTTACACTGTTTGATTTTGGTTTTGACATCGCTGATGGCCTGGGCGAGAGCAAGGGCCTCGGCTGGTTTGGATTTGAGAATATGAAAGGCCAGCCGCTCAGCGGTCTTCGAGCCGATACCCGGAAGCCGGGCAAGCTCCTCAATCAGTTTATTAACGGTTTCGGTATAGCCGGTCGTCATAAAAACTCACCAAATAAGCATCAACGCAGAGATTTTAACATTAAGATACAAAATCGCAAAGTCATTTATGTTTGTCTCGAAGCAGCTTCTTGCAAAACTAACGAAGTTTTAATAAGATTCTAACACGATGAAGAAGCTTTTGGTATTCACAACTGTTCTGCTGCTTATCGGGGCTGTAGGGTGCAAAGAAACGGTGGACCCGAACGAACCCGTTGGTTTTATTCAGGTTAAAGGGTCAGACACAATAGTCAACGCCTCACAGGAGGTGGCTGAAGAGTTTATGAAAGACTACCCGCACGTCTTTGTGGCCGTTACAGGCGGGGGAAGCGGAGTGGGAATTGCCTCGCTCATCAACAAAACCTGCGACGTGGCCACGGCATCACGGGAAATGAAATCAAAGGAAATAGAAGTCGCAATTAAGCATGGCGTAACACCAAAGGAATTCACGGTTGCCTACGACGGCGTCGCGGTAATAGTCAACGAGAAGAATCCAGTCGAAAGATTAACTATCGAGGAATTGCACAGAATTTTCACGGGCAAGGCCAAAAACTGGAAGGAATTCGGCGGCAAAGACCTGGGGATTGTAACAATTTCACGCGAAGTAAGCTCGGGGACACATATGTATTTTAAGGAAGAGGTAGTACAATTAGGCAAAAAGGGTAGCCAGGAGGAGTTTTCCAACGAGACGCTGCTGTTATCCTCGTCGCAGGCGATAGTTGAGGAGGTGGCGGGCAATGAGGGGGCAATCGGATACCTTGGCATGGGATACGTTTCGGAAAGGACAAAAGCGTTGCTTGTCGCGAAGAACGGCGTTGCCTATCCGCCAAACGTAGATAACGTAAAACAAAAAAAATATCCTCTTTCCCGCGGCTTGTATTTTTATACCAACGGCGAGCCGAACGGGGTAACGAAACTTTTTATAGATTTCGCGTTAGGGCCGAAGGGGCAGGAACGTTTCAGAAACACCGGATTTGTGCCTACGGGAGAGCATATTGCCAAAAAAAATTAGCGAGTTCGTTATCGAAGGGTGCATCAAGCTCAGCGGCTGGGTCGTGATTTTTTTTGTCGCTTTGATATTCCTTTTTTTACTCAAAGACGCGCTTTCTCTTTTTGGCGTGCACAGTTTGCCGGATTTTCTGTTCGGGAAAAGCTGGCTGCCCATATCTGAGCCGCCTAAATTCGGAATGGTCCCACTGCTTTTAGGTTCACTTTACGTCACTCTTGGCGCGATTGTTATTTGTGTTCCCTTAGGCGTCTGCTCGGCGATGTTTATTGCGGAGGTCGCTCCGACGCACCTGAAGCACGTTTTGAAGTCGCTCATTGAGATTTTAGCCGCGATACCAAGCGTGGTGCTGGGATTTATCGGTATTGTGTGGCTTGGGCCGTTTTTGCGAAACACCTTCGGGCTTAGTACGGGCATGTGCGGGCTTACCGGAAGTTTACTGTTGGCTTTCATGGCATTGCCGACAGTAATAAGCATATCTGAAGATGCCCTTATCGGCGTGCCTAAGGCGTTCAAGGAGGCGGCATACGGTCTTGGTGCGACGAGATGGCAGGCGCTGTGGCGGATTGTATTGCCTGCGGCGTCATCAGGAATTATCGCCGCTGTGATGCTTGGTATCGGCAGGGTCATCGGCGAAACAATGGTGGTGATGATGGTGACGGGTAATTCGCCCGTTATGCCCAGGTCGCTTTTGCAGCCGTTGCGGACCCTGACCGCCACAATCGCCGGCGAGATGGGCGAAACAGTTGCTGGCTCAGAACATTACTTCGCGTTATTCGCTGTGGGCCTGATACTTTTCATAATAACTTTCATAATAAATTTCATCGCTGATATCTGTCTGCGAAAGGCGAGAAAATGAACGCCGCGAGAGTCAGAGAAAAAATCGCGTTCATAATACTGGGCTTAATCACGCTGCTGATTGTGCTGCCGATTATCCTGACGATTTTCTACGTCGTGAAAAACGGCGCGGGAGCGGTGAGCTGGGAGTTTATCAGCGAGGCACCGAGAAAAGGTATGCGCGAAGGCGGGATATTCCCCGCGATAATAGGCACGATAATCCTGATAATTGGGACGATGCTGTTTTCGCTGCCCCTGGGGATACTGTCGGCCATATACCTCGTCGAATACGCCAAGGACAACCTGTTTACACGCCTGATAAAGCTGTCGGTCGTTAATCTTTCGGGGATACCTTCTATTGTTTACGGCCTCTTCGGCTTTACGCTTTTTGTAGTGGCTTTAAAATTCGGGACATCAATACTGGCGGGTTCATTAACGCTGGCGATTATGAGTTTGCCAGTGATTATCACCGCGACCAAAGAAGCGCTGGAAGCCGTGCCCTTCACCTACAGGGAAATCAGCTTGTCGCTGGGCGCGACGAAATGGCAGACGATTCGATATTGCGTGCTGCCCTACTCGATACCTGGGATACTGACGGGGACAGTCCTGAGCCTTAGCAGGGCCGCGGGCGAGACGGCCCCGATATTATTCACCGTCGCGGCGTTCTATCTCCCTCGATTGCCGCATTCGGTTTTCGACCAGGTTATGGCGCTGCCGTATCATTTGTATGTCATATCGACGCAGGTGCCGAATATGCCCGCCAAACTGAGTTTCGCAACCGGTCTTGTACTGATATCGCTTGTATTCATTATGAACTTGGTCAGCATAATACTTCGGGCGCACTACAGGAAGAAAAAACAATGGTAGCCGAGGTCGTGATAAAAACCATTAATCTCAAATGCGCGTTCGGCGAGACGACAGCGCTGACGAACCTCAACATCGAGATTCGCGCAAATGAGATTCTGGGCATAATAGGCCCCTCCAACAGCGGCAAGACCACGTTTCTGCGCGCTCTTAACCGGCTGAATTACCTCAATACAACATACCGGCAATCCGGTGAGATAATTTTCGAGGGTAGCAACATCGAAGGGCTAAGTGACAGCATCCTGCGTAAAAAAATCGGAATCATATTTGCTTTGCCTCAGGTGCTGCCAATAACCATCTTTCAAAATGTCGCTTACGGTCCGAAGGTACATGGCGTAAAAGATAAATCAAAAGTGACGGAAATGGTCGAGAACGCTCTTAAAAAGGCCTATCTGTGGGACGAGGTAAAAGACCGGCTGGATATGTCGGCAACGCGGCTTTCGGGCGGTCAGCAGCAGCGGTTGTGTATCGCCAGAACACTGGCGGTTGAGCCGGATGTGATACTATACGATGAGCCGTGCTCAGGGCTTGACCCTATTTCGACCGCCAAGGTCGAGGACGCGATGCGCGAGCTGAAAAAGGATTATACGCAGATATTAGTGACGAACAACACAAAGCAGGCCGCCAGAGTAAGCGAACGATGCGGATTTTTCCTTATGGGTGACCTCGTCGAGATAGACGAAACAGAAAAGATGTTCACCAATCCAGCGGACAAACGCACCGACGATTATATAACCGGAAGATTCGGCTAATAAAAATATGGACTTTGAAGTAAAAATATCGACTCGTAACCTTAACCTGTACTATGGGGAATTTTTGGCCCTGCGGGACGTTCATATTAAAATTCCGGACCGCAATGTTACGGC
>JBFZBL010000186.1:0-12536 GCA_041308485.1 Phycisphaerae bacterium | reverse complement strand
GCACTTCTGCTGAGCTTTAGCATTTCGCATTTTTCAATCGCTAAACCGGTCTCGAAGCCGACGAATAACCCGGCCAAACCCAGAGGAAAATCAATCTTTTTGGGCAAATTAGCAAGCATACGAACCACAAATCCCCCGCCGGGGCAGCTGCAACCGGAAAAAATGTGGCTTGCCAGACCTGTTTCAATCAGCAGTTCCAATCCTTTCGCTCGATTTGGGCTTACTAATATGCCTTCGAGCTCGGTGGATATTCTCTCGCCGCTGATTTTGGTAATATTTTTCGCCCCATCGCAAACGGCTGATTTTGTTTTCGGTTCTATCTTAAAGCCAAGCTGCGTTGAGAATCTCACCGCCCGCAGCATACGCAGGTAATCCTCGCCGAATCGTTCGGATGGTCTCCCTACGGTTCGGATTATTCGCTTTTTGAGGTCTGTCTGTCCCTTGTAATAATCAATCACTTTTTTGGCGATGGGGTCAAAGAACATCGCGTTGATAGTGAAGTCCCTGCGTGCGGCATCTTCTCGCGGGCTGGTGAAACGCACCTTTGATGGATGCCTGCCATCTTCGTAGCCGGATTCGGTCCTGAACGTGGCAACCTCGATTTGAATCTTATTGATGAGGACGACGACAACGCCGAATTTTGCGCCGACCTTGAGAGTTCTGCGGAAAAGTTTCGCGACATCATTGGGCCTGGCATCGGTGGCGACATCATAATCCTTGGGCTTTCTTTTCAGAAGCATATCTCGGACGCAGCCGCCCGCCAGCATCGCCTCAAAACCGGCGTCACGCAATTGTTTAACAATCCAAATTGCCGCCTGTTTATTAGTCATTTGTCCTTCTTGAGTATCGTTACCGCCATATTGCCCCACTGGCGGGTTTCAATGATTCTAAGCGACCCGTATGATTGCGACAAGACTGTATTGCGATGGGTACGAACAATAACGAAGCCGCCCGCCGAGATACGTTCACTCAAACGAGTCAACAATACCGCCAACGGCGCGCCCGCCTTGGTATTGGCCGAATCAACATAAGGCGGATCAACAAATGCGAGGTCGTATTGCGGATGTTCGGCGTCCATGGGCCAGGCAACACTAAACGCATCGCTTTTAATTATTTTAGACTGCCCGCCGAAATCCGCCTTTTCTATATTCCGCTTAAGAACCGGGGCGATTTGCGGATTCTGCTCTACGAATGTTACGAACACCGCCCCCCTGCTGAGCGCCTCAAGGCCAAGCGACCCGACTCCCGCGAAAATATCCGCGACCGTTTTGCCGGCTGGCAAATCATATTTTTGCAGCACGTCATACAGCGACTGCTTAACCCGGTCGGTAATGGGACGCGAATCCCTGCCGGGCGGGCTGAACAGATTCATTCCGCGTTTTGAGCCGGCGATAATTCTCATCTGTTCCAGTAATCGACGACGAGAACCTTATCGAGGCATCCGCCGAGCGACTTGCCGAATTCTTTATGGTTGGGGTGAACCAGATACGCGTCGCGGTCGGCATCACTCGAAAACGACAGCACAAAACAATGCGTAAAACCTTCCGAACGATTCTCAGTGCTGACGTTGGTCCCCGCCTCAAAACCCTTGATAACGTCGATTTTACCCGGCAGCGATGCAAACGCCTGCTCAACTTCTTTTATTTTTTCAGGCGTCGTCCCCTCCTTGAATTTGAACAGCACGACGTGTTTGAGCATCTTTGGACACGCCTTTTGACATTCCGCTTTCGTCGCGGCGCAGTTCTTGTCAGCGTGAATGTTCACACAGCCGGTGCAGATAACAGCAACTACAATCAGGCACAACAGATTCTTTAACATTTTCGGTTTTCTCCTCATCTTCTGGTTAATAATAGTGTGAACACATTAGCATAACGAGGTTTCCATCGCAGTTAGTTTAATGGTTCGTCCAATAATCGATAGCAATGTACTTTTCTAAGGGACCGCCTAAGCTTTTCCTGAATTCCTTAAGGTCGGGATTATTCATATATGCGTCGAGCCCCGCCTCGTTTGCGAAAGTCACCACAAAACAATGCGTGAAGCCCTCCGAATGGTTCTCGACACTGACGTTAGTCCCCCATTCGAAGCACTTGATTTCACTGATTTTGCCCGGCAACGACGCAAACGCCTGCTCAACTTCTTTTATCTTTTCGGGCGTTGTCCCTTCCTTGAATTTGAACAGCAAGACGTGCTTGAGCATCTTCGGACACGTCTTTTGACATTCGGCTTTCGACGCGACACCGCATTTTCCCGCGCAACACCCGGTGCAAACAACCGCAACTATAACCAGGCACAATATATTTCTGAGCATCTTCGATTTCCTCCAATCTTTATTTTCGTTTTAAAGCCGACAATTTGGCAGATTCTACCAGCACGCAGCCGCAAATTCTACGCCAAAATCCTACAAACCTGTCGGGGTATCATAGCGTATATTGAATAACAAAAGGATTGTTGAAAGGAGCATATTATGAACAGGATATTAACAATAGCCATTGCGGCGGCTGCAATAACACCATTGCTTTTCGCGGCAGAACAAAAAATGACAAAGGCGCCGGATTTTACGCTGACCAACTACGACGGCAAAACCGTCAAGCTCTCGGACTACGCCGGCAAAATCGTCGTGCTCGAATGGTTCAATTACGAATGTCCTTTCGCAAGATACAACTATGAAAAGACCACTGCTGTTAATGACCTCGTCAACAGGTTCAAAGACAAAGGCGTGGTATTCCTCGCGATAAACAGCACGGGGCATCAGGAATCGACGAAAAACAAGGAATTCGCGGAACAGTTTAAGGTGAGCCATCCGATTCTAAATGATAGCAAAGGCACAGTCGGCAAGGCATACGGAGCGAAGACGACACCGCATATCTTCATCATCGACACAGGAGGCAGCATTGTTTACAAAGGCGCACTTGACAACGCACCACTGGGGAAACCCGACGAAGCAGCGATTGTGAACTATGCTGATAAGGCGCTGGCTGAGCTGACAGCAGGCAAAGAAGTGAGTGTTGCCGAAACAAAACCATACGGGTGTTCGGTGAAATATGGCAAATAAGACACCGAAGAATTGGCTTTTTATTTTTGTTGCCGGTTTTATAGGCGTAATGTTGGTAACCTTGTTTGCGCAAAATAAGACCTGCACAACCTGCCCAATAGTACAGATGATTAAGGGGATTAAAAGCTGTTCTGTGGCTGAAAAACCAGCGGACCAAAATGAGCCGTTGAAAAATAAGCTTACTGCAGAACAGTATTATGTAACCCAGATGAAAGGAACTGAGGCACCATTTACAGGCAAATACCACAACTTCCACGGCGAAGGCAAATACGTCTGTGTCGTCTGCGGCAGTGAGCTTTTCAGCTCAGAAACGAAGTTCGATTCAGGAACCGGATGGCCAAGCTTCTCGGTGCCTATATCAAAAGATAACGTCGACGAGAAAACCGACAAAAGCCTTTTGATGACGAGAACCGAAGTAACCTGCCA
The DNA here is from genome assembly GCA_041308485.1 of Phycisphaerae bacterium. Lineage (GTDB taxonomy): Bacteria > Planctomycetota > Phycisphaerae > Sedimentisphaerales > Anaerobacaceae > Fen-1362. Next base: position 9,058 of record JBFZBL010000186.1, on the reverse strand, counting down.
CAAGTGCGGAGCACATTTGGGACATGTATTTAATGACGGGCCGCAGCCGACAGGACTTCGATACTGTATAAATTCGGCTTCGCTGAATTTTATTGGGAACGAGCCGAATTTTACACAGGCACAATCAAATCCGTAATGGGTTTGGCGCACAGGCGAAATTTATCAGCGGCCAGCGTTACGGTCTTCCACTTCGGGCTTCTTTGCTTCATATACCTGATGTAATCAGCCAAATATACGGCCAAGAACAGGTACTTGTCTTCGTTGAAATCGAAAATCTCTCTGCCGTCGAAATCCACATCGATATTCTGGAATCGATAAGCGAAAATAAAAGCCGAATCGTAATCATCCCCCAAGGTTTTCTGCCAGGCGGCCAGACCATCGACATCCTCCGTCGTAACCCAGCATTCGAGACGCGAGAGCCCTGCCAATGTTATGCCTTTGAAATGTCTGCCCTTGACTTCGGCGATAACTTTTTTGCCGGATGAGGGACAAAGCAGGAAATCGAAGCTCTTGAGACTGGAGCGTTCAAAGACCGGCTTGTGCTGGTCGCCTGCGGGGACATACTCGATGCGGTTATCAATCAGCCAGTTTTCAAAGGCCTTTTCGTAATGATTGGGTGCGAATTCTTTCATCAGAACTTTTAGGGATTTTCGAGAAACTCCTTAAGAGGAACTGTCTTCTGCTGCCCTGTCGCCATATCTTTGACGACGATATTGCCTGCCTTGAACTCATCGCCGATTATTACACAGTATTTGGCATTCTGCTCCGAGGCGTTTTTCAACTGCTTCGAGAGTCCCGCGGCCTTATAACTGAAAGCCGATTTGAAACCTTTTGTTCGCAATCCAGCCGTCAACTTAACCGCCTCGTCTAAAAAGTCTTCGGCTATCGGCACAATAAAATAATCAAGCGTCCTCGACGGGATTTTCCTGTCGAGCAGACCTTTTTCCCGCAGCAGTATTTCAAGGACACAGTCGCCCATTCCCATACCCGTCGCAGAAACAGCCGGCCCGCCGAAATCACGCAGAAGATTATCGTATCGCCCTCCGCCGCAAATCGCGCGAAGGTCGCCCTGAATATCATGCACCTCAAAAACGATGCCCGTGTAATAAGCGAGACCTCTGACAATGCCCGGGTCAAAAATGCAGTAATCGCTTATTCCCATCCGGCTTAGACAGGCGGCACAATCCTCAAGCTCCTTTATTGCAACCTCAAGCTGGTCGCCGGCCTCGGCTTTAACAATATTCTCAATAGAAGTAACCGTCTGCGACTCCATAAAAGCGATTATGCGCCCCGCCATATCGCCGCCGACCTGTTCTTTCAGTGTTGCGGAAAACACATCCGCGGGCAGTTTCGCTTTTTTGTCCAGGAGAGTATAAAGCGGATTCAACTTCTCATCGGGAACACCGATTTTTTTCAAAACCGCAGCCAACAGTTTCCTGCTCGACATTTTTACTTTTATGTCCTTAGGTGTCAGGCCGACTTCACGCAGGTAATCCACCGTCGTGAAAATCACTTCCGCATCCGCCAGCACGCTGTCTTCGCCGATGATATCGATATTCCACTGGAAAAATTCTCGCAGGCGGCCTTTTTGCGGCCTTTCCGCCCGGCATAATCGCGGCAGAGAGAACCACTTTATCGGCTTGGGTAAGGCGTTGATTTTCTGGTTGACCATTCTGGCAAGCGTGGGCGTGATTTCGGGCCTGATTGCAAGGTCTCGCTCACCCCGGTCTTTGAAACTAAACAGCTGCTCGACGATTTCGTCGCCGCTTTTGACCTGATACATCTGGAGGTATTCGAAAATAGGCCCGTCGTATTCCTCGAAGCCGTTGCGGATTGAGGCCTTCTTCCAGCCGTCCACAATCCAGTTGTGCAAGGCCATTTCCTCAGGATAAAAATCTCGTGTCCCTTTTACAGGCGGTATCTTCATAACCTATCCTTAACACTACACTTTTGCCGCTAAATACTATATGCTATACGAATCCCAGCGTCAAGAAATGCAGAAGGAAACCAGATGCCTAAAAATGATATTGAAATAATTTATCAGGACACAGATATAATCGTCATTAATAAGCCGGCGGGCGTGTCTGTAACAAAAGACCGTTCGGGCAGGCCCCAGCTCACCGACCTCCTCGCCAAGCAACTGGGCAAGGAAATGACCGCCAAGCTGCGTCTCGTTCACCGTCTCGACAAGGACACCTCCGGCGTGATGATTCTCGCCCTGAACCGGGCCGCCCAGAGACAATTCGCAGATTATTTCTTCAATCGAACTGTCAAAAAGACCTACCTCGCCATAGTCAAAGGTGCGGCCTTTGAGCCGGACGGTGTCATAGATGCCCCCATCGCACCCTGCAAAAAAAAGCCGGAGCTTATGATAATCGACCACAGGGGCGGCAAGGAATCCGTAACCAACTGGCGGCTGCTCGCGAACTTCGGCCTCGTCTCCCTCATCGCTGCCACCCCGCTGACGGGCAGAACGCACCAGATTCGCGTGCATCTCGCAAGTATCGGCCTGCCCTTAGCCATCGACCCGCTTTACGGGGGCAGAGAGCCGATTATGCTCTCCGAATACAAAAAAGATTACCGCTTAGGCAGATTCCAGGAAGAAAAACCCCTCATCGAACGACTCACCCTCCACGCATATCAAATTGTCCTTCCCCCCGAATCCGGAATCCAGAACAATTGCTTTATCGCCAAGCTCGATAAAAAATTCGCCGCGACAATCAAAATGCTGACCAAGCACAATCCCCAAGGCCCCTCGGCCTTCTTCAACCCCACCGAATTCGACAGAATCCTCGCGGGCGAGGCTATTTAATTCCTTTGTCATTTCGACCGAAGTCCCGATTCATCGGGACGAAGCGGAGAAATCTATCAAGAAAGATTTCTCGACTCGCCTTCGGCTCGCTCGAAATGACATATTTTTAGATATCACCTTTAATGTAAGAAATTCTTTATCACCGGAAATGATTTGAAAAATTCAATCGCCAGCTCATCCCTGCGTGTTAACGACAAAACATTTTCCCCGAAACCAATCTGAGCAAGGACATATTGGCCGTAAGCCAGTTGCCCTATGGCAATCTGGCCGATTGCCAACTGCCCCAGGCCAAAGTAAACGCCGATGGCCGCCTGCCCTGCTGCCGTAAGACCGGCAGATAATTGTCCCAGGCCGAACAAAAACCCGATCGCCAATTGGCCAATCGCGAACAATCCGACGGAGACCTGTCCAATTGCGATAATGCCGCAGGCAATTCGCCCGACGGCTATAACGCCTTTTGCGACTACCCGGCTTCCTGTCGCCGGGTTCCTGCCGTATGTGTAATGTACAAGCGGCAAACCCAGCCACCCTATGTGCGATTTGAACTCTTGAAAACTCGTCCCGTTCACGTAGCCGTACCGTATCCACGTCCCCATCGCCGTCTCTTCAATTTTATATTCTATCTTCTCAAGAAACGTATTGGGCATAATCAAACCTCCTGATTATTGCGTCTGATTCCTTTGTGCCGCCAGAATAGCAGCGAAGGCAATCGCGGCGGTTTCTGTGCGAAGAATTGTATCCGATAACCGCACAAACTGCACGCCCCTGCTTTTCAAAAACGCCTCCTCATTTTCCGTGAAGCCCCCTTCCGGGCCAATCAAAGCAGCAACATCCTCTGGGCCAAAGGGCCGTCCGGCTAATGATGGGCAATCATCTGAAATACCTCCGGCGATGAACCGACAGTTCGGGCTGTCTTTTTTAATCGCTTCGATACAATCCTGCAAATCCATCGGCGGGGCAATCTGAGGAAGGAATAATCTCTTGCATTGCTTGGCCGCCGATATTGCTAAATTCATCCAGCGGTCAAGAGCCTTGGGATTAGCGGGCTGTCTGACCGTCCGCTCGAAAATCACAGGACTAATCCGCTCGACGCCCAGTTCCGTGCATTTTTCAATCAGCCAGTCGAATCGCTCGCCCTTTGGGACGCTTACAGCGATAATTATTCGCCGCGATTTCGGCATCTCGCTTCGGCGGACATCCTCGATTTCGAGCGTAACAATGTTTTTCCGGATTGCCGATATTACTGCCCTCGCCAGCCCGCCGAGCCCGTCGAAAAGCTCAACTTTATCGCCGGCATTGAGCCGCAATACCGCCAGATGATGCGCCTCCGTCCCCTCAAGCTCAACCCTCGGCCCATCTATCGAATCACTGTAAAATCTGTGTAAAGTCATAATCGAATTATACCCGTAAACAATATAATTGACTATATTCGGCAAAATTTATAAGTTAAGGTCTTTAACAGGAAAATGCAATATTTGAGGTGTTAAGAGGAGTAATATAAAGGAGAGACAAATGCAGAAGATACGATTGGCACATATCGCTTCTTCTATTACCTCCACCATACTCTTATCTGGATGCCGCAAAAAGGTCACGGAAGAAAAGGCCTCAGAAGAAATTGATCTTGGCATCGTCATAAATTCTGTTTACAAAAACAAGTATTTCGGTTTTACCATAACCATTCCATCTGACTGGTCCATACAGGATCAAAATAGCCGCCAACAAATGATAGATGCAGGAGCAAAAACATTCGCAGGTGAAGACCAGAATCTGAAAGCGGCAGTAAATACATCTCAACTGCAGACGGCAGACCTTTTCACTGTAACAAAATATTCTCTCGGCTCACCAGTACCTTTTAACCCAAACATTGTATGCGTTGCGGAGTGTGTTGACGACATGCCTGAAATCAAAAGCGGCAAAGATTATCTTCTTAATGCCAGAAAGTTTCTTGAGTTAGGACAAATGGCTTATTATTTTCCCAGAGAAATCTTTACGGAAAAGTTAGGAGACAAGGAGTTCGACGTACTGTATGCAGAGCTGACAACGGCCGGAATTAAAGTTCAGCAAAAATTTTATGCCGCAATTATGAAAGGGTATGCACTGGTATTCATTGAGTCTTTCACTAACGTAGAAGAAGAATCGTATCTGGACAACGTGCTGCGTTCCGCTGCGTTCAAGTAGATGGGCATATTTAACGAAACCTTATCGTTGAATCCGCCATCCTAAACCATTGACTCTCCGACCTTAAATTCATAAACTACGGTCTTTAACAGGAAAATGCAATATGCAGGAAAAGAATATAAAAATCGGTCTTGTCGGCTTCGGCACCGTAGGCGCCGGCGTCGCTAAAATTGTTCTCGAAAATGCCAACGCCATCGCCTCCAAAACCGGCCTGCGCTTAGAGCTTGCCTGTGTGGTTGACGCCGACCTCAAACGACCCCGCCCGGTCAAATTGCCAGACGGCCTGCTGACTGACAACCTTAATCGGCTCCTCAACGATAAATCAATCTCAATCGGCGTGGAACTCGTAGGCGGAACTAAAATCGCAAAGGATATTCAACTGAAGATGCTCACTGCGGGCAAACATGTCGTGACCGCGAACAAAGCCCTGCTGGCAGAACACGGTGCGGAGCTTTATGCCGCCGCCCATAAAAATGATCGCTGCATCGCTTTCGAGGCAAGCTGCGCGGGCGGAATACCGATTATCTCAGGCATAAGAACCGGCCTCGCCGCCAACGACATCAAGGCAATGTATGGTATCGTTAACGGAACCTGCAACTACATCCTTTCAAATATGACCTCCAAAGGGGCCGACTTCGCAGACGCCCTCGCCCAGGCACAGCAAAAGGGCTACGCCGAAGCCGACCCCACTCTCGATATCTCAGGCGGCGACAGCGCACACAAACTCGCGATACTGGCCTCAATCGCCTTCGGCTGCTCAATCGAAATGAAAGATATATATGTCGAGGGTATCCAGCACGTCTCCAAAGACGACGTGCGATTCGGCGGCGAAATGGGTTATTGTCTGAAACTGCTGGCGATTGCGGAAAAAAATGATAATGGTCATATTTCTCTCCGCGTCCATCCTTCATTTATCAGCAAGGAAAATCGTCTCGCCAAGGTCGATGGTTCATTTAACGCGGTAAGCATCTTCGGCCACGCAGTCGGCAACATTATGTTCTATGGCAGAGGCGCTGGGATGATGCCCACCGCAAGCGCGATTGTCGCCGATATTATCGAAGTCGCCTTAGGCAATTCCGCGACCACCTTCAAAAATCTCAATCTCAAACCGCACGCAGAAATAGCGGGGATGATTGACAAAATCGACAATCTCGTAAGCCGGTTCTACATCCGCCTGATGGTCAAGGACCAGCCCGGCGTCTTCGCGCAAATCGGCAAAGTTCTCGCCGATAACGTCATCAGCATTTCGGGCGTCTTACAGCACGAAATCCCCGGCCCGGATAATACCGTCCCCGTGATTATTACCACTCATCCAAACAGACAGGATAAAATCACCGCTACCCTTAAAGGTCTTGCCGATCTGAAAGCCGTCTGCGACAAACCGGTCTGCATCCGTATTGTCGATATACCGGAAGATAAGGAATAATGACTTGATTCTTTTGTCATTCTTTTGAATGATTGCCTGATTTCAATACGGTTAAGTTATGCTTGAATCTGTGAAAAAATATTTTGTCATTTTCACTTATTTTGTCCTGATATTAAGCACCCTGCTTGTTTTCTGGCAGGTTCGCAATTTCGGTTTTCTCAATTACGATGATAGCGACTATGTATCCGCTAACCCGCAAGTTTTGAACGGCCTGACCAAAGACGGAGTCATCTGGGCCTTTACCACAAACCGCTCAGCCAACTGGCACCCTTTGACATGGCTGTCGCATATGCTCGATTGTCAATTATTCGGCGCAAATCCCGGCCGAATGCATCTTATGAATCTCATTCTTCACCTTGCAAATACCCTGCTGCTATTCGCGGTGCTCAGAAAAATGACGGATTCGACCACTTCGACAAGCTCAGGGCAGGCAAGCTCACCGCAGGCCGGCGCATTATGGCCAAGCGCATTTGTCGCGTCGGCCTTCGCTCTCCATCCGATGCACGTCGAATCGGTCGCGTGGATTGCCGAACGCAAGGACGTATTGAGCACATTGTTCCTTCTGCTCACATTAGCCGCTTACGTCAGCTACGCAAAACGCCGCGGCATAATTCGCTATACGCTGACACTGCTGCTGTTTGCACTGGGCCTTCTCGCAAAACCAATGCTCGTTACCTTGCCGGCCCTGCTGCTGCTTTTGGACTATTGGCCGCTCGAACGAATCAGGGAACAGAGAACAGAGAACAGAAAACGGAAGACAGAGGGTGTATTTCAGAAGTTATCAGCAGTACAGTTAATAATCGAAAAAATTCCTTTCTTTGCTCTTTCAGTTGCCTCAAGCGTAATCACGTTTCTGGTCCAGCTAAGCGGCAGCGCAGTGGCACATATCGACATTCTTCCTTTGAAAGTCAGAATCGCCAACGCCTTCTTATCTTACGCAAGATACATCGGTAAACTGTTCTGGCCGCAAAATCTCGCGGTATTTTATCCTTTCGACGCCGACAGCTCTGCGTTTTGGCAGGTGGCAATGTGTGTTTTGTTATTGATTGTTATATCCATTTTTGTAATTCGTTTTGGACGAAATCGAAAGTATCTGCCGGTTGGCTGGTTCTGGTTTGTCGTAACGCTTTTGCCCGTTATAGGATTTGTTCAGGTCGGCCTCCAGGGCTATGCCGACCGTTACACCTATATTCCCTATATAGGCCTTTTCATAATGATTGCGTGGGGTCTGCCGGACCTTCTTTCGAATTGGCCGCAGCAGAAAGTCGCTCTGGGGCTGTCGATGGCAATAGCACTGACAACCCTCGCAATATGTACCCATCGGCAGGTAAGCTACTGGAATAACAACCTAACCCTTTTTTCGCATGCCATTGAGGTAACGCAAAACAATTATATTGCGCACAACAATCGAGGTGTTTTCTATGACAACCTTGGCCGCTACCAGGACGCAATAGAAGACTATAAGCAGGCCGTAAAAATCAATACGGATTATTCCGAGGCTTACTATAATCTCGGAATTGCCTGCGGCAAAATTGGCCGCCGGCAGGACGAGATAGACGCCTACAAGCAAGCCATTCGGATTAAGCCGGATTATGCCAAGGCATACTGTAATCTTGGCGTTGCCTGCGACGACCTTGGTCGCAGGCAGGAGGCAATAGAAGCCTACAGACAAGCCATTCGAATTAAGCCGGATTACGCAACTGCATATCTTAATCTTGGTGTTACCTACTACAGACTTGGCCGCTATCAGGATGCGGTGGAGCCCTATAAGCAGGCCATAAAAATCCAGCCGGGTTTTGTATTGGCACACTATAATCTTGGTGTTGCCTATTCAGTAGCCGGCGACAAGAATTCAGCCCTTGAAGAATACAAAATTTTGAAAACGCTGGACGCCGAGAAGGCAAACGAGTTGTTTAAATTGATTAGTAAATAGGTATTCCCGAACCAGCCTCGCTTTTACCGCTCAGTCATTGCGGCAATTTAAGTATTTCTATTTAGAATCGACAATTAGTTAGTCAATGTACCATACTTATATTACAGCAGAGCCGCTTATTATGAGACCTTGCTGACAAAACAGCCCTTTTAGACGTATGGATAAGCAACTAAGACAAATTGCTTTGGAAGATGCCAGGTATGACAGCACCTGTCCCCGCGCAGAATCGGCTGCCAGCGTAACAGCCATTGGGTTCCCAAATATGGCGGATAAACAAGGGCAGACAAATATCCTCGACGCAGTGCCGGAAATTACTATCTGCTATGACACTAAGATGAATATTGTCTGGGCAAACGACTACGCCGTCCATGTATTCGGCCTGGCGCGTGAGCAAATCAAATCAGGAAAATGTTACGAAATACTCTGCAAGAAACAGACGCATTGCGCGGGATGCCCCGTTATAAGAACTATTGAAACCGGTATGGAATATGAAGCTAAAGTGACCGCTGCTGACGGCAAAGTGATACTTGTCCACAGTTATCCTTTACATGATGAGAATGGCCGTGTGAGCGGAGCTGTCGAGGTAGCTAAGAACATATTAAGCCGTCAGCGCCACAAAGAGGTTACAGATGCTTATGTGTTCGGCAGCAGAATGTCGTTGCTAACGGACAGAGAACGGGAAGTTATGCATTTGGTCGCGGATGGCTGT
>JBFZBL010000185.1:0-8799 GCA_041308485.1 Phycisphaerae bacterium | reverse complement strand
GGTCTCAATGCCCCGAAAAACGACATATTGAAACCCCCCTAATAATAATGATACCCCACCGCTTTGGTATTATCTTATCACATCGGCTGCCAAAATTCAAGTATAGACGGCTCAGAAAACGCGCAACCGCAGTATAATGAATAATAGCTCTGGTATTATCAGCCCCTGCGGAAAAAATTTTCCGCTTATCGATTCGCCTATCGGTTAAATCTCGACTCTTCCGGCGGGTGCCTCCTGCCGATTCGGGGCCTCTCCCTCGCTGATTTGTGAGATATTTCAGAAATCTTGAACTTCGGCTTAAATCTCTCCCTCGGCTGCGGCTGCGAATCAGGTTGCCGCTGTTTCTGTTGGTATTGCTTCTGCAGGTGCTGCTGAGCAGCCTGCTTTTTCGCTTCTTTGTCCAGCAATAGCGCCCGTGCGCAAACCTGGCGTGTCCCCTCATTAGAATGCCGCAGACCTTCTTCAAGCAGGGCCATACCGTTTTTCTTCATCCTGCCCCGCATCTTGCGAAGCCCGTATGCGGCCGCGCCCTTTGTGGCCCTGCCCGCGGTGCCGAAAAGAGCTTCCTTGAGAATATCGAAACCGTCCTCCTGCATCCAGGAAAGATTGAACGCCGCATGCCGCGCTGCCGACGGATTCTCGCTATACACTTCCTCCCGCAGCCGTTCAAGCAACTCTATGGCTTTCTGGTCTTTTTCTCTACCGCTCGGTATTCGTTTTTTCAGCCTCATAAACCCACCCTTTATTGAATCGGCAAGTACCTATTAGTTTCTTGAAAAAGCCTGGTTTTGTCAAGGCCTTTTTTGGCATCCAGCGGGTTTTATTGCCTATCTTAACAAGAGCGGATATACGGCATTTCCACGATTACACCGCCCGCCGAGCCTCGACAAACTTAATAATGGTATAAATAGCACGGTTATAAGCAGCGTCAATATGGTATTTCTCCGCCAGGGCCAATACCTCGCCTGTAAGCGAATCTATTTCGGTCTTTCTCCCCGCCGCGATATCCTGCAAAGTCGATGATTTGTGTTTAGCGGTATCAGGAACGAGTTTGTCGTAAAAAATCTTCAAAAAATCATCGGCACATGACCAGTGTGTCATAAAGCCGGCGGCTCCCATAACAGCAAAAACCTCCTCGATAATATGATTCATCAAACCCCTGCTGTAATTATTCTCAGCAAGTGCCCCATAAGAGACATCGAGAATCGCACCCAGCGGATTAAGTGCACAATTATAAAGCATCTTCGCCCACAGGTCCTTTTCGATATCGGGGACAGTTATGGCAGGGATGCCTCCTTCGGCAATCGCCTTGGTAAGCGGCTCGACACATTCGAGCCCGCAGCCGAAAAGCGAGCCGATGTGAATAGCGTCAGCGTGGACTGTTATCTCAACCTCGTTGGGTTTTCGCCGTGTAAATCCCGTAATAACCCGTGCGCTGTAAACCCGCTCTTTCGGAAAATGGCTGATGACTTTCTCCGCGTTGCCCCAGCCATTTTGACAAAGAACTATTTTCGTATCTTGCCCGAACACGCTCCTGTGCCTCGAAAGGTCCGCCGCCGATGATGCCGAATCAAACGACTTGACGCAAACAAGAATAAAATCAAACGTGGTATTCCTGATTTCATCCAAAGATTGATAAGCTGTGAACGAGTTTGATTCAGCACGGAATTGCCCAAACATGCCCGTCCTGACTAAGCCCCCCTGCCTCAGCTCGCGGATAGTATCAGGCCTGTCAATAAGACAGATCTCGGCCTTTGACTTCAGCAGACAGCTCGCCAATCCTAAACCAACTGCACCGGCTCCATAAATCAAAACTCTCATCGTGACTAACATTATAAACAAGATACACCATCAGAAAAGCATTTCCCGATTGATTATTAAACAGATTACGTTATAAAACAGATGGCTTTGGAGTATGTATCATAGTAAATTAAATTGCCGGAGTGCAAATTGGCAGACGAAAAACGATACATAGCGGTTGACCTCGGGGCCGAAAGTGGGCGGGTGATGCTCGGCATCGTCTCAGCAGAGAAGATTCGCCTCGACGAGATTCACAGGTTCACAAACGGCCCAGTCGAACAAAATGGCTCCCTGCGCTGGTTTTTTTCACGAATTATGTCAGATGTTAAAACCGGCATAGGCAAAGCTTTTAAAGAATCCGGCGATATCGCAGGCATCGGCGTCGATAGCTGGGGCGTTGACTTCGGCCTTCTCGACGACAAAGGCAATCTCATCGAAAACCCATATCACTACCGCGACAGCAGAACAAATGGAATAATTGAAAAAGCGTGCGAGTTTTTGCCCAAACGGGATATTTATGAACACACTGGCATCCAGTTTATGCAGTTTAATACCGTTTACCAGCTTCTTTCGATGCGATTATCCGGCTCGCCCGTACTGGCAAAGGCAAAACTGTTGATTTTTATGGCCGACCTCGTTTCATGTTTTCTCTCAGGTAAACCATACGCCGAATACACACTCGCCAGCACCAGCCAGCTTATGGATATGCGAACGGGAAAATGGTCGCGGGAGATTTTCCAGAAACTGAACCTGCCGATTGACATTATGCCCCAAATCGTCAGCCCCGGAACTATAATCGGAACGCTCACGAACAACATCGCTAAAGAAATCGGCTGCCCGCAAATCCCCGTTATCGCCTCCGCATCCCACGACACCGCCTGCGCGGTCGCTGCCGTGCCTGCCGATGAAAACTCCACATGGGCATACCTCTCCAGCGGAACATGGAGCTTAATAGGCGTCGAAACGCCAAACGCAATCATTAATGACAAAACATTCGAGTATCCCTTTACCAACGAAGGCGGCGTCGATGGCACTATCCGCCTGTTGAAAAATATAATGGGACTCTGGCTCCTTCAGGAATGCAAAAAATACTGGCAAAAAGAGGGCTCCGACCTCTCATACGACCAATTGACCGCTCTGGCGGCGAAAGCAAAACCCGCCTCCGCCTCAATCGATGTAGATGATAGTTGCTTTCTCGCCCCCGGCAATATGCCCGCCAGAATAAACCATTACCTTACCAATACCCGGCAAAACACTATCGACGACAAAGGCCTGATTACCCGGACAATTCTCGAAAACCTCGCCCGAAAGTACGCCGAAACAATAAAAAAGCTCGAAGACGTAACAGACTCATCGATCGACCGACTCCACGTCGTCGGCGGCGGCTCGCAAAACGCCCTCCTCAACCAGCTCACCGCCGACGCCACAGGCAAAATCGTCACAGCGGGCCCCGTCGAAGCGACCGCCCTCGGCAACATTCTCATGCAGGCCAAAGCAACCGGCTTAATCGCCTCCCTCTCGCAAGCCAGAGCTCTCGTCAGCCGCTCGTTTGTGCCGTCGGAATTTCGACCGCAAAATCCCGATGCGAAAAAAATATCATAAAAAAATGATAAGACATTGCATCGCTCGGCCAATAAATATAAACTAACACCCTTGAGATGATGCGGTGAACTTGAAAATGCTTTAAGGAGTTTGTCTGAATTGCAAAATAACAGCGATGAGCAATGCCCAGCCACACAGCATGCCGTGCAATTAGTAGCGGCCAACGAGCTGGTCCTCAATAAATCAAAATCCATTGTTTCGCCGGGGCCGCATCAGGTTCTCTGCAGAACTGAAGCGGTTGGTCTTTGCTTCAGCGACCTCAAACTCATCAAGCAGTTCGCCGCTCATCCTCGAAAAGCAGAAATAACCTCTGGCATCGCCGCGGAAGTCCTCAAGGAAATCAGCAGTTACGTCCCCGGCGACAAACCTACTGTCCCCGGCCACGAAACCGTCGTCCGCATCGAAGCCGTCGGCAAAGGCGTAACAAGATTCAAACCGGGCGAGCGCTTCCTCGTCGAAACCGATTATCGCTGGCTTCCTACAGCACAATCCACCAGCGCCTTTGGCTACAACTTCGAAGGGGCGCTCCAGGAATACGTCCTTATGGATGAACGTGTCATCATCTCCCCGCAGGGTGAATCAATGCTCATCCCCGCCCCAGAAAAACTCAGCGCCTCGTCAATCGCTCTCATCGAGCCCTGGGGCTGCGTCGAAAACGCTTACGTCAATGACGAAACCCAGCGCATCGAGCAGGACAACACAATGCTCATTGTCGCCGATGTCATAGTCACACCAAATGACCTCACGGACCTGTTCAAACGATGGGGCCAGCCCGCCAAAGTAATCTGGGCTTCTCAATACAGACCCCCCGAAGTCCCCGGAATCAATATGGAGCTTTGTCCCGAAATCGCTCGCCTGGCCGATTCCAGCTTCGATGATGTGATTTATCTCGGCGCCAATCCTGACAGGGTTGAGACGCTTTTTTCCAAAGTCGGTCCGCAGGGACTATTCAATATCGTCCTCTGCGGCGAACGCTTTGGCAGAGACGTCACCGTGCCAATCGGGCGAGTTCATTACGCTGGAATCCGCATTACAGGAACCGTCAACTACGAGCCCGCAAACTCTATGAAGCACATCCCGCAGACAAGCGAGGTCCGAAGAGGCGACAAAATAAATATCGTCGGCGCGGCGGGCCCTATGGGCACAATGCACGTCATTCGCAACATCTACCGCGGCATCGAAGGTATCACAATCTTCGCGGGCGACTCCGATGATGGTCGGCTCGCCAACCTCCAAAAAACCGCCGAACCTATGGCCGCCGCCAAAAATGTTCCGTATAAGCAGTATAGTCCTATCAAAGACAAAATGCCCGAAGGGTCTGATTACATTGTTATTATGGCACCCGCCCCGGAGCTTGCTGCTGCAGCCGTCCTGAATGCAGACAAACGTGCGATAATTAATATCTTTGCCGGCATCCCTGACACAATGACCGCCAAAATAAACCTCGACGCCTATATCGAAAAACAGATGTATTTCGTCGGCACAAGCGGCTCACTCCTCGAAGATATGAAACGCGAGCTGGCAAAACTCGTATCGGGCGGCCTCGACACCAATATCTCCGTCGCGGCCATCTGCGGCCTCGATGGCGCCTTCGACGGAATCCGCGCCATCGAAAACCGCGCAATCGCGGGCAAAATCATCGTCTATCCCGCCTGCAAAGGACTGCCCCTCACTCGACTTTCCGTATTACCTGAAAAAATGCCCGATGTCGCCGCCTGCCTCAATAACGGAATCTGGACCGCCCAGGCCGAACAAAAACTCCTCGAAAAGTACGGGGTGCACTGATCAACCCTCAGTTCATCCGAGTTATAAATGTCGATTTTTTTAAGGAGTAGAATATGGCGTCCAAAACGACATATGATGCTGCAAAGGAATGTTACGCGCATTACGGGGTCGATACTGAAAAGGCAATGGAACAGCTTGCCAAAATAAGTATTTCACTGCATTGCTGGCAGGGAGACGACGTAGGAGGATTTGAGGTAACCGGCAGCGCCGGAGGCGGAATAATGGCAACTGGAAATTATCCCGGCAGGGCGCGAACGCCGGACGAGCTGAGGGCGGATTTGGATGAAGTTTACAAATTGTTGCCTGGCAAACACCGGCTGAATCTTCACGCCAGCTATCTTGAGACCGGCGGCAGAAAAGTTGACCGCAATGAAATCCAGCCCAAACATTACGCCGGCTGGGTCCAATGGGCAAAGCAGCAGAAAATCGGAATGGATTTTAACCAGACGCTTTTTGCACATCCGAAGGCAGCGAGCGGTTTCACGCTTTCAAATTACGACAAAAATATCAGAAATTTCTGGATAGAGCATTCGATTCTGTGCCGAAAAGTGGCCGAATATATCGGCAAAGAGCTGAAAAGCCCCTGCGTGACAAACTTGTGGGCGCCGGACGGATTCAAGGATACCCCCGTTGACCGCAGAAAATCGCGGGAGCTGCTGAAGGATTCTCTCGACAAAATATTCGCGGAGAAACTCAATCACAAATACCAGCTTGACGCCGTGGAGTCAAAACTGTTCGGTATCGGCCTGGAAAGCTGCACCATCGGCTCACACGAATTTTACCTTGGATATGCAATCAAAAACGGCACGCTTCTTACGCTCGACACCGGACATTTTCATCCGACTGAAGTCGTCTCCGATAAAATTTCATCTGTCTTGTGCTATCTCGACGAGCTTCTGCTGCACGTCAGCAGGCCCGTACGGTGGGACAGCGACCACGTCGTGATTCTCGATGATGAGCTTAAGGCTATTGCTTCGGAGATTGTAAGGGGTAATTTTATCGAAAGGGTGCACATCGGACTTGACTTCTTCGACGCCAGTATTAACCGCGTGGCTGCGTGGACCATCGGGACGCGGTGCATGATAAAGGCGCTTTTAATCGCCCTGCTCGAACCGACCGACAAGCTGCGGAAAATGGAAACAAGCGGCGATTATACATCCCGATTGGCACTGCTGGAGGAGCTCAAGACGCTGCCGTTCGGAGCGGTATGGGATTGCTATTGCCTCAATAATAATGTGCCGGTGGGTATGGACTGGCTCAAGCAGGTCAAGCAGTACGAGCAAAAAGTTTTGTCCCGTCGCAAATAAATTATCCTGATTAAGGAGAAACGTAGTGAATACCGAATCAGTCGCCAATCCCGTTCTGGGCGTAATTATCTTTACGGTAGGCGGCCTGGCAGGCGCTGTATTCTACCTGCCCTTCAAAAAAGTGAAAAACTGGGCGTGGGAAAGCTACTGGCTTATCTACGCCGTGTTCGGGCTGATTGTCGTGCCGTGGATACTGGCGTTTAGCATGTCCCCCAACGTGTTGAGTGTACTGAAGGCATCGCCCGCCAATGAGCTGTGGTACTGCTACCTCTGCGGCGCCGCCTGGGGCATCGGAGGGCTGACCTGGGGATTGATGATTAGATACCTCGGTGTTGGGCTGGGGCTGGCTATCGGCTGCGGCCTGTGCTCGTCGGCGGGGACACTCATTCCGAAAATGCTTAAAGGTGAATTCGGCCAGCTGTTCGAACCAGGAGCCGGCATCGTATCCTTTTTGGGCGTACTGGTGTCGATTGTCGGTATCGTGACAATTGGTATGGCGGGAATATCCAAAGAAAAGGAGCTGCCAGACGAGGAAAAGAAAAAGGCCGTTGCAGAGTTCAACTTCAAGAAGGGTATTATCGTTGCCATTTTCTCGGGGCTGATGAGTTCGGCGATGAGCTTTGGTCTACAGGGCGGAGCAGCCATCGAGAAGCTGGCACTATCGACCGAGCCGGTCACGTCCATGTCATGGAAAGGGATGCCGGTGCTTGTAATCGTGCTGTTGGGCGGGTTCACCATCAACTTCCTGTGGTGCCTCATGCTCAACCTCAGGAACAAAACCACGGGCGATTACACGAAGGCCAATACACCGCTGCTCGGCAACATTGCGTTTGCCGCAGCTGCTGGTGCGATATGGTGCTCGCAGTTCATCTGTTTCAAGACCGGCGAACCGGCAATGGGCAGGATGGCTTACGTAGGATGGGCTGTTCTGATGGCGAGCGCCATTCTATTCAGTTCGCTATTGGGCATTTTATTGGGCGAGTGGAAGAAAACCAGCTCGCGGACAAAGTCACTGCTGGCGGCGGGTATTGCGCTATTGATGTTCTCAGCCATCATAGCAGCATACAGCGGGTATCTCGTTCAGCATTAAGAAAGGATGTACAGCGTGAATAAAGATTTGGCGAAACTGATAAAAATATCAAATGCCACGGGCAAAGACCCCGCCCTTACCCAGGCCGCTGGCGGCAACACCTCCGTCAAAACCGGCGACGGCAAATATATGTTCATCAAGGCAAGCGGCACCGCCCTTAAGGACATGTCCCTACATCGCGGCTGGCGAAAACTCCATCTCGACAAACTTCACGGCGTCATCAAAGATAAAAGCCTCGCCAAAATGCCCACCGCCCTCCGCGAACAGGAAATCCTCAGCCGCCATCTCATAAGCTGCTGTGACGGAATAGACAGCACCGCCCGCCCTTCCGTCGAAGCCAATCTCCACGCTTTATTGGATAAATGCATCATCCACCTGCACCCGTTAGTTGTCGGCGCCTATGTCAATTCAAAAAATGGCCGCAAAGAAATTGCCAAACTCTTCAAATCCGAAAAATTCCCGCCCCTCTGGATTCCATACGCCGCGCCAGGCTATCCCTTAGCGATTAAAACCTCTCGCCTCGTACTCGCCTACGAAAAACACTACAACACAAAACCTGCGATTATATTCCTCGCAAAGCATGGCCTCTTCGTAACCGCCAAAACCGCACCCGCCGCGATGGCGCTTTTGCACAACGTTTTAAATCGCTGCAAAAATCATCTCCCGAAATTAAAAACACTACGGCTCAATCGCCCCGCCGTAAAAAAAATCTCCGAAATCAAATCCGAAATCCAAAAAGCAGTCCTCAATACAACCGGCCAGCGCCACTCCGTCACCTTCACTTACAATAAAACAATCGCCTCTTTTTTAAATCGCCACGACGCCGCAAAACTCCTCGCAATGGGCCCGCTCGAACCCGCCGAAATGGTCTATGTCAACGGCACTCCTATGTGGGTCGATAATCCCTCTTCGGAAGCAATTGCGAACAATATGATAAAAGTAGTCCGTGCAGGCAATAAACCTGTCTCCGCGTTTCTCGTCAAAGGCGTCGGTCTTTTCATCGCCGCTAATAAAAAAGACGCTCCAATAGTAAAGGACTTCGCAACCGGCACGACACTGGTCCGCCTATGGGCCTCGCATTTGGGCGGCCTCGTTTCCCTCACCAAATCCGAACAAAATTTCGTAAAGCGATGGTACCTCGCAGCACCGCAACCGACGAAACGTCGCCGTTAGTTCTTCGCCTTCGTATCACGCCCAAAATAATAAATCGGCTGG
>JBFZBL010000184.1:0-9196 GCA_041308485.1 Phycisphaerae bacterium | reverse complement strand
GGTTTTACCGGACGCAAAGAAATCCTATTCGTTTTATTTCGGCAGTCAAGGGGGGAAAAGGCATGTTTCGTAAAATGGTTACATTTTTACGCGAATTGGCGTTCATTTAAGAATGTTATTCTGAGACAATAATCCTGTATGATGGCCATAGAAGCTATTATATGGTCTTCGGGCCATTTGTTATGAGAATGAGCATCAGTTGGGCTTGAAAAGAAGAGATTGTGTTAAGCTTCGTCAAACGGGCGCAAGGTTATACATGGTGAAAGTCAAACTTAGTGTTTGTTTGACGGTGTTCAAAACGGACGCGAATATAAGAAAGTGTGTCTGTTGATAACTAAAATGGTGTTTTTGGCTTGTTGCCAAAGGCATCGAAACCGAAAAAAGTTAATATCGTAGTAGGAGGAGACAGAATGATTAAGAAAATTAGTATTTTTGTGTGCGCCTTGTGTTTGGTAAGTATGGCGGTGCCGGCGAAAGCTCTTACCAACGGCGATTTCGAGACCGGCGATCTCACCGGCTGGTGGACATACATACCTGACACAGCGAACTCAACCATTGGTGTTGTAGCAGGTGGTCCCGGCAGCAGTACTTGGTGCGCGGAGATATACACCAACAATCCCAGTGGCAGTTCTCAGCTTGGTCAGGATGTAGCGTTCGGTGCGGGTTTGCCGGTTAGCGTGAGTTTGATGTATGACTCCCCTGCAAACGACTGGGCAGGAGCAGGCATAACCATCCAGTACAAGGACGCCGGTTGGAACGTTTTAGACTGGGGATGGGTTGACATTTACGCCGGCAGTGGCGCTGGTGATACCGGCTGGGTGGCGTTTAATAGCGACAGCGGGAATAAGTCAGGGAATTGGACTTCTCCGGCAGGCACCGTATATCTTTCGCTTAAAATAGAGCAATGGGGCTGGCAGCCAAGCGGAAGTAAGTATGACAATGTCGTCGTTACGCCCGAGCCGGCAACTATGGTCCTGCTTGGAATCGGCGGATTGCTTTCGCTCAGAAGGAAACACGCTTAAAAACAGCGAGCACGAGATTTTTGAGTTTAGTTAACTGAATGCAAGGTCTCTTCTGGGGGGGCCGGACGGCTTGGCCCCCTCAGGAGAGATTACAGGGGAGCTCTTTGAAAACACCAGACAAAATAAATTTGTATCCTCCGGTAAAATTACTGTTCACGTTATCGTATTAAACTATATTCATGGATAAAATTTTGAGGATATGGAGGTTGGTGTATGAAAAGGGCAGGAAAGAAAAATATGGGATTTAAATTCAATACAATACTGTTTCTAATGTGTGTCTTTGCTGTTTCGGCACAGGGTTCAAATAATCTGTTGACCAACGGCAACTTTAATATCGGCGACCTGACAGGCTGGGATGTAAACGACCCTAATACTCCCGGGATAGATATCCAGGCCGTTGTTCAGGATGGCCTTACTTATGATGGCACACCCTGTTTATTTATGAGGTACCGCACAGGCGGTATAGGAATTGAGGTCCATCAGGTGGTTCCCGTCGCTGGTCTGCCTACAATTCGTCTTTCATTCGTGGCCAACAAATGGACGTGGGGCGATACGGCAGCGGAAATAGGTTGGTACAGTGGTGGTGTCCCCGACCCGAACTTTCCGGATGCAAATCTTGTGAGCAGTAACGCTTATATTATAGCACAGAATGAAGCTGAAACAGGCGGCTGGGGTTCGTTTTCTTATGATTACACCGTGCCCACAGAGGCCAACTATGCAATCCTACGAATAAGGGCAAGTGACTGGGTCTGGAATTTGTATGTCGATTCTGTTTACTTCGGAGAACCGGATAACAACCAGCCGACTGTTGTGGCTCCGTGGCCTAATTCCACTGTGCCCAGGGAAGATAAGAGGAATGGCTGCGGCATTGGCCCGACGCTTCAGTGGACCGCCGCAACGGCTGCTACCGGCAACCATTATGTCTACTTTGGTACGTCTTTCGCGGATGTTAATGACGCCAACACAAGTGACCCGGAGTATAAGGTTTCTTTGCCCCTCGGAACCACTTCCTATGCACTGTCTCTTGCCAGCGTTACCATGGGACAAACTTATTTCTGGCGCGTGGATGAAACCGTGGGCTCAAACATTATCAAATCCGAAAGCGTATGGCCGTTCTCCGTGGGCAACTTCACGTACTTAGATAGATTCGACACCTATGCAGCGGATTGGAACCTCCAAGAGGTATGGGGCCCCAACTCATGGGGTGCGGCTGATTTTAACATGCAAATCATTTACGATCATGCGACATCTGATGATGTCAACGCAAATATTTCGGATTTGCTTTGCTCGAATAACATCAGCAGTAACGCGATGCTTGTGCTGATGGTAAAAGGCGAGAACAACATGAAAGGACCCAACAATATTTATGTAACGCTGGAATCGAACAGCGGCGCCCAGAGCGGCACTGTCCATTTCCCGGAACCAAACGCGTTAAATCAGCAGCTCTATGAACCTATGATATTGTGGCCGATTGCTTTACAGGAATTTGCTTCTCAGGGAGTTGATTTGACGAATGTGACTAATATTATTATTGGAGTTGACGACGGAAGCGGCGGTTCCCCCGGCGGCGCTGGAACGGTAACTATCAATGATATTCGTCTTGATTACCCCTGGTGCGACTCGCAGCTGGCTGAATTGATACCTGCGGATTTCACCAAAGACTGCTATGTTGACTTGTTTGACATGGATATGCTCGCCGCCAACTGGCTTGCTGAATCTACAGTAGTGACTGCTGTCGCACCTTCGACCGACAAGACCCAGCGCATACTGTGGTACAAGATGGATGAAGGTACGGGTAGTCCGGCAGATTCTTCAGGGAACGGCTACAATGGGACAATCAGCTACCCGTTTGCCTGGGGAGGCGCTGGAAGCGGTCATGACGGCACAAATTGCTTTTATCCCCAGAATCTTTACCGGGTTAATATACCCATTGCGGCTATTAATGACCACAATACGATTGGTGCGGAATGCACCATATCAGTGTGGTTAAAGGACCCGGGGCAAACTGATACCGATTCAGAGATACTGCAGATAGGTCGCGACAGCAACGTCGTTGGTATATGGATGGGGGCAACAGGTACATTTAACTTCAGGTCAGGTTGGGATTCGAATAACGGCTGGGGCGACAACATGGATTATCCTACGCAGCAAAACTATACTAATGCTGACCATCCCCAGGATAAATGGGTGCACTACGCGTTTGTCAAAAGTGTCAGCGGCCGCTTTATGAAAATTTACAGAAACGGCCAGTTGATAGCATTGAATGATAATGCCACGGCTTCGGAGACGACAAAGCTTGATACGACAAATAACTTTGCCACTCTTGGAGCGTGGCGCTGGTCAGGCGGATATGGCGGCTACATTGACGGCTATATCGATGATTTCCGTATCTATAGCTATGCACTTTCAGCAGGAGAAGTCCTCTATCTGGCCGTCGAGGGCGGAACGGCAGCAAGTCCGATGACGCAGGGATTGATTACGCCTGCTGATGCTACCGGCAACGATAAGGTTGACTTCCTTGATTTTGCTGTAATGGCTCAGTATTGGCTCCAGGATGTTGTGTGGCCATAAGATTCAATATTTAATGCTTTGTTGGAGGTCGTCTTGAGATAGTCTGCCTCCAACAGTATGTTGCGGTGTTTGAAATATACGAAATCAAAAAAAAGGATGATGGCTCGTATGATACTAAACTTGAATTTCTGCCAAAACCGGGATAAGGGCTTCACATTGGTCGAACTGCTTGTTGTGATTGCGATAATAGCTCTCTTGATGGCAGTTCTGCTGCCGGCCCTTAATAAAGCCAGGGACCAGGCCAATACCGTTAAATGCGCTTCTTATCTCCGTCAATTTGGCCTTATGTATGAAATGTATGGTCAGGCGCATAATGAATCTATGCCGGGCGGCTGGAACAGCGGGTCGATGTGGATGGTTGACTTGATGCCGTATTATCAGGGCGTGGGTGATGTTCGCCTCTGTCCTAAAGCCAGGAAATTTCTTGATAGGACAGGCTGCAGTACCGCATCCTGCACTAAAACAGTTGAATCTGCGTGGGGAAGATGGGGTGAGCCGGGCTTCTTCGGCGGCACTGTGCCTGTCTGGGCTAAGAAAGGTATATATGGCAGTTACGGTATCAACGGGTGGGCACATAACCCGCCGGACATAGGCGTTACAGGAACCTATAATATAACTGACCCGGTTGTTCGCCGGAGATTCTGGCGTACAATGTTAAATGTAAAACATTCAGCGGATGTGCCGTTAATGGCGGATGCTATGTGGGACGGCACTGAGCCTACGTATGATGATGCCCCTCCTCCCGCGCTGTGTGTGCAGAACAGCAATATGTCTGTATTCTGCATGCCTCGTCATAACAGCAGGCTAAATATGCTTTTTATGGACAAATCTGTGCGGAAGGTTGGATTAAGACAATTGTGGTCCTTGAATTGGCATACCGAATGGAAAACAATGGACCAGGATTGGCCGCAATGGATGAAGGACTTGCCTCCTGACAGTAAGTTGTAATTAAATTGGATTATTGGTATTTTTCAAACAGAGAAGTTAAATTCGGGGTTTCATTACGCTCATTGCGGGCTGCTCCGCTTTCGGAGGAACGGTTGTGATAGTATTATTAATAGTTTTGCCATTATTTTTTGCTTACTACGGCTGCTTTTGCCTGTGCGGATTGCGGTT
The DNA here is from genome assembly GCA_041308485.1 of Phycisphaerae bacterium. Classification (GTDB taxonomy): domain Bacteria; phylum Planctomycetota; class Phycisphaerae; order Sedimentisphaerales; family Anaerobacaceae; genus Fen-1362. Next base: position 4,487 of record JBFZBL010000184.1, on the reverse strand, counting down.
TATACACAGAGATATACAGCACGGCAAGAATCTTATAGACGACGATAAAAATGATAAGAACAATGGACAACAAGTTATCATACCAGGTGTCTGGTTTTGTCTTCGTTTTGATGCTTGTTCTGAGCCTGGCGGGGTATGCGGCGGGGGCGAACACGGATTTCAACGGGGATGGGGTGGTAAATTTCCCCGATTTTGCTCAGTGCGATTTTTATCACAACGGAATTTTGGATTTGGACGCTATCGAGCTTTTCGCACAGGACTGGCTTGGCAGCGGCAGTTATATGCCTCCCGGTACGAACCGGATGCAGTTGAGCTTTAACGTCGGCTGGAAGTTTTATAAAGGGACTGTTTCCGGCGACGCGAATTCGCCTTCTTATGATGATTCTTCATGGCTGGACGTGAATTTGCCGCACAACCCGCCCAAAACCGGCCAGTCGGGGCCCGACGCCGCACGACCGCCCTGGTCATCATCGGGCTACAGTTACGAAGGCGTAAGCTGGTATCGTAAGCACTTTACGCTGGATAATTCATACCAGGGCAGGAAGATATTTATAGAGTTTGAGGCAGTAGGTATTCGCACCGATGTGTGGGTGAACGGCACACTTCTTACGACTCATTATGGCGGTTATTTGCCGTTTACCATCGATATGACTGATTATGTCAATTTCGGAGGTACCGAAAATGTCATAGCCGTAAAGGCGGACAACACCGATGATGCCAGCACCCCCATAGGAAACGCCAGCTGGTTTAACTGGGCCGGCATCTACAGAGACGTCTGGCTCCATATCACTGACAAGCTCCACGTTACAGATGCGGTTTATGCGAATACCGTGGCGGGCGGAGGCATATTCGTCACATACCCATCCGCCAACGACGTGTCTGCACAGGTGCAGATAAAAACAAACGTTAAAAACGAATACGCGACATCCAAAAACTGCACGGTCAAAACCTATATTGTTGACGCCAACAATACTCCTGTTGCCCAAATGGCGGATACTTACAGTATTGCCTCAGGAGGTAATAATACCTTTACTCAATTGGCCACAGTGACATCCCCGCGCCTGTGGCATCCCGACCACCCGAACCTTTATACTGTTTACACTGAGGTTTACGATGGCGATGGCTCTGTTGATACATATAAGACCAGAGCAGGCATCAGAAGCATCAGTTTCAGCAAGGCCGAAGGGTTTAAGATTAACGGCCAGGCACTTCGTTTCCGCGGCGCCAACCGGCTGCAGGACTTCCCCTATATCGGGTACGCGATGGGCAATGTTGGCCAGCGTCGAGATGCCCAAAGGCTCAAGGAGGGGGGCTTCCAGTGCGTTCGCACAGCTCATTACGTACAGGACCCGGCTTTTATGGAGGCCTGCGACGAACTTGGAATTATGGTTATGGATGAAATTCCCGGTTTCCAGTGGTGGGACAACGGCGGCTCTACTTTTATGCAGCGTTCCTACCAGAATATGAAGGATATGATTCGCCGGGACAGAAACCATCCCTGCGTAATCGCCTGGGAGCTTTCACTCAACGAGACCGGTTTTAACTCCACTTATGCAAATATGGCTTATTCTTACGGCCACGCTGAGTATCCCGGCAACCAGTGTTATGTGGCCGGCTGGAAAGTTACAGGGACATCATATCCGGACATATACATCGCAACGCCCGATGCAGGCGCCAGGACATATTCCGGCTCTAAGCCTCTTATGATAAGCGAATATGGGCATTGGGAATATCAGGAGGCCGGCAACTATTACAGCGACGTTCATCGCGGCGACATCGGTACTGGATACTATGGGGAAGCCGATATGCTCAATCAGGTTGCCAACCACCAGGACGGCCTCAACCAGAATCGCGGTATGACTTATTTGTGCGGCGACAATCTGTGGGTCGGTATTGATTATGGTCCTTATCCTTCCGGCGTGCTGGATATATACCGTTTGCCCAAGTTCTCTTATTATTTCTTCCAGAGCCAGCGAGACCCGAACGTCGTCCTGGCCGGCATAGATTCCGGCCCAATGGTTTATATTGCCAACTACTGGACCGCCTCTTCGCCGACTACTGTCAAGGTATTCAGCAACTGCGACCAGGTAAAGCTCTACAAAAACAGTGTTTTGCATGCCACCCAAAGCCCCGATGCCGGCACCAATTTGCAGCATCCGCCGTTTACTTTCACCGGTTTGACTTTCGCGTCAGGCCAGTTAATGGCCGAGGGTCTTATCGGCGGAGAGACTGTCGCCACACACGTTGTCCGAACACCCGGTTCTGCGTCGGCGTTGTCTGTGGCGTTCGATGTGACCAATGTCCCCGCGAACGGCTCGGAAACCATCCAGGTTAATGCTTCGATACTTGATTCCAGCGGCACGCTGGTTCCGACCGCGTCGTATACTACTAATAATGTGACCTTCTCGGTGACGGGTCCGGCTGCTCTGGCATGTCCGGCAGTCATCAGGCCAGAAGCCGGTATCGCCACCGCTTATATAAGAGTTTCTGACCAGCCGGGCCTTATTACAGTGAGCGCTGCAGCTTCCGGGCTGACTTCGGACAGCGCTTCCATAACATCGGAATAATAAAATGTTGAAGGATTTTGATAATAACAATAACAGGATGCTTGAATGAGTGACTTTTTCGTTAATATTGTTCACAGACCGGAAATGGTCCCCGAATATCTTGAAAAAGAGGCGGCCTTCGGAAAAGAGGAGGACGTTACCAGAAAAAGTGTAATTCAGGAATCGCTGGATATTTTCAGGACCCAGCAGCAGATAGCCCATGACAACGGGCTTAAGACCACCATACAAATGACCTATTCCAGCTTGTTTAATGATGAGGCGATTAAGTTAGCGAAGGAATATAACGCCGAATTCGGCGATGAAATCGGCTGCACGTTTCTTGGTATCCAGTGCAAGCAGTTCCGCGACAAATTCCACACTAAAGAGCTGGCCGTATGGCTGTTCGCGATGGAGGAAAAGAAGGCCGTTGTGGATGAGGTCTTCGGACGATTCAAAGAAGTGTTCGGTTTTTATCCGACTTCGACCGGCTCTTATTATATGGACGCCGAGCTGGTCAATTACATCAAGTCAAAGTATCCGCTTGTTAAATGCGCCGTAGCCACCTGCTGGGAGGAAGGCCCCAAGGCTTATCATAACGCGAACAATTCATGGTACACCCTTTTTGACGGCGGCCCGTGGAACCCGTGGATTCCATCTAAATACAATATTCACTGCCCCGCGTCCGGCAAGCAAGACGACATAGGAATTGTCGCGATACCTCATCTGTCGAGGGACCTGCTCGCGGTATTCGACGGCCCCGGCTCTTACTTCGGAACGCATCCGCAGAACATTTTAAGGGGTATGGTTTACGAAGACGGCGAGCTGCCGTATTTCCAGAATCTCGTTGACCAGTACCGCTCAATGACCAGATACAACAACGGCTATTCATACAATATGATTTACGTCGGCCCCGCCTGGATGGGCAAGAACGGGCGATGGGAAGCCAACCACGCTCTTTTAGTAAAAAGCTACAAGGACGCGATGGCTTACTACGGCAAGCTCAAAAAGGCAGGCGAATTGAAAGACGTAACGATGTCTGAATTCGCGGACATTTTCCGAAGCATAAAAAGATACGCGGAGCCTGAATGCACGCTCTGGCGTGATATTCTTTATGGCTCCAACCGCCAGCAGTTCTGGTATGCCGACCCGTATATGCGGACTGCCCTCGATATGAACCAGGGCGGGGCAATGATAGATTTGCGGCCCTATGCCGCCAAACTCGTCCGGCCATGCGGTGTTGGAACCGCGTGCCTGCAGAACGCTTCGTATCCTTTCCTTGTCCAGGCGTATTACAGGGCGGGGTATTTCACTCACTACGCCGGCGAGGGCTCAATAAAGAGCTGCAAGTTAAGCTATTACGGCGAGTCGGTTGACCTGTGCACGTGCAGAACGTGGGCTTCGTATTCGAGACAGGACGGCACAATTGTCGTAACGCTCGACCCCGTTGAAATCGAGTTCAACGGCCTGACTATCGCCGTGCAGTCGATATTCAAATTTAAGGAAGGAACGGGCGAAATAGAAATTGTCCGGCAAATCGTCGATACGAGCGACCCCGAAGCGCAGGTTACTGTTGATGAATATATCACGGGCTGTTACGGCACGACCGAATACCCGGAAGACCTTACGGGTGTTGTTCTCAAGTGCATTGGAACGGATGATAAGGAGACGATTGAATACCAGTACAAATGCAGGGAGAAAACCGTGCAGTGCGCGACGAGAGTTGAGGCGGTAGTTCCCCGCGTTGACACACGGCTATCTATGAACGTGCAGGCCGACCACGCGGCGGGGTATATTCGCGAGGGGTTTGCATTTTCACCGATGTACACTCTTGGCATAAAGAAGACGCTTAAGGCGAGAGAGGAGCTGCGAACATGGCTCAAAGTGGAAAAGGCAAGTTAAACTACAGATGTCCCCTGTGCTTCAGGCGGGATATCGATATGG
>JBFZBL010000183.1:0-3245 GCA_041308485.1 Phycisphaerae bacterium | reverse complement strand
CATCGAATATCAGGTCGCCTCGCATCTGATTACAAAAGGTTTTACCGATGAGGGCCTGCAAATCGTCCGCACAGCACGCGACAGATACGACGGTAGAGTTCGAAATCCCTTCGACGAATACGAATGCGGCCACTGGTACGCACGAGCAATGTCATCTTACGCCCTTATTCAATCTCTCTCAGGCGCAAGATACGACGCGATGGACAAAATCTTATATCTTAAACCCGCCATAAAAGGCGACTTTAGAACATTCATTTCCACTGCCGCCGGCTACGGCACTGTTGGTATAAAAGACGGCAAGCCGTTCTGCGATGTCGTCAGCGGCAAAATACCGTTTGAAAAAATCGAATACACGGCAAAGTAAAAGGAGCTAATAAAATGATGATGAGAAATTTAAAAGCTGTTGTTGTTTTATTTCTAATGGGGACAATTGCTATGGCAGAGGAATTAAAATTATACGAGATTGAAGTGCCTGTCGAGTCGCGAACAATATCGTTTGAGAACCCGACTGGAGAAAAAGGGAAAGCCGGGATGGCCGCAAGCAAGATAGGCGTGGGCAGAAAAGGATTGCCCGCGAAGGAATTCAAGCCCGGACAGACATATACGTTGTGCGATATAAAAGGCCCCGGTGTCATTCGGCATGCCTGGGTCACCGTAACCAAAGGAGTCGAAACACTTCAGGGGATTGTCGTCAGAGCATACTGGGACGGTCAGGAAAATCCAAGCATTGAGGCGCCGCTCGGGGCTTTCTTCGGAATTATGCACGGCAAAATCGGGGCATACCAAAGTGCAGTCCATTCGGTAAATCCGGAAGCAGGTATGAATATATGGCTGGAGATGCCTTTCGCCAAACAGGCAAAGATTACGCTGACAAACGAATCGTCCAAGAGCACACCTTTGTTCTACTACATTGATTATACCATCGGGGACAAGCTTCCCGAGAAGTTCGGCCGGCTTCATGCGATTTACCGTCGTGAGAATCCGACAACACTCAAGCAGGATTTCGAGATTTTGCCCAAACGAGCAGGCAGCGGATGTTTTGTGGGCTGTGTCTTGGGGATAAGGGAACTTGAGGAAAACTGGTGGGGTGAAGGCGAAGTCAAGGTTTACCTTGACGGGGACACTAACTTCCCGACAATCTGCGGAACAGGAACCGAGGATTATATAGGGCAATCGTGGGGCGTTCAGAATGTTGCCTACCTTTACGGCGGAACGAGTTTGACAGGAGGTAAACTGAATACGATTTACCGCTGGCATGTCAAGGACCCGATTCTTTGGAAAAAAGACATCCGCGTCACCATTCAGCAAATAGGTTGGAGCCAGCAGGTAAATGACAAAACCGGCAGCGGCCTTTATGAGCGGCAGGATGACTGGAGCTGCTCGACATTCTGGTATGAGCCGGTCCCAAGCGAGAAATTGCCCGCGATGCCTGATTACAAAGCGAGGATAAAAAATTACGTCGCAGACCCAAACGCAAAATAGGCCAACTCGCGGAAATACAAGCAAAGGCAGGCATTTGCAATAATGTCCGGTTATTGTATAATTGCCGTTTCGTAAGTTTTTAAAACTATGTAATCCGCCATAGGCGGACAAGTAACTGAGGACATTATGGCAAAGCTGGCAAAACTGGACGATATAGTATCACTGTGCAAAAGACGCGGCTTCATATTTCAATCGAGCGAAATCTACGGCGGTCTGGCGAGCTGCTACGATTATGGCCCACTGGGCGTTGAACTGAAAAACAACGTCAAAAAGGCCTGGTGGAAAAACGTTGTCCAGATGCGAGATGACATTGTCGGCCTCGATTGCAGTATTCTTATGCACCCCCTTATCTGGAAGGCCTCGGGCCACGCGGACCACTTTGCCGACCTCATCGCCGAATGTAAAAAATGCAATGTTCGAACACGCGTCGACCATCTCAAAGACAAAGCCGATGAATCGGCAAAAGAGCATACCGAGCACGTCGATGTAGCTGCCGCGGCTGCGCATGTCCAGGATTTGAGTAAAAAGGTCTGCCCCGCCTGCGGCGCAGTAGGAAACTTCACGGAACCAATGCCTTTCAAATTAATGTTTGAAACACAGATGGGCGCAAACGCCGAGGATTCAATGACGCTTTACCTGCGCCCGGAAACCGCCCAGGGTATCTTCGCCAATTTCAGAAACGTCCTCGATACCACAAGAGTCAAAATCCCCTTCGGCATCGCTCAAATCGGAAAGAGTTTCCGCAACGAGGTTACTACCAAGGCGTTCATTTTCAGGACACGCGAATTCGAGCAGGCCGAGCTGGAATTTTTCTGCGAGCCGGGAACAGATGACAAATGGTTCGAGCACTGGAAAGAGCAGCGTTTCAACTGGTATTTGAACCTCGGCCTCAAAAAAGAGAATCTGCGTTTCCGCGAGCACGAAAAGGATGAGCTTGCCCATTACGCCAAGGGCTGCGTCGATGTCGAATATAAATTCCCGTTCGGCTCAGGCGACTGGCAGGAACTGGAGGGCATTGCCAACCGCACCGATTACGACCTCCGCCAGCACCAGCGCGGAATGCGAACGCTCAATGCCTGGTATGAAACCAAGGGCGACTTGTCGAAGATAAAACTAAAAGAAGAGGCCGAAGATTACCTCAAAGGACCTTTGTCATATTTCGACGACGAAAAGAAAGCCAGATTTATCCCCTATGTCATTGAACCGAGCGCAGGAATGGACAGGAGCACGCTGGCGTTTCTCGTTGACGCTTATGACGAAGAGGAAGTCCGCGGTGAGACGCGAAACGTCCTGCGGTTCTCATCGGCTATCGCGCCGACAAAAGCAGGCATATTCCCGTTAGTCAATAAAGACGGCATGCCTGAAACCGCTCGCAATATCTTCGACGACCTCAAGGGACGTTTCAACTGCATCTACGATGTAAAAGGAGCAATAGGCCGACGCTACCGCAGACAGGATGAGGCGGGCACGCCCTTCTGTGTTACCGTCGATGGCCAGACCGCTCAGGACCAGACCGTTACCGTCCGCGAACGCGATTCAATGAATCAAATCCGCGTCGCTACCGACCAGTTGCGAAGCTACCTGCGCGATAAACTGGATATGTGAAATGATACAGACACGGATTAACACTGATTTACACTGTTTTTTCTCTGTGTGCTCTGTGACCTCTGTGGCTAAAAATATTTTTATTCTCTGTGGCGAATAATGATTCTCGACCGAATCGACAACACCCGTTTGTACATCGGTCTGCACGCCGGCTTAGC
>JBFZBL010000182.1:0-34661 GCA_041308485.1 Phycisphaerae bacterium | reverse complement strand
CTTACTTTTCCTTTGTTTTTTTACTTTTCTATACTTTTACATACTTTTCATCACTTTGGCCTATAACGCATCCGGCAGCCAGTTTTAACCGCTTATAAGCCATTCTACCCCCTTAAATTATCCCCCAAATCCCCCTTTCTCAAAAATGCACCTTTTTTTCCAATCTTAAAAATTCCGCAACACGAAGCGTTAAGATATATTACACAAACGAAATATGAGCGGAAGAAGCAATATCATAGACAAGCTGCGGGAAAAGCTGGCGATTGCGGCCCAGCAGGGTCAGCGAGGGTTGATTTTGCAGCCGGGGGCGATAGGCGATTGTATTTTGACGCTGCCTCTGGCGGAGTTGATGAAAGAAACTGTCTGCCCCGGCGGCGTCGATATAATCGGCCATACGGAATATCTCGGTATGCTGCCCGGCAGAAGCTGCGTCGATGCCGTCAGGTCGCTTGATTCGATAAGTTTGCATCGGCTGTTTGAGAGCGAAGGCGGGTTCGAGCTTGCCGATGGTGACCCGCTGATTATGTCGTTTGCAGGTTATTCCTGGATTGCCAGTTTTCTCGGCGAGCCGGACAGCCATTTCGAGAAGAACCTGATTTTCACGGTCAATTGCAGCCACAGCGCGGAAGTTATTACGCTGGCGATGAAGCCCGTTGAAGGAAGCAATATCCACATCAGCGATTTTTACAGGAAGCAGTTTGTCGAACAAAATGAATTGTTGAGTGGGGAGCATAATTCGGCGGTCGGTATGCCGCTGATAAGACCGACGTCGGCGGATACATACAGGGGCAGAGAAATACTGGCTGAGAACGGTATTATGCCAACACGCAAGCCCGTTGTTATTCATCCTGGCAGCGGCGGGGCGCATAAATGCTGGCATCTCGATAATTTTCTGTCGGTGGCGCGAATCCTTGCGAAAGAAGGAGCAGAGGTGGTATTCCTGTTTGGGCCTGCCGAGATGGAAAGGTTCAGCGAATTAGCCATCGCCCAGATCCGGGCCGCCGGAAAGCTGCTGACAAACCTGTCTTTGGCTGAGGTGCTCGGCGTTCTCGGTTGTTCGCGCGGCTATCTGGGTAACGACAGCGGAATAACTCATCTGGCCGCCGCGGTGGGAATCAGGACGGTTGCGGTCTTCGGCCCCACCGACCATGCTGTTTACGCACCCCTCGGCCCCGCCGTAACAATTCTGCGAAATGAAGCCCCTGATTTCACCGAGGTTGTTTCAGAGGAGTTGCAACAAGAGGCGTCAGTGGTGTTGTTGGCATAATCGGCTGCTTTATGGATTAGCAGCGAATGTTGACCGCTGTTATGTTTCTGCTATAATACCACCGGCCCAAAGCAGAATGGGCCGCGAACAGGCAACTACTTTCCGAAAAGGTGGTTTTATGGTAACTAAGACCTTAGGTGAATTAGCTCAGTACGTTGGCGGGCGGGTCCTCGGCGACACAAACGTCAAGATTAGCGCTGCGGCAACGCTGGGCAGGGCCGGCACAGGCGATATAAGTTTTCTCAGCAATGAAAAATACGAGAAGCAGCTGCTGACAACCAAGGCCAGCGCGGTGATTGTGGGCAAGGATACTATTGCGGCCTCAACTCCTCTGCTGGTTGCGGATGACCCGTATTACGCCTTTATGCAGATAATGGTACTGTTGCACGGGCACCGTAAGCACAAGAAAGTCGGCATCAGTCCCCGGGCGATTATTTCCGACAGCGCCAAAGTAGGCGCCGGCTGCCAAATCCACGATTTCGTTACAATCTCCGACGGCGCTAAAATCGGCGACGGCTGCGTAATCTATCCCTGCACTTTTATAGGAGAGAACGTTCAGATAGGCAACGACTGCCTTTTGTACCCGAACGTGGTGATTTACGAGGGCTGCAAAATAGGCAACCGCGTGATTATCAATTCCAATGCCGCAATCGGCGAAGACGGTTTCGGTTTCGCAACACATAACGGAGTTCATCACAAGATACCGCAAATCGGCAGCGTTATAATAGAAGATGATGTTGAGATAGGCGCCTGCTGCGGGATTGAGCGTGGGACGCTGAACGACACCATCATCGGACAGGGCAGCAAACTCGGCGATTTGATTGCGATTGGGCACGGGACAAAGGTCGGGGCACACTGCCTGCTGGTAGCGCAGGTTGGAATCGCTGGCTCGACAACGCTGGGGCATCACTGCATTGTCGGGGGCCAGGCCGGCATCGTCGGGCACATTACCATCGGAAACCAGGTCGCTATCGGGGCGCAGGCGGGCGTAATCAACAACGTCTCGGACGGCAAAGTGATAGTTGGTGCCCCGGCGATAGACGCCAATCAGGGCAAGCGCGCCTATGGTATGATTCAGTATCTTCCCGAGATTAAACAAAGCATCCGCGAGCTTCAGGCGCAGATGAAACAGCTTTTATCCGGCGGAGAAGGTAAGCCGCCCAACCCCGAAGATTCGCAGAGTTCCGATAAACTATAGGTTTTTTGCGGTTCAGAAAAATATGGATAGCGCCAAAGTTGTCGGATTAATTGCGGGCGAAGGTCAGCTCCCCTTTATGATAGCACAAGGCGCAAGGCAGGCAGGGGCTAAAGTTATTTGCGTTGGCCTTGCGGACAGCACGGAACAGGCGCTGGCGGATGAAGTTGATGTTTTTTATACGGTGCCGCTGGCACGCCCCGGAAACTGGATTCGCAAGTTAAAAAAACACGGCGTGACAAGCACGGTAATGGTGGGGCGCGTCGCGAAAGGGCGAATTTTTACGCCTTGGCGAATTCTGAGGTATCTGCCCGACTGGCGGGCGGTGAGAATATGGTACTGGCGGCTCCGCAGAAAAAACAAGCAAAACGAAACGCTTCTGTCGGCTCTGGCGGATGAGCTGGCAAGCGGAGGAATAATTCTGGAAGATTCGACGAAATACTGTAAAGAACATCTGGCGACAAACGGGCCTATGACCGGGTGGGGGCCGGGCGCATCGCTTGCCGACGACATCGAATTCGGCTGGCCCATCGTTAAAAAAATTGCCGAGATGGACATAGGCCAGGCAATCGCCGTAAGGGAAAGGGAAGTTATAGCGGTTGAGGGGATTGAAGGCACGGCGGATATGATTAAACGGGCGGGACAGCTGTGCAAAAAGGGCGGCTGGATACTTCTTAAGGCGGCCAAGGCGAAAAAGGATATGCGGTTCGATGTCCCCTGCGTCGGGACTGATACGATAAGATCGCTTGCCTCAAACGGCGCCAAATGCCTTGTGGTCGAGGCTGGCAAAACGATAATCATCGATAAACCACAAACGCTTGAACTGGCTGACAAGATGGGGATATGCGTCATCGGCAAATAGCCGGCGGGATACGGTTGGCCAGACAAACACCGATTGTCGACGCTAATTTGAGTGAGTATGGGCATCAATTATAAAAAGGCAAATGTTGTTGTAATTGGCGGCGGGTTTATGGGATTGTCCGCGGCTTATGAACTGGCCAGGCTGGGGATTGGCGTAACCGTGCTCGAAAGAGATGATGCGGTGGGTGGTATTGGGGGGAGTTTTGAGACAAACGGAGGCCTGCTGGATAAATTTTACCATCATTTTTTCAATAGTGACGAGTATATAACCGGCCTTGCGGGCGAAATTGGTCTTGCCGCTCGGTTACGCTATGCACCGACGAAAACCAGTATTTACGCGGGTAATAGTTTTTACAGGTTATCAACGCCGTTGGACCTGCTTAGATTCAGGCCCCTCAGTTTAACGGACCGTCTTCGGCTGGGAATGCTGGTTTTGCGGTCAAGAGGGCTCGCCGACTGGAAACCTCTTGAGTCCCAAACAGCAGAGCAATGGTTGAGTAGGCAGTGCGGTAGACGAGTTTACTCTGCGGTGTGGGAGCCGCTTTTACGCGCAAAATTTGGTTCGTTTGCTCGTGAAGTATCTGCGGTATGGTTCTGGAGCAGAATAAAGGCGCGCAGCGGCAGCCGGGACAGCGCCGGCAGAGAGATGCTTGGGTATTTCAGCGGCGGTTTTGGCACGATGGCGCAAGCGTTGGCGGAGAAGATAATAAACATTGGGGGCGAGATTCAGACGGGAACGTCTGCTGAAGCCATTCTTGTTGAGGATGGTTGTTTGCGCGGCGTCAGGACGCCCAAAGGAATTATAGATGCCAGTGCGGTTATTGCCACCCCTGCGCTGCCGATTATTGCCGGATTGCTTGAAGGACGCATCTCGCAGGAATACATCAACGGTTTAAGGCGTATCAGGTATATGGCGAATGTTTGCCTTGTGCTTGAAATGAGCAAGCCCCTTTCTGATATTTACTGGCTCAATATAAATGACCCTGAAGTGCCGTTTACCGGCATAGTGGAACATACTAATTTGGAGCCTGCGGAGAGCTGCGCGGGCAGACACATTGCATATTTGTCGAAGTATCTCGAACAGGACAGCGAAATATATAATATGAGCCCGCAGCAGTTGCTGGAGTTTTCCCTGCCGCACATCAGAAGGATTTTTACGGGATTTGACCGGTCGCAGATTTTAGGATATCACGTTTGTAGGGAAACATATGCGCAACCACTTATAGAGCGTCACTACAGCAGGTTAATCTGTTCGACCCAAACGCCTATGAAGGGATTTTATGTGGCGACGATGGCTCAGGTGCATCCGGAGGGTCGTTTGGTCAATTATATAGTAGGGCATGGTCGGCGGGCGGCGCAAACCGCCGCAAAGTATCTGGGCTATTCTGAAATAGATGAGAAAAAATGGCCAGGTCGAGCATAACTATAGCGATACTCGCTGTTCTCATACTGGTTTTGTGCGTGCTTTGTTACGTCGGCAAGCCTATTATTACCGACCGATATGTACCCGCGATGGGAACGCTTGTCAAGGACATCGAGCAGACGCATGCCGGGCAAAAGATTTTCAAACACTACTCCAAACGGCTGGAGCAGTTTGTTGAGTTCGGAGCGCTGCCCCCAGAAGTGCTTGCAGGCCAAAACGAAGAAAAGAAAAATATGTTTCTGCTGGCGAATGTATTTGTCGGCCTGATTGCCCTTGCTGGCTTTTTTGCCAGCGTGGCGTTGTTTGCCGTAAACAGCGGCGAACAGCCGACCGTCTCGAAATCCAAAACTGTTTTGATAGTGGCGATGGTAATTCTGGCGGGCACCGCAATCCGGCTGATTCTGGCGGCGTCGATATACGGCAACTACGATATGCAGTCAGCCGAGATTTATGCCAATATAGCCATGAAAGGCGGCAACGTCTATGCGGAAACCGACAGGTACAATTTAACGCCCGTGAAGTTCTGGACAATTCACGCGTTGAAGCAGATACAGCTCGGGATGCCGGGCGTGCCATTTCACTTTGTGGTCAGGTCGTTTCTCTCCTGTATTGATTTGCTGACGTTGGGGATTCTGCTTCTTATTGCCGGCGTCCGTAAACTGCCTGTGGCCAGAACCGCGATATTTTTCTATCTGTGCCCAATTACGTTTCTTATTACCGGCTATCACGGGCAGTGGGAAAATGTTGCAATACTTATGGTGCTGACCGGGATTTATATGTATCTTCGGCTTGCGACCAAACTCGTATTGAGGATAGCGCTATTATGGCTTTTTGCCACGGCAGGGATGATTATCAAACACAACATTTTTTACGAACTTATTATATGCCTGCATTCCTCCATAAAGCGATACCGGATAAAAGTGACGCTGTTTCTTATTTCAGTTATTATTTTTCTTTCAATGTTTATCCCATACTGGGAGGAAAGCGGAAAAAGTATAATTGAGAATGTATTCAAGTATGGTTCCCTGACCAAAGTTTATGGTATTACTTCGCTGTTTATGGCGCCTAAACTGAAAAATTTGTTCGTGCCTGCTATGTGTATTTTCCCGCTTTTCCTAAAGAGCAAAGACATCATCGCGCAATGCCTGCTTGGAATGCTTTTCTTTTTGACATTCACAACGGGCATTGCGGTTCAGTATTTCGTGCTGCCGGTAGCGCTTGGGGCGCTAAGACCTTCAAAATACTTTTTGCTTTACATTCTTCTTGCCTCTTTTTATATCCTCGGAAGCTGGGACAACGTCTTTATACGGAATTTTCATCTGTTCCAGTGGAACGTGGTTTGGATAGGGGTGATATGCTGGTTTATTGCCGAGATGCGGCTGGACAGACAAACTCCTTTTTGTGAAACGGAGAGAATATGAACCTGCTGCGAAGATTAGCAGGGCTATTTGAAAAAGCAGAGAATCATCTTGCCTTATACGAGGAGAAGACGTTCAGGCGGTTCGTACTGCTGGTTTATGTTCTCTTTGCGGCGGCGAATATCATTACCCATGAGATGTGGCGCGATGAGCTGCAGCCCTGGGCGATGGCCGCGAGCAGCAATTCTCTTGGCGAGTTGTTTTTCAATATGAGGTACGAGGGGCATCCGCCGCTGTGGTATCTTATGTTGTACGCGTTAAGCCGGGTGACACAAAATTTCGCGGCAATGCAGGCGCTGCATTTGGCAATTGCGATGGCTGTCGCATATGTTTTTTTGAGATTCGCGCCTTTCACGCGGCTTCAGCGTCTGCTGTTCGTGTTCGGTTATTTTCCGCTGTATGAGTATGCGGCGATAAGCAGAAATTACTCAATCGGAATACTGCTGCTGTTTTGTCTTTGTGCGGTTATGCAGAAAGGCGGAAGGTGGAAATACATTACCTGCGGCGTCATACTATTTTTGTTGTCGTTTACATCGTTATATGGGTTCATAATAGTCGTCGCTTTTTTCACGGTGTTTGTCCTGAAGTATTTGGCCGACCATGAAATGCGCATCCACAAACGGCAAATGGCCCTGTGTGCGATTATCGTGCCGGCAGGCCTGTTTGTGTCGGCTTATATAGCGATACCTGAAGGACCAACCAGATGTGCTGGGCCGTTCGTGATCAGTTTCAACAAAAAGCAAGCCCAAAAAGCTCTCGCGAACCCATGGATGGCTTTTTGCCCAATTCCGCGGCAGAAAATCACCTTCTGGAACACCAACGTAGTGCGGAACAGAGGACTGCTTGCCATACTTGGCCTATCAGTTCTATGCCTCTCGTTCCTGCTGCTCGCGCGCAATCGCGACATGCTGCTGTTGTTTTTTATCAGTATTTTTTTGATGATTGGTTTTCAGTATTCCAAGTACTTGGGCAGCATGAGGCATTTTGGGCATTATTATGTGATGTTAATTGTATGCCTGTGGCTCAGTATGTTTTATAGCAGAAAGCGGCAGCCGGCCAAGCTGTTTCGCGGTTTTGCCGACGCCGGCTCTAAAATCGCCCCCGCTTTTTTGGGGGTGCTTTTAACGGTTCAGGTGGTGGCCGGCATAGAGGCCAGTGTTATTGAATGGATATTTCCTTTTTCGCATAGCAAAAATGCCGCCGCATATCTGGAAACGAATGGATTGGCCGGGCTGCCGATGATTGGAGACAAAGATTCTATGACATCGAGTGTGGCGATGCGTATGCGCAGAAATATTTATTATCCTGCAGAGGACAAAATGGGCTCGTTCATCGTGTTTAGTAGGGATAATTTTCGAAAGACCGACGAACGGATGGTAGTGGAAAAGGCGAGAGAAATGAGCGATGCGGAGCACTCCGATGTTGTGCTGATATTGAATTACCAGTTACGTCAATACGCAGACAGGGCGGTTAAACTCGCGCAGTTCGATAATTCAATAGTCAGAAGTGAAGACTTTTACCTGTATTTACTGAAGTATCAGAGCCAATCGTCGGAAACAGGGCCTATACTGGTGGGAGAGCAGGCGCCGGGCCCGGTACGTCAATAAATTCAAAGTCGGATTGAACAATGCGTGTTGCCTTTGATTTTGATATATTTACGGTTAACAAGTATTCCGGGCTCCATGCTTACGGTACCGGGCTTCTTGCCGGGTTCAGTAAATTAGCGGTCGATATCGATGCGAAGCTTGTTTATTCCAAATGTTTTGATGCGGAGATTAGTCGACTTAAGGTTGACCATTTCGACTGCGTGCTGCGTAAACCGCTGCCGATAAAGAGGCGATACCTCGAAAAGATATGGAAGCACAGCAGGTATCCAGTTTTACAGTGGCTCATTGGAAGTTTCGATGTTTACCATTGCATTTACACTCTTATGCCGTCGACGGGGAGCAAACCATGTATTATGACTGTGCATGATATGCGACGATACATACTGCCGGAGCTGTATGGGAAATTCAACCGCGGGCGATTCGAGAGGGCGTTTACCCGTGCAGATCATTTCATAGCCGTCTCGCAGTCAACAAAGAATGATTTGTGTCAGATTTTGGGCATATCGCAGGACAAAGTGGACGTTATTCATCTGGCAGCTGATGAGCATTTGTCGCCTTTGTCACAGAACGATAAAAATCGTCTCAAGGCAAAGTTTTCCGAGCAGATGAAAACTCCTTTGGACAGGTTTGTAATAGCTGTTTCCTCATCTGATACTCGCAAGAATATCGAAAGGACGATTAGGGCGTTCAAATTGGCAGTCGGGCATCTGCCCAGGGGAACGAAGCTGGTCGTGACAGGAACGCCTCCGAAGGACATTGCCGACACTGAGCGGCAGAAAATGTATTTAAGCGAGGATGTTGTCTGGACAGGCCCAGTCGACAATTTGGCGGAGTGGCTTGGCTGTGCCGATGCGCTGGTTTACGTCAGCTTATACGAGGGTTTTGGCATACCGATTTTGGAGGCGTTTGCATGCGGGGTGCCGACGATAACGTCGGATTGTTCGTCGATGCCTGAAGTTGCGGGCGACGCAGCAATGCTGGTTGACCCTTATGATGAACAGTCAATATCACAGGCGATAACCAATGTCTGTAACGATGAGGGACTTCAAAAACGGCTTATCCGGTCAGGCCTTGAGCGCAACCGGCAATTTAACTGGACGAAAACCGCCGCTAAAACGCTTGAGGTTTACAGGAAAATGCTATGAGACAGCGACGGCGTTTTTAATAATGGAAACAAGCTGTGGGCCAATGGCGCCTAAATCAAAAGACAGAACAGTTTGTCTTGCTGATTGTCCCATTCGTGTTCTGATTGATTTATCTTTCATCAGGGCAGATAATTTTTCAATCCAGTCCGCCATAGTAACGGCGCCGGGTGCCTTGTGGTTGAGACGGGCAGGACGATAATCATCGATAAACCCCGGACTCTTGCCCTGGCAGCCGAGATAGGAATATGTGTTATCGGAAAATGATTAGCGCGTACATTGCGTGGCTTGTTGTATCTGCATGACCTGGTCCTCAATCCATTTATAAGTCGCTTCGATACCCGCCCTTAATGTCGTGGAGGGCTTCCAGCCGAGAGCCTTTTCTATAAGGCGGTTATCGGAATTTCTGCCCCTGACGCCAAGTGGTCCCTCGATATGTTTTATCGTAAGTTTTTTGCCGGCTACGTCCATGACAAGTTCAGCAAGACCATTTATTGTTATCATTTCCTCAGAGCCGATATTGACCGGACCTGTAAAATCAGAGTCCATAAGCCGACGGACGCCGTTGAGACATTCATCTATATATAGAAATGACCTCGTCTGCTTCCCATCCCCCCATATTTCGATTTGACCACCGTCTTTGCTATGAACCACCTTCCTGCATAGAGCTGCGGGAGCTTTCTCTTTTCCGTTATCCCATGTGCCTTCCGGACCAAAGATATTATGGAACCTCGCTATCCGAACGGCCAGATTATGATTGCGCTGATAAGACAGGTACAGCCGTTCGCTGAACATTTTTTCCCATCCATATTCACTATCAGGCAGGGCGGGATACGCGGAATCTTCCGAACATTTCGGGTTATCCGGGTCCATTTGATTGTAGGCGGGGTAAATGCATGCTGACGAAGAGTAAAACATCCTTCCCACTTTCATTTTGCTGCATATATCTACCATATTAAGGTTTATCATCGCGGAATTGTGCATCACTTGTGAGTCGTTCTCTCCGGTGAAGATGTACCCTGCGCCTCCCATATCAGCGGCAAGCTGATAGACCTCGTCAAATCGCCTGTCGGTAATCTCATGACACAGTGCCGTATCGCGTAAATCGCCGACGACAAAATCGTCGGCTGCCGTTTCGCTGAACTGAGGATACTTCAGGTCAACGCCCCTGACCCAAAATCCCTCCGCCTTAAGGCGTTTTACAAGGTGACTGCCAATGAACCCTCCGGCCCCGCACACCAATGCCCGTTTCATTTTGAAAAACCCTTCAGAAGCAGTGCCATTAATAGTTCATCTCGGTCTTGCAGGCTGCCGATGAAATTATTCTAAATTTCTTATACGATGCCGGCAAGGCATTTTTTGATAATCCCGGCCAGTCGTTTTCCTATAACGGCGACGTCAAATTGCTGTGAAAATTGACGACCCTGCATACCCATCGAAGCACGCAACTGAGGAGTCCTAACAAGCAACGATATTTTTTCAATCCAGTCATCAATTGTTACGGCGAGAAAGCCGTTAACGTTTTCGCGGACAAACTCAGCATTGACGCCTACGGGGCTGGCGACGACGGGGAGCCCCGCGGCCTGATACTGGAGGATTTTGAAGCCGCATTTGCCTCTTGTGAAATTATTGTCGGCTAATGGCGCAAGACCGATATCGCTGCCGATGAGTTCTGTCGCTTCAGATTCGAGGGACCACGGATGTTTTTCAACCGGAATTTTGCGCAGGTCAAAAAATTCGTCCGAGATTATTTTCAAAACGACATTATCAAAACGCGAGCCTATCTCTTCCAGCGCGGGCGAGATTTGTTCTAAATTCGGTAAAGTGGGCCTGCTGCCTATCCAGACGAGGCGGATTTTCCCGTCACCTGGTTGTTTTGAAATAGTTTTGTAGGGATTTGTGTCGAGGCCGGTGGGAAGGATTTCTACATTTGGGTTAAATCTTTTCGCATGTTCGGCAAGATATGTGTTTCCTGCGATGATGAGGTCGGCGAGCGAGACGGTACTTCTGAAAGATGCCTGCCTTTTGTGGTGCGGCGTTTCGGAGTGTTTGTCGTCGAACATTATGGCATCATCGAAATCATAAATTATTTTCTTCGCGTGTTTTTTCAGATAATGAGCATCGAACGGATTCAGCGTTTTTTTGTGAAGAAAAACAGCGTCGAAATCTTTTGCTTTCGTAAAAAGTTTGAGACGAGATAAAATCCACCGGGGCAGCTGCTCGACGCACCCATCGATGCCGCTGCCCCTGAGAGTATCGATATAAACGGCTATACGCTGCCTGAAACTGGCCCTGTCAGGATTATTGGTTATAACAAGAAGCTTCATTGCGCGCCTATCCTGTAACCCAGGGAGCTTTATATGCGCCATTTTCAATCAGGTCGAAGATATAGCCGGCGATTTTGACGCAGTTGAACTGCTCGTGCGTCCATTTCATTCCGGCGTCGGCGATTTTTTTTCTCTCGTTCTCGTGTTTAAGGAACCAGTCCGCCAGTTCAAAAAACTCGTCGACTGAGTCAAAATACCGCAAATGCACGTTGTCTTTGAAGAGCAAATCGGTATCGGGAACTCTTTTGGCTAGCATAAACGCGCCTCCTGCCATATATTGTGTCAGGCGGTTTGAGTGATAGAACCGGACATTATTATCGATGTTTATGCTCAGGCCGATACGGGCGCCGCTTATTGCATATAAATAATCGAAGCCGCCTATTTTGGGCCTGCCGAAGCAGGAATATAAGGCACAATTGGGCATTTTGGAAAGCCGGGTGATAATTTCGTATCGCATTTGTTCGGCCGGATATCGCTTGGGGTCATGCTCAATCAGTCCTGTCCAGAGAATATCCGTTTTCCACTTTTCTTCAACATCATAACGGCGGTCGACATCGGGGTCGCAGGAGTTCGGCATAAAGACACATTTTTTCACGCCGGCGTCACGGTAGGTCTGTAGAAATTGGCCGTCATTGGTGGACATAAGGATATCGAACTTTTTGGCTATTTCGATTCGGCCCGGGTGAAGCTGCGGCCATGGGTCCACGTCGAGACCGATAAACACCGCCTTTGTCGCCGCTTCCCGCATTCGTTCGACCGTTTCGGCGTCGAGTAATCGAACCAAATTTATGAAGATTATGTCAGGCCTGTAATTTTTAATTGCTTCGACGAGCAATCCGTCGGCTTTGTTTTTGGCAAACAGACGGGCAAAGGTCCTGTTTTTGACGGGACTTAAACTCAGGGCCGTCTCAAAATAACTAAACTGACGAACGTCGTGCCCCAGGCGGATGAATCCTTTGGCCAGTTTAATGGGATTGTTTTTGAACATCTGGACGGCATCGAGCCGAAGGTCTGAGACCATAAATATTCTTTTTGCGTCTGGCATTGATTTATCCTTTGGCTTTTAAAGCCAATCCTGCCTTTGTTAATTTGGGTAATTCTGCAGCAGTCATAAGCATACTAAAGTGAAATCCTGTGATAATCAAGCGCAAGAATTGAACATCTACTCAGGCTGTGTTAAAATCAAGAGGTTAGAATAAGTAATATATGAACGATTGTTATGTTTCCAAGACAGCACGAGTTAGATTTGCATGAAAAAAACATTTCGACGGCTGTTTCTTATAGACCGTTGCTTTTACCGGTTGTGGCGGATAATCCTGTGGTTTAAGAAAGGGGCGGAATCAGAGGGAAATCGCAGGTTAATGTCACGACTTGCCTCTTGTGGTTGGGGGGGCAGTTTGGCCGGAGGGATAGCTATTTACTCACCAAAAAATGTAGTGATAGGCAATAATGTGCACATCGGGGATTACGCCCGGATACAAGGCAACGGTGGGCTTCGGATAGGCGACAACTATCACATAAGCAGAAATTTTACTCTCTATACAGCCAACCACTGTTACAGGGGAAACCGGCTTCCATATGACGAGGTTCTTGAACTCAAACCAGTGGTCATTGGCCAGATCGGTACCCCACGATGTTTCAGTGAAGTGTATAAAGGAAATACCAGATAAACGACGGTTCAATATGAAAACGATTCTAGGTCTATCTGCATTTTATCACGATTCAGCAGCAGCATTATTGATTGATGGTAATATTGTTGCTGCTGCTCAGGAAGAAAGATTTACCAGAAGAAAGCATACGCCCGAGTTTCCTGTAAACGCAGTTAAATATTGCTTGGAGTCCTCTGGTTGCAGCATTGATGAGCTTGATGCCGTTGTTTTTTATGATAAACCTTTCCTGAAGTTCGAAAGGTTATTAGAAACATATTACGCATTTGCCCCAAAAGGTTTGTTTCAATTTCTTACAGCAATACCTGTATGGCTTAAGGAAAAAATATTTTTAAAGAAATTGTTATATGAAGGGCTGGCACAAGTTGAAAAATACGATAAAAAGAAACTTAACCTTCTGTTTCAAGAGCACCACCTATCTCATGCAGCTAGTGCCTTTTATCCGTCACCCTATCAGGAAGCTGCTATATTAACTATTGACGGTGTTGGTGAATGGGCAACGGCTACTATTTGTCATGGGAAAAACAACAGAATAACTATGTTGAAAGAGATGAGATTCCCGCACTCTGTCGGACTTCTTTATTCAGCATTTACTTATTATCTGGGTTTCAGAGTTAATTCAGGCGAATATAAATTGATGGGCTTAGCCCCCTATGGAAATTCCGCTGCTAAGCAAACCAACGAATTCATCAACTTAATTAAAGAACATATTGTTTTGGTCAAGGACGATGGTTCTATTTGGTTGAATCAGGATTATTTCGACTATGCAGCAGGGCTCAAAATGGTTAAAGAGAAAAAATGGAAAAAACTTTTTGGTTTCCCTGCATTAAAACCTGATGGTAAAATTGAGCAAAAACATTGTAATTTAGCTTACGCAATTCAAAATGTAACAGAAGAAATTGTTTTGAAAATGGCTAAAGAAGCCAAAAACATTACTGGAGCAGATTACTTATGCATGGCTGGAGGTGTCGCATTAAATTGTGTGGCAAATGGTAAATTACTGAAAGAAAACATATTTAAAGATATTTTCATCCAACCGGCTGCTGGCGATGCGGGTGGCGCATTAGGCGCAGCACAAATGGCCTATTACATGTACTTTGAGCAAAAGCGTATAGTTACTAGCGGCAGTGATGCAATGCAAGGAGCCTATCTTGGTCCTGACTTTTCTGATAAAGACGCTATTATTGCTTTTAAGAAACACAAGGCTATTTTTAGCAGATTTGATAATTTTAACGATTTATGTCGTGAAGTAGCAGGTTTGCTTGATAAAGGTAATGTTGTAGGATGGTTTCAGGGCAGAATGGAGTATGGACCCAGAGCACTGGGAAATCGTAGCATATTAGGTGACGCAAGAAATGTTGAAATGCAAAAGAAGTTGAATCTAAAAATAAAATATAGAGAAGGCTTCAGGCCTTTTGCGCCGTCTGTTTTGATCGAAAGTTTAAAAGAATTCTTTGATTTATCTGTCGCTTCACCATACATGTTGCTGATTGCTGACGTTAATAAAGAAAGACGAAAAATTTTGCCTGACAATTACTGTGAATTAGACTTATGGGAAAGGCTTTATCACGAAAGAAGCGATGTGCAATCAATAACACATTTAGACTTTTCTGCACGAATACAGACTGTTCACAAAGAAACCAATCCCAGATACTGGCAACTTATCAATACATTTAAGGAAAAAACAGGTTATGGCATTGTTGTTAATACGAGTTTCAATGTTAGAGGTGAGCCTATAGTATGCACACCCGAAGACGCTTACAAATGCTTCATGCGCACGGAGATGGATTATTTGGTGGTAAATAATTTCCTTTTAAAGAAAACGGAACAGCTTGATTGGGAAAACAGGAGTAAATGGATGGTAAAATTTAAGTTAGATTAATAAATCGAAGGACCGTAAAGATGATTATAAAGGTATTAAAACTTGTCGTAGTAAATATTCTTGTATTAATGGGATTGCTAATTGTTTTAAATTTTGCAGCCATATTAATATTCCAGGGACGCTTGTTTATTAAGCACAGTATTATTAAGGACAGTATTGATAAGCGAGCTAGACTTCCTAATTATAAAAATATTGATTGGGCATGTAAGCATTTTAAAGAGTTTAAAGAACTACAAAGCGAGTACAGGTCGTATATTGGATGGAGAAGGCTTCCTTGCAAAGGCGAGACCATCAATATTAATGAACAAGGAATCAGGAATACTCCTCAGTCCGAATTAGCTACCGAAAAATCGCCTCTTGTGGTTTTTTTGGGTGGTTCAACAATGTGGGGCACCGGATCAGACGACAATAATACAATCCCAGCGCTATTTGCAAAAATTGCCCAAGGGGGTTATCGCACAATGAATTTAGGTGAAGCAGGTTATAACGCATTTCAAGGATATTTATCCCTTCAACTGCAGATAATCGATGGGTTACGCCCAAACGTAGTTGTTTGCTATGGTGGAGTAAACGATGCTTCTTTTCGGTCTGAACAAAGACCATTTAGCCACAGCAGAGAAAACCAAATTCGCGCCGTAATGAAGGGACAGGACAGAGATAAAGAAGATGTATTGTCGTTTCGTCACTTTTTCTTAAATCCATTAAAATCTTTTATTAACAAATTTATAGTAAATAAGAAACCTAAATATGACTTCAGCCAGGAACGCGCAGAACAGGTTGCGAAAGTGCTATTGGAAAGTTGGTTGTTAACCAGAGATCTGGCTGAAAAGCATGGTGCGAATTTTATTGCAATATTGCAGCCCAACGCAGCGATCGGGAAACCTTATTTGGAGCATTTAAAAAAGTTAGACACAGATAGACTAAAAGGCTATAGTCATCTTTATCCAGCGGTTTTGAAATTGCTTCAAAACCCTAAATATCAAGAGCTATCTAACAATGTAATTGTTCTTACAGACGCATTTGATCAAAAAGAGTGCATTTATATAGACGAGTGTCATGTGTCTCCAAATGGCAACAAAATTATTGCTAAAAAAATTTATAATCATATAAACAATTCTGTGATAAATAATAAAAAGGAGTAGCAATGGAATTCTTAAAAGACATTTGGCTCTTTATGAGAGAACGAAAAAAGTATTGGTTGGCACCTGTCGTTTTAATACTATTACTGTTAGGCCTTCTTATCGTATTTGGAGGAGGCAGTGTAATCGCACCATTTATTTATACGCTTTTTTAATAGGGACGGAAACAAACATGGAAAAAGATACGTCAAAGTCAACAATTCTAGTCATTTCAATGGGATTCTTAGTTCTACACCTTGCATTCTCTTGGCATTGGGCTGTTATTGTTTCTCTTATAGTTGGGATTATTGGGATAGTATCTGCTTATTTGAGCAGTTTGATTGAATGGGCATGGATGAAGCTATCACAATTGCTTAGCTATATTATTCCAAATGTTTTATTAAGCATTGTGTATTTTCTTTTTCTGGTCCCCATATCACTTCTTTCAAGACTATTCACCAAAGATCCGTTAATGCTTTCTAAGAAGTATAGTACTTATTTCATTGATATAAATAGTGAAATTGATATGAAAAGTTTTAAGAAACTATGGTAAAGTATAATTACAGCAACTAGCCCCAAAAAAGCGTTTTTTAGTAGCTCTCAATTTAAAGCCGATGATAACCGAACAGAAGTATTGAACCTGTGTGGGGCTTATGTTAATATCTTACCATGAGTTGGCATATGGCTGAGCGTTTAAGTTTTAATTCGCACATGCGGTGAGGTGCTTTATGATTATAGGATATACGACGGGCGTTTTTGATTTGTTTCACATAGGCCACCTGAATATTTTGCGCAATGCCAGAGCAATGTGCGACCGGCTGATTGTTGGAGTAACCACCGATGAGCTTGTGATGGAATGTAAAGGGAAGAAGCCTGTAATCCCGTTTACGGAACGATGCGAAATTGTACGCAGCCTGAAATGTGTAGATGTTGTGATAGCCCAGAGTACCATGGACAAGCTGGAAGCGTGGGAAAAGATTCATTTTGATATTATGTTTGTGGGAGACGACTGGCATCAAACTCCAGAGTGGAAAAATATCCAGGAAAAATTTGAGGAGCTTGAAGTAAGGATTGTTTACTTCCCATACACACAGGGCACATCGTCAACATTGATAAATAAAACTTTGAACTGGGCCGCAAAGTAATTGACGTAACGACTTGAAAGACGACGAGTCAGACATTTGGCTGGCAATGAAGATAATCAGTCGCGATTTGAAAACACTCAGAACATTAATAATCGGATGGGGGCTTATTGTCCCGTTGACCCGGCTGTTCCATGTTAAAAAGAATTTAGTCCTGTTTATAGGTAAAAACAGAGGGCATTTTTTCGACAACGTCAAGTATCAGTATTTATATCTGCACGGTTTGAAACAAGAAGGCATTGAGTATTATTTTTTTACCGAAAAGAAATCGGTTTACGATCAGCTGAAACAGCGCAATCTGCCGGTTATTCTTCATCCTTCATTTAGTTCGATATTAGCTCTTATCCGCTCAAATGTTGTCATTTCGTGCAGCACGCGGTGGGTTAAAAAGTTCAAATACCATCTTTCATTAAGAGCAAAAAAAATCCAACTGTGGCATGGTGTGCCCCTCAAGAAAATGGGGCTGCTGGTGCCATCGGTCGCAGAAATCCATAACTCCCGATGGGGAAGGTTCAGCAACGCAGTAAGAGGCAAAAACTACCCTCATGACCTGTTTGTTTCTACTTCCGAATATTTCACCGAGAACATATTTAAAAAAACCGAAATAGTAAAGAGGTTTATCAACGCTGGTTATCCTAGAAATGATATCTTTTTCAAGGAACAGCTCGATGACTTGGATTTGCTTGGAGCCGATATTGAATCGCTTCAGAAAATAGATGAATTCAGAAAAAACGGCTTCAAAAGTGTCTTATATGCCCCAACGTGGGATGACCCGATGGGAAACGCCATCAAAAGCGGATTTCTGGATTTGGCAAAACTTTCAGAGTTTGCGAAAAAACACAAAGTCTTGTTTATTTTTAAATTCCATCCTTCGGTTCGCTGCGTCGAGGAATTCGGCGTGTTTGACAATATAATTTATTACGATAATACTAAAGATATTCAGCCCCTCTTAAAAGTAGCCGACATTCTTGTAACCGATTATTCATCCGTCTATATTGATTATCTGCTCCTCGACAGGCCGATAATATTCTTCGCTTATAATTACGAAAAATATGTTGAGGCCCGTGGTTTTATTTCCGATTACAAATCAATGTCTCCCGGACCGATATGTTATTCACAGGACCAGTTTCAGGAAACAATATTAAATTACACAATCCGCCAGGCAGATGAATTCGCCAATAAAAGGAAGGATTTCAAAAAGCTTGCTTTCGACCACGAAGACGGCAAATCCTCTGAAAGAATATGGGATTTCATTATGAAGGAATACCTTGAACGTCCAGGTGAAGGGCCTGCTTAATCGATTTTTTTCTAGGTCTGGCCGGCAAAACCATCGGCATCTCCCAGTCGGGCATTTTGTCATTCTGGGGATTTAGTAAAAATGCACGAAGCAGGTTGATGTACAGGCGCAAATCAGCAGGCAGGCAATAAATCGCCTTTTTCAAAAGGATTATAGACGCCTTTCTGTTGCCCTCCCGGTAATGTTTCAAAGCCAGATTGCGGTACGAATGACTTATTTTGCGCAGAGCTATCTTTTTTGGCACATACGAGTCGCCGCCCAGCTGAAAATAAAACCGTTCCAGAACGCACATATGGGCCGTAAATAATTTTTTCCCGTAAGCCGCGGATAAGCTGTCTTTAGTTTGACGATACATCAAATAAACGTCGGGAACATATATAAACTTTGCACGAGTTGATATACGCAGGAAGACGTCACAATCATCGCATCTTTTCAAGGTTTCATCATAAAAGATGCCGTCCCAGACCTTTCTTCTAAATATGGTTGATGAAGGCAGATTAAATGGTTTGCTTCGTAAAAATAAATCTCTGGTGATACGGCCTGTTGGCGGTTGCGCTGTCGTTATGTATCTCCCTGTGATTTTATTGTCAACCACTTCCATAATATTCGAATACGCCACATCAAAGTCGGAATTTGCCTGCAGGGCTCCAATCATTTTTTCAATATAATCGGGAGGCCAGAGGTCGTCGCTGTCAAAAAAACCGATAAATTCGCCACGGGCCATTCTTAGCCCGAAATTTCTTGTCGCCTGCAGACCAAAATGAGGTCTCGGATAATACTTAACATTATTGTGCTTTTGGACAATTTCTGCAATATTCGCCTGTGTATCGTCAGTTGAGCCGTCATCAACAACGATTATCTCAAAGTCGCTATACGTTTGTGCCAGGAGGGACTCGATGCACTCCTTAAGAAGCTTGCTGCGGTTATACGTTGGAACTACTATGCTCACCAGTGACACGGCTATATTCCTAAAACGAGAATCTCAGCAATACTGCTTCAGCGCGATGCCCGAAGATAACAGACAATCAACTCGAGCAAAGTTGCCTCGGTATCATAAAACCTCCCTTGGCAGAAACACTTGCCCGTCCATTGGACTGTTGAGTGTCAAATTATGACCATATCCGTCGCATAAGTCAAGCAAAATATCTTAAAACTGATATGTCTGTTATGATTGCACAACAGGTCGTCGCTTTCAAAAACCTGATTTGTCGACGGCAGGCCAAGGCAGGGTCCTGAATAACATATAACGATATTATCTTTTTTGAAGTATGTTGGGCATCTTATGCAGTACCGATTTAGTCCGAACCGGCGTTCCCGGGGATATTATTATAATACTTACGAGGAGAACCATTTAAATCTAAAAAACTTTTTTATGAATCTTTTTGTTCTATACGGAGATAATGGGCTCATCGCCTTTCTTATCGCCTTGATTAATTTGGGGTCTCCTCTATTTAAAACAAGCGCCTCATAATTTTCTTCTGCAAAAGCCCGTTCATTTTCGGTTTCTATTTTCATATTAGCTACGGCCGAATATGATAGCTTGCCGTCAAAAGTGCCGCATTTGTCGAGCACATCGGCTATATGCAGATTCAACATTGTTCTTAAACATTTTTCACATTTGCTGCAGTTAAACCTGCTTTCGCGGTTCTCCCAGCATACACGTAAATTATCGAGGGCAACCTGCGATTTTCCGACCTGCCGTAAAACTTTTTCTACCCGGCTCGCCTCACATCCGTCATGCACAAATTCAGTTGACTCTGTAGACCACAGATGGTCTGTAAGTGGATGAGATCCCCATGGCATTAACACTTTATAGCTATGAGTGCCTGCTATATAAACTTTCCGGAATAGCGCCTCAAGCCCCAAAGCCGCACTCACCATAGCAGCCCCATGATATGTGTCCCAGTCAATCAGCCCTCTGCTTATATGCCGTATATTTGTGTCTATTGGCAACAGGGACTTCTTGTAAGCGTCGGAAACATTTTTAATACGGCTTAACGCCTCTTCAAAAATAATTTCGTTCTTTTCATAAATGTCGAAGCCTTTCACAAACAAAAGATGCTTTATTTTATCTGCGTCGTCTGCAGGAGAATTTTCGTTTTTAAGCAGGGTGTAAAACGAATCAACTCCGCCGGAAAAAAACATGCCTGTTTCCCTGCCGCCGGATTTGTTGTCTTCGAAGCCTAAGTGGTCTATTTTTATGATTTTATAATCCGGCTTCCATTTGTTTATAATCTGCATTAACTTTTCAGCGCCGCCAAAGAGCTTCTTTGAAATTTTTCCCTCAATCAGCAGGTCTTCACCAAGTCGCATTGCCGGCAAAATACACGCCGCCAAAAACGAATTGCCGCTCGTTGAGACCTGCTCATAATATTCGACGGGATATTTATGCCAAATCTGGAAGTCCTTGTAGAAACCATTGCCGCCGCTGATTTCCGCCGTCAGTATGCACTGAATATCAGTTTTATGCTTTTTTATGTTTCCTGCCATGAGCATGTAAATTTCTCTCACATCACAAATTTGACGTCGGCCCAGCCCTTTAAGCTGTGCTCGTAAACATTATTCAGCTTCCCATAGGATGTCGGATAGCCGTAAATTTTTTTCCCCAGCATGGCACCCAAAATCATTACGTGCAGCCGGTCGGTATGTACCTCTTTTGCCCGTCTTATGGTTTCGACATAGCCGTCAAAAGGCATACGCCATACATCTTCGTTTCGGAAAGGGAGGTCATTGTTGGATAATTTGTGTGCCATCCTAATGTTTCTTCGCTTAGACTGTTTTCGTGCCCACCTTGTCAGTTTCTTGAACAGTTTATCCGACAAAATTGGTTTCAGAGGCTTTATGCACTTTTCTTCTATACCAGAATTAGCTTCGTGATCCCGCCGAAATGCCGTCAGTATGTACTCCTGCGAACAATTTTTCCTTTGCTCTTTCATCCAGGACGAATCCAAAAGATATAATGAAGGGTCGTGCGAAAGACCTATTTGTATATTGGAGGGCAGATTTGCATTTTCCAGGTTAGCATAACTTTTCGGTTCGCGGGCAAACAACCCCAGGATTTGACTGCCAAAGTATTTAAATTTTTTATCCCAGTCGGTATAGCCAAATACGAAGGTTGCCGGCCCTATTACCAGCTTGGCCTGCGTGTATTTCTTCAGACTTTCTTCTATTTTCGTTAAAACAGTAGGCCACATCGTGGGGCAGCCGCCCGGATACAAAATTATTTCCGCGTCTTCCGGCTTCTCCGTTGTTATTATTCCAATATCAGAGAGAATCGCTGCGGTTGCCATGCAAATAAGTGAATCACCAGCATTCCCAGGGTATGGACTTTGATAGAACAGCCTCGTTTTATGGGAATACAGGAAATGATAATATGGATCATCATTAAAATGTACGGACAAGGGTATTTTTTACAAACCTCCAAAATCCGGCGACAAATCTCTTTCTTTTTGAATATAAGCCAGGACAATGGCGACTTATCTGTTTTTATACATTGATTCGTAATACTTCTGGTAGTCGCCTGAGACCACGTTGGCCAGCCAGTTACGGTTAGCGAGGTACCAGTCAATCGTCCTGGCAATGCCCTGTTCAAACGATACCGAGGGCTGCCATTTCAATTCATTGATTATCTTTGAGGCGTCAATAGCGTATCGCCTGTCATGGCCTGGTCGGTCTGTAACATGTTTAATGAGCGATTCCGGTTTGCCTAAGCGACTGAGTATCAGCCGGACGACGTCGATGTTGGCCTTCTCGTTGCAGCCGCCGATGTTGTATATTTCGCCAGGCGCCGCCTCGGTGAGAACCTTCCAGATTGCGGTACAATGGTCGTAAACGTAGAGCCAGTCGCGGATTTGCATCCCGTCACCGTAGACGGGCAGATGCTTATCGTTGAGCGCGTTATTTATCATCAGCGGGATGAGTTTTTCCGGGAATTGATAAGGCCCATAGTTGTTTGAGCAGCGAGTGATATTATATTCGACGCGGAAAGTATGCCCGAATGCGCGGACAAGAAGGTCCGCCGAGGCCTTGCTGGCCGAATAGGGCGAGTTCGGGCTAAGCGGTGTATCCTCGGTAAACATGCCTTTGGGCCCAAGGGCGCCATAAACCTCATCGGTTGAAATCTGGATGAACCGCTGGAGTTTTTTATCTCTTGCCGCCTCAAGAAGCGTCAATGTCCCCGTAACATTCGTGTCGATAAAAATTTTAGGCTCGGAAATCGAACGGTCAACGTGGCTTTCCGCGGCGAAGTTGACGATGGTGTCTATTTTGAATTCATCGATGAGACGCGAAACAAGTGCGGCGTCGCAGATGTCGCCTTTTACGAATTTATGGTTCGGATGATTTTCAAAGCCGGCGAGATTTTCAAGATTCCCGGCGTACGTGAGCTTGTCGAGATTGACTGCGAAACAATCGGGCTGTTCTGAAAGAACCATCCGCACGAAGTTGCTGCCTATAAAACCTGCGCCGCCTGTAACGAGCAATTTTCTCATAATTGTTTTAGAAATTCCTCTAAAGGGTTCTGCCACGGTTTAATCGGGCCGCTGAGCAGTGGCCTGATTTTACTGCAATCAAATTTACTATTTAGCGGCCTTGCCGCTGCTGATGGATAATCGCTGGTTTTGCATGGGGTCAGCCGCACGTCCAGGGCGAGCTGTTCGATGATGAACTGCGCGACGTCAAATCGGCTTATGTATCCCTGGCTTGCGAAGTGATGTATGCCCATCGGTTTTTTATGTATAAGGTCACAAACGGCCTTGGCTGCCTCGGTTGTTGCCGTCGGTGAGCCAACCTGGTCATCTACGACATTCATTTCCCTGTTGGCCTTTGCCTTTTGCAGAAATTTTTTTATGAAGTTATCGCCTTTCGTTCCGTAAGTCCACTCGACCCGCATTATGCAATAATGGCAATGATTTTCCTCGAGCAGGCGTTCGCCCGCCAGCTTGGTTCTGCCGTAGGCGTTTATAGGATGCGGAATGTCCTTCTCGGTGTATGGTTTGTCGGAACCGCCGTCGAAAACGAAATCGGTGCTTATGTGAAGCACCCAGGCGCCAGATTTTCTTGCGGATGCGGCAATCGCCCCTACGGCCTCGGCGTTGACGCGAAAGGCAAGTTCGGTTTCGGTCTCGGCCTTTTCGACATTTGTATATGCCGCACAATTGACTATCGTATGAGCCGGATGAATTATATTCAGCAGTTGGTGTGTGTCAGTTATATCGAATTCGGGCAGGTCGAACACTTCAAAGTCCATGCACCGGCGTTTGCACTCCGCGGCGACGTCTGTGCCTAACATTCCTTTGCCGCCGAGGATAATCACTTTGTTCTGCGAATTGCTCATTTACATTCCTTATACTGCGGCAATCTGTCTTTAGGGATGTCTTTAAGGCAGGTATAAGCGGCATCTTTTTTTGATACCTGCGGTGCATTTACCGGCCAGGCAATAGAAAGGTCGGGGTCGTTCCATATCACGCCGCCCTCAGTTGCGGGACTATAGTAATCTGTGCACTTATAGTAGAACAAGGCAGTGCCACTGAGGACGCAAAAGCCGTGCGCAAGACCCGGCGGGATATACATCTGTTTGTGATTTTCCGCCGACAGCGTTTTGCCGAACCACTGTCCGAAACTCGGCGAGCCGACACGAATATCTACGGCCACGTCAAAAACCTCACCGGACAGCACGTGAACCAGTTTGCCCTGTGAATGCGGATACTGGAAATGAAGACCTCGCAGGACGTTCTTTTGTGAAAATGAGATGTTGTCCTGCACAAACGGCAGTTTCAATCCCGCATCTTCGTAACGTTTGCCGCTGAAGGTTTCCGCAAACCAGCCGCGAGCGTCGCCGAAAACAGCGGGTTCAATAATAAGCACACCTGGAAGTTTTGTCTGCGTAACTTTCATTTAGCGTTACTCATTCGCAAGGGCAAGCAGGTATTGCCCATACCAGTTTTTGGCCATGGATTCCGCGAGTTTGACAAGTTGTTTGGCGTCGATAAGGCCGAGGTGAAATGCTATTTCCTCGGGGCAGGCAATCATCAGGCCCTGTCTTTGCTGAACGGTCTGGACAAAATTGGCGGCCTGAAGCATCGATTCGGGTGTCCCAGTATCGAGCCAGGCAGTACCGCGTCCGAGCAATTCGACCTGCAGTTTGTTGTTTTTCCGATAAGCATTGTTGAGGTCGGTTATT
Organism: Phycisphaerae bacterium; assembly: GCA_041308485.1. GTDB lineage: Bacteria > Planctomycetota > Phycisphaerae > Sedimentisphaerales > Anaerobacaceae > Fen-1362. Next base: position 10,134 of record JBFZBL010000182.1, on the reverse strand, counting down.
TCAAGCTCGCCCCTGGCAGATGGTTTGATGGTCGCGGCGATATCGCAGACCTGTGAATCGTAGAAGTAAAGTCCTACGGCCGCGTAATTGGATTTCGGCTTTTGCGGTTTTTCCTCGATTGATATGGCCTTGCCGGCTTTATCGAACTCGATGACGCCGTATCGCTGCGGGTCTCTTACCCAGTAGCCGAAAATTGTCGCCCCGGCTTCATTGCTTACGGCTTTTTTAAGGGAATCTACAAGACCGTGACCGTAGAAAATGTTGTCGCCTAATATGAGACAGGCGGGGGAGCCCGCGAGAAATTTTTTGCCGATGATGAATGCCTGCGCGAGTCCTTCGGGCCTGGATTGCTCGGCATATTCGAGCCGGATACCCCACTGCGAACCATCATCGAGGACCTTTTTATACATTGGCAGGTCGGTTGGTGTGCTTATTACAAGAATCTCTTTTATTCCTGCCAGCATCAGCGTCGTCAGCGGATAGTAAACCATCGGCTTGTCGTATACGGGGATAAGCTGCTTGCTTATTGCCTTTGTTACCGGGTGCAGCCGTGTCCCGCTCCCGCCAGCCAGGATTATGCCTTTGTAACCCATATCATTGTCTCCGCAATTAGCGGTTAAATATTAAAACTGCTGTAGGAAACGAAGATCGTTTTCGTAAAACAGGCGAATGTCTGTAATGCCGTATTTTCTCATAGCCAGCCGTTCGATGCCGAAGCCGAAGGCCCAGCCGGTATATTTCTCGCTGTCGATGCCCACTGCGTCAAAGACGTTCGGGTCCACCATACCGCAGCCGCCCATCTCAACCCAGGCCTCTTTGCCGGTTTTGTCGGTAAGGAGTAAATCGACTTCGGCGCTAGGCTCAGTGAACGGGAAAAAGCTCGGACGGAACCGCCATTTCGCGTCTTTGCCAAGAAACACTTTGATGAACTGGTCGATGGTCGTCTTCATATCAACCATAGTGACACCTTCGTCGACAACCAGTGCCTCGAGCTGGTGAAACATAAACATATGCGTTGCGTCAACGGTGTCCGGCCTGTAAACCCGGCCCGGCGCGACTACACGGATAGGGGGCTTTTGTTTTTCCATCACGCGAATCTGGATTGTCGAGGTCTGGCTCCGCAAAAGGGTCTGGTCATCGACGTAAAAGTTATCCAGCGGGTCGCGTGCGGGATGCTCCGCGGGGATATTCAGCGCGACGAAATTGTGCCATTCGTCTTCGACCTCGGGGCCGTATGCGACCGAAAAGCCCATTCGCGAGAAAATCTCTAATAGTTCGTTTGTAGTCTGATTGATTACATGTCTTTTACCGATTCGTGGTCGTGTACCGGGCAGGGTGACGTCAATCAGATGCTTGCTTTTTGCCTGCTGTGTTTGTGTGATTTTCGCCTTGAGCTGCTCGAACGCGGCGTTAACTTCGTTTTTGATTTTATTTCCAAGCTGTCCTGCGGCGCGTCTGTCTTCCTCCGCAACTTTGCCTATCTGGGCCAGTATATTAGTGACAAGGCCTTTGCGGCTCAGGTATTTTATGCGGAATTGCTCCAGCGACGCGCTATCGGCGACAGTTTTTAGCTCCTCAAGAGCATCCTTACCGATTTTGGCGAATTGCTCGAGCATATATTCGCAGTGGGTTTAGCCGCTGCCGGTCATTAAACGGGAATTAAGTTTTCGCCGGATTTGCCGCGGCGACGATTGCGTCAAAGGCAGCCGGGTCGGCGATTGCTATTTCGCTGAGCATCTTGCGGTTCAGAATGATATTTGCCTTTTTCATGCCGTTGACAAGCCGGCTGTACATAATGCCCCTCTGCTGGCAGGCGGCGGTCAATCGCGTAATCCATAAAGACCTGAAATCGCGTTTGCGAAGCTTGCGGCCGGCACGCGCATAAACCCCGGCTCTTACAGCCGCTTCCTTCGCGGCACGATAAAGATGGCCGGCGGAGCTGCGATAACCCTTCACCGACTTCAAAACCCTTTTATGCGCCTGCCGTCTTGCAGCGCCTTTTCTGATTCTTGGCATACCCCGTTTCCTTTCTTAATTCACTGCTCAGCCGACCCGCCGCGGACGATTGATTTTCAGGCGAGGCGGGCCAAAATAAACTATTTGCCAAACATCGCCTTGATTTTCTCAGCGTAAACCCCGGTAATAATAGCGGGGCGGGCTATTCTTCTTCGCCGCTTGGCGTTCTTGCTGTTCATTAAATGATTGCCCGAGGGGTGCTTGTACAGCAGCTTCCCTGTGGCGGTAAGTTTGAATCTCTTTTTTATTCCCTTATGGGTCTTCATTTTTGTTTTAGACATTTGTTTCTACCTTGAAAAAATCCATCAAATCGCGGCGCATAACAATATTGTCTGCCGCGAGCGAATGGGGAAGTATACACTATTTGCATAAGCAGGTCAACCGCCTTGATTTATGATTTTCGATTTTCAAACGTCGCTCGGCCCCCGGCCGGCGGTATCCGAAGAATTGAAAATCGCTACTTTGGCGCGATTACAAGGGTCATTCGCTTGCCCATAAGCTCATTGGAGCGGTCCAGCTTGGCTATGTCGCTGAGGGACTCAACTATCTTGCCAAGGACCTCGGCGCCCTTTTCCTTATGGAGCATCTGGCGACCGCGGAAGATGAGCGTAAACTGGACCTTGTGCCCCTTTTCGATGAACTCGCGAGCGTGTTTGACCTTGATTTCGATGTCGTGTGTGTCGGTTTCGGGCCGCAGCCGGATTTCCTTGAACCCCCCGGCGTGGTGGGTTTTTTTGCGTGCCTCGCGGACTTTTCGCTTCTGCTCATAGACCCACTTGCCGTAATCCATTATCCGGCATACGGGCGGGTCGCTGGTCGGAGATACCTCGACGAGATCCAAAGCGGCCTCACGGGCCTTTTCCAGGGCAAAAACCCTGTCCACTATGCCGACCTGATTATTTTCTGCATCGACGAGCCGAACTTTATCGGCCCGTATCCCTCCGTTAATCCTCAAACCCTTAACTTTAATCAGCACTAACTTTCACCTTTCCAAAAACTATAATCATGGTTACCAACCAAAACCTTAAACTTGTCGGCCTACAAGGCCAGTTCTACCTGCTTATCGGCAATTTTCTTTAACGCTATTGCCGCAAATTCGTCCAATTTAAACGTTTTTGTCTGTTCCTGCCCGCGAATCCTGACGTTTACAGAGTCCGACTGCGATTCCTTCGGGCCGACCACGAGCATATATGGTGGTTTTTCGCCGTGTGTTCTGGCGATTTTTGCCCCTATTTTCTCATCGGTCAAATCGCAGGAGACGCGCAACCCTTGTGCCTTTAGCCGGGCCTCGACTGCCTTGGCGTAATCGTTGGTCTTTTCGCTTATGGGCAGTATGATTATCTGCTGCGGCGCGAGCCACAAAGGCATATCACCCGCGTAATGCTCGATGAGAATCCCGATGAACCGCTCGAATGAGCCCAGCACTGCGCGGTGAATCATAACCGGCGCCTTTTCGGTATTGTCCTTGTCGGTAAAGACAAGCTCGAACCGCTGAGGCATAGAAAAATCAAGCTGAATAGTGCCAAGCTGCCATGAGCGTTTGAGTGAATCCTCAATATGGAAATCAATCTTGGGGCCATAGAAGGCGCCATCGCCCTCGTTGACTTTGTAATTTATATTTTTGTGCTTTAGTGCGTTGATTAGGGCGTTGGTGGCGGTCTCCCAGATTTCATCAGAGCCGATGTGGTTTTCCGGTTTGGTAGATAGCTCGATGTGCAGTTCATTGAAGCCGAATGCCTTGTATATCTCGAAGGTCAGTTCGATAACGCCGATTATTTCCGCCTCAATCTGGTCGGGCGTGCAGAAGATATGCGCATCGTCCTGGGTAAACTGCCGCACCCTGAAAAGGCCGTGAATTACGCCGCTGGCTTCGTGACGATGAACAAGCCCAAGCTCGGCGACCCGCAGGGGGAATTCACGGTATGAATGTTTGCGGGTTTGATAAACCAGGCAGCCGCCCGGACAGTTCATCGGCTTTATCGCGTAATCTGCGTCGTCAAAGCGCGTAAAATACATATTCTCTTTGTAATGGTCCCAGTGGCCGCTTTTGTGCCATAGTGCTTTATTAAGGATGATTGGCGTTTTGATTTCCTCATAGCCGAATCGCTTGTGAACGCCTCGCCAGAAATCGACTATCGAATTCCAGATAATCATTCCCTTTGGGTGCATAAACGCAAACCCCGGCCCCTCGTCATGGAAGCTGAACAAATCCAACTGCCTGCCGATAACGCGATGGTCGCGTTTTTTCGCCTCTTCGAGACAGGTAAGATATTCGTCAAGCTCTTTGCGGTTTCGCCAGCTTGTGCCGTAAACCCTTTGCAGCATTTTTTGAGTCGGGTCGCCGTGCCAGTACGCCCCCGCAACCGACATAACCTTGAATGCGCCAATTTTACTGGTGCTTGGGACGTGCGGGCCCCGGCAGAGGTCCTCGAAACCGTCGCCGGAGGAGTAAAAACTCATTATGTCGCCGGTCGCGCGGTTTACGTTGTCTGTTTTGTATTTCTCGCCGCCAAGTTTGGCAATCGCCTCGGCGCGGGTCATCTCTTTTCTTGCGAAGGGCTTGTCAGCCTTGACGATTTCGCCCATTTTTTCCTCGATGCGTTCGAAATCGCCCGGACGAATCGGCTCATCGAGGTCAATATCGTAATAAAACCCGTCTTCGACAGTCGGGCCGTAAACGAGTTTGGTATTGGGCCACAAGCTGCAAATCGCCTCTGCCATAACATGCGCGCAGCTATGGCGTATAATTTCAAGGCCTTCTGTATCCTTGGAGGTGATGATTTGGATGCTCGCTTCGCCCTTTATCGGTGCGGACAAATCAACGAGGTTGCCGTTGACTTTGGCCGCTATGGCCGCCTTCGCCAGCCCGGGGCCGATTTTCTCTGCTATTTGCTTTGCCGTTACGCCGTCATCGGCCTCTATAATTGAGCCGTCCGGCAGTTTAATCCTCGCCATTAGTCAATCCGATAAACCAATCTTAATATTCAAAAATTACTGCAAACCGAAGCCATTTTAGTCCTCTCGCCCATTATAGTCAAGCAGGGTTTAACGCTATATGTGTGCTTTTGCAAATTGACTTACGTGGCGTTTACGCTTATCCTGATGGCCTTAAATACCTTTTTGGAGCTTGAGATAATGGTCGTGACTCGTTTTGCACCGTCGCCGACAGGATACCTTCATATTGGCGGAGCAAGGACCGCGCTGTTTAACTGGCTTTTGGCCCGGAAAACCGGCGGTAAATTCATCCTGCGCATCGAGGATACCGACCTCAAACGCAATACCCCGACCGCAACTCAGCAGGTCATCGATGACCTTCGCTGGCTTGGAATAACCTGGGACGAAGGTCCCGAAGTCGATGGCCCGGCTGCGCCGTATTTTCAGTCCCAGCGAAGAGCAACTTACGATAAATACACAAGACAACTTTTAGAGCAGGGCAGGGCGTATTATTGTTTCGAGACAGGCGAAGAGCTCGAAAAACTCCGCAAACAGGCCGAGGCACAGAAAAAAGGTTTCGTATATCAAAGGCCCGCAGTGCTGCCAACCGAAAAGGATGTTGAGAAAGCAAAAGCCGAGGGTAAACCAGTTACCATCCGCTTCGCAATGCCCGAAGGAACCATCGTTATCAATGATATTGTTCGAGGCGAAGTCAGTTTCAATACAGCCGAATTGGGCGACTTTATTATTATCAAAAGCGACGGCTTCCCGACGTATAATTTCGCCTGCGTAATCGACGACCACCTTATGGGTATCACCCACGTAATAAGGGGTCAGGAGCATTTAATGAACACGCCGGGACAGCAGGCGCTGTGGCAGGCGCTCGGTTTCGGCGAATTACCGAAATATGCCCATATGTCGGTTACTATCAGCGAATCGGGCGGCAAACTCTCGAAACGTGAACGCCCGCAAACGCTGCGCAAGGCAATCAAAGCGAGAACCGATATCGACCTCAATAAACTCGCCGGCGTCGGCGGACTCAGCGCCGATGAGATGAAAGATTTCCTTAAAGGCGAAAGCGTTCCCGATGTCCCCGCAATCGAGGCAATGGCAAAATATATCGGCATTGCTCTGCCGGAAATAAACGTCGTCGATTTTTTCAAAAGCGGCTACATCCCTGAAGCGATGGTCAATTTCCTCGCGCTGCTCGGCTGGAGTCCCGGCGACGGACGCGAAATAGTGCCCTTAGAAGAGCTTATACAAAGTTTCGATATTACACGTCTGACCAAATCCAACAGCTTGTTCGACCGCGGCAAACTTGTCGCCTGCAACACCGAACATCTGAAAATGCTTCCTAAGGAAAAAGCTCTTGCTCATTTTAAGGCATATTTGAAAGTCATTGATTCGCCGGTCGCCAAAGCCGACGACCAGACATTGCTTCGGCTTATTAAAATCTGTGAGGGCGCAAGAACATTGGCTGATATAGAGCACAAAACGATTTTCCTGTTTACTGCGGATGACCGGATTGAATTCGATGAAAAGGCCGTGCAAAAGGTTCTGTTGAAAGATAACGGCCTTGCGATGCTCAAACTCGTCCGTGATAAATTAGCCGCGATGGCCGAATTAACCGAGCAGGGTATTGAGGATATGCTGCGAGCACTGGCCGAAGAGCATAAGGTCGGCTTGGGCAAAGTCGCCCAGCCCCTCCGCGTCGCTATCACCGGCTCAACCATCAGCCCGCCCATCTTCGACTCCGTACAGTTACTCGGCAAAGAAAAAACCTTAGCCAGAATCGATAACACCTTGAAAAAATTCACAGACAAATAAGGAGAAAACGCTCGTGTCATTATTAGTAACTGGTTCAATTGGAATAGATACTGTAAAGACGCCTTTCGGCGTTAGTAAAGATTGTCTGGGCGGCTCGGCTGTTTATTTCAGTATGGCGGCCAGCTTCTTTTCGCCGGTGAGATTTCTCGGCGCTATAGGAAGCGATTGCCCGTTCGATTTGAAAAAGATTTTCAAAGGGCGGAAGATTGACCTCAATGGCCTTGAACTGCGCCAGGCAAGCAAGACCTTCCGCTGGGCTGGGTCCTATCAGGGCGCGATGAATGAGGCCACAACCGATGCCGTCGAGTTAAACATCCTCGCGGAAAACCCGCCTGTAATGCCCGATGAATACAAGGACAGCAAATTCGTCTTTCTGGCGAATACCGCGCCGAACCTGCAAATCCAGCTTCTCGACCAGCTTCATAAGCCCAAGTTTGTCGCGGCCGATACGATGAACCTGTGGATAAATAATGCACTGGCTGATTTGAAACGGCTCATGAAAAAAATCGATTGCCTCATACTCAATGAAACCGAAGCCAGAATGCTGTCAGGCGACCATAATCTCATTACCGCTGCTGCCAAAATCGAAAAACTTGGCCCCTCAGTCGTAGTCATCAAAAAAGGTGAATCCGGCTCAATCATTCGCAAATCTGATGGCCAATTATTCGTCCTGCCTGCCTATCCCGCCACTATCGTCAAAGACCCTACAGGTGCGGGCGACAGCTTCGCGGGCGGATTCATGGGTTACCTGGCGGGCCAAAACAAGACCGATTTCGCGACCCTCAAAAAAGCCGTCGCTTACGGCACAGTCGTCGCATCTTTTACAATTTCTGATTTCTCACTCAAAGGCCTGACAAAAACAACAAGGCGTGACATCGAAAAACGCCTCAATATCCTGCGCAAAACCACAACCTTTTAGCCGAAGAGAACATCGGTGACGAAGAGATTTTTTTGTCGCGAAAAGAGCGAAAAAGGTCAAAAAAGTGTCGAAAAAAGTCCCGATTTTTCGAAAAACAGCATCGTTTTTTTCCTTTTAATGCGGTTTTTTGGCTTTTACCACGAAGGCACGAAGGCGATAAGCGCTTTGGACATAATAAGTTATAGCATAAAGTGTAAAATCCAAAACCAAAACGCAAAAGTTAAAGCTTTCAAAGAACCTGAATCAAGGCTTGTGACTCGTGACTAGGGGCTTGTGATTCGATATTCAGTTTTCAAAGTTCGGAGGAAAAACCCTCGCCTCTATATATAGGGTGATTTTGGGGGCTGGATAAGGAGTTAGAGACACGGATTTTTTGAGGGAAATGACACAAGTAATTACGAGGTAAGGGGTAAAAATTTTTTTGTAAAATGGCGAAATTTTTTTGGCTATTTAGGTAAGCTTTCATCGCGGAGATCATAGAGATTTTTTTCCGACACGGATTTACACAGGATTAACACTGTTTTTAATTATAGTTGCAAAGAAGTGCAGAAGAATTAAAATTATGATAACCACACAGGCATTTATTTGTTTCGTTTATTTAATATTATATCTTCCTGCTCAGAAGCATCTGGTTTTTTGAAAAGAAAACTAGACAACGGGTTTTTGGCCCATATTTCTTCAAGCATACCTAATATCAAAACCCCATTTGCGGTCATGACTGCGGTCTTATCAAATTTTAAAAATTTGATTGCTGCGGCGGCTATCACGGACATACCAATAAAAACAACAACGCTTTTTATTATCTTAGTCAGAAAAGTCTTCGGTTTGTTTTCTTTGATTTCATATTCTGTTTCGCAGCCTTTGCTTGTTATTGTTTGTTTGCCCAAATCATCGATTTCAATAAGTTGTCTTTTCTTGGCTTCTTCAATAATTATATTTTGAATTTCATGGGGGTATCCAGCTCTGTCTTCAGTAACTGCTTTTAAGATGTCGGCATCAGCGGATTGTGTCCATATTTTTCTAATTTCTTCAATAGATATTTTTTCTGCCATTAGTCACGCAACCTTTTTCTGTCAATCTCCACTTGCATCATAATGATTACGATTCTGTTGAACAAGAATTTACCGTAAAAATAATTGGTTTTTTCAGAATTTCTTACCTATGTTTTCGTGTCCATCCGCCTCTTATATATGGCAGACAACTGCTATAACTCTTAAGAAAATTTGTTTATGGAGATGACTTATGAAGCTGACAAAAGAACAAATCAAGACGATTGAAAAAGTTGCTAACGAACTAAGTAAACGCGCGTATAGCCAACCCCACAGCGCTCCTAGCGCGACAATAATTCAGCTAGCACCGAGCCGGGGCTACAGGGAAGAAATATTGATATTGATCGAGAACACAAATATTGGCGCTAAAATTGAGAGGGATTTCAATGCGCTTGACAAACTACATGAAGAATATGAGATCTGGCGCTTCAAAACTATTACTGAAGCTAACAAGGAAGAATTTGAGTTGTTGGTTGATAGTACTAAAGGCGCTATTTACGACCTGTCGGACACGCTAAATTGGATTGCGCAGGAAGCTAAAGAATATGCCTGCGAAAAAGATGTTGAGAATGCTCCATTTGCAAAAGGTGGCATGATACGCAAGTTCTTCTGGAAGTTATACGAAAAAACCTTAAAAATTATTGTTGACGCGGTTCTTGAGAGATACTGGCCAATGTCAAAACCTTTTGTGGCTTTTGTGCATTTCCGCGGCAATTAAATCTGTGGCAATCTGCGTAATCTGCGGTTAAAATTTCTTTGTGAACATGGATTCCCGCTTGCGCGGGAATGACAAAGAAAAACTCTGCGGTCTCAGCGTTCTCCGCGGTGAAAATTGGTGTGCAATATGCGAGTATTCATAGCAATCGATATCGACGATAAAATCCGAAAGGCCATCGCGGATTTGCAAAAACAAATCGCCTCGAAGGTTGATGTCAAAAAAGTGGGTTCGACAAGCTCACCACGGGGCGACCTCAAATGGGTTGAGCCGAATAATATCCATCTGACCCTGAAATTCCTTGGCGAGATAAGCGATGAGCAATTAGAAGAGACAAAGGAAATAGTAAATACCGTCGCCCAGGCACATCAGAAATTCAACCTCGAAATCGAGTCGGTAGGCAGTTTTGGCGGCAGAAGCGCAAAGGTCGTCTGGGTGGGAGCGAAAAAAGGTACTGATGAGCTGCTGGCATTGCAAAAAGACCTCGAAGGCCTGCTTGAGCAGGCCGGTTTCCCCAAGGAAGACCGAGAATTTTCCGCCCACCTTACGCTTTGCCGGGTCAATCATCCGATGGCGGGCGTCAAGATAGGCGAGGCAATCGCGCAATTTTCAAATCTCACGCTCGGCTCAATCTCCGCCGACGCGATTTACATTTACCAAAGCCAGTTGACACC
>JBFZBL010000181.1:0-2518 GCA_041308485.1 Phycisphaerae bacterium | reverse complement strand
GAATAATAATGGAACACTTCCGCTTCGTGCAGCAATAGCAGGCATAAAGATAGGCAAGGACGCCCACGTGCATGAGGGTGTAGTTTTCCACATAACCAAAGAACAGCTGCATAGCGCCGGTCGTAACGAGCGACAGGAAGAACAGCATCCTTGCGCCGAGTGAAGCGCATACGGCACGCGAAAACAACGCCGCAACAACAACGAACAACCCGCCGCATACGCAGCTCGTCAGCGCATACACGGTTTCCGCCGTTTGATCGGTCTGTCCGCCGACAAGCCAGAACAGCGCCTTATGGACGAGATCGTCAAGCGGTTCGGTGAGCCTGACCGGGCTGTGCTGGCTCAGGCTGCGGATCACGAAATAACCGTCACCAAGAAAATGGGTCTTTGCGCGCAATACCCAGAATAAAACCACGGAAACGAGAACGAGAGCGGCCGCCATACCATAGTGCAGACGCGTGCTCCTCCAATGCATCCGATCGACCAGGCGCCCGATCGTTTTGCTTTTCCATGGGATGACAAGCAGGAAAGCGGCGATCACTATCAGGGCCCGGACATAACCGGAGAAAAAATAGAGGGCGTGGAATCCCCAGCCGTATCTGAAGGAGGCTGCTCCGGCCAGTGCATGGAGGACGAGCAATACAACGACGCCCGTCGTGACTGTATAAACAAGCCGGCGTTCAGGTTTGTCGTTTAACGTCGCGGCAGGGGATTCGCTGCAGGTTTTATGCACCATATCCTCGATTAATATAATTCGCCTGAACCTGGCACCGGCGCTAATTTACTCTCCTTGGCAAAATTTGGTGATGTCCCCTTATGGTTGACGTGACAGCGGGCATTATTTATACTTCCTTCAGACCCTTTTCCTGGAGGAGGCTTAATGGATAATCTTGTTGTTAATTTCTGCATCAATAAGTCCTGTAAGGATTATGGTAGACTGAATGGCGGGAACATCAGCTTTCGAGGTAAATATGGAAAGGACCGTTCCCGGAACTTGTTGTATTGTCGAACCTGTGGTAAGCGTTTTGCGGAAACGCACTCCACCGCGTTCTTTGGTTTACGTTTACCGCCTGAAAAAATCAGCCAGATCATCCACCATGCCGCCGAGGGCGTCGGAGTGCGGGCGACAGCCCGCCTTTTAAGCTTGGATAAGGATACGGTTAATCGTGTCGTACTGGTTGCGGGAGAGCATTGTGGGCGTGTATTATCGGAATTGCTGACCTCCCTGCATTTGACTGAGGTGCAGTTAGATGAATTGTGGGCCTTTGTAAAAAAAAGACATGTTCTGCGGAAGGGATAAATCGGGAATCTGGGGAACAGTGGATTTGGACGGCATTTGACACCAAAAGCCGTCTTCTGATCTGCCATTTGATCGGGGAGCGGACATTGGATGATGGGCGTAAGTTTATGAATGATTTGAAGAGTCGCCTTGTAGGGAAACCGGTATTCACCTCGGATGAATTGCCCCATTATGGAAATTCGTTGCTTGAAATGTACCATACGGTGAGAAAACCTGAACCAACAGGATGGCCCGGACGGCCACAAGGTCCCTATAAGCAAATCCATCCGGATATTGATTACGCTACTGTTCATAAGACTCGTGTGAACGGCAGGATTGTAAAAGTCGATACAAGAGTGATCTTCGGCAAAAGAAAACGCATTCTCCAACGGCTTGCCGAAACGCCAAGCAAAACGATCAATACCTCTTTCGTGGAACGCTCAAACACTGACTGGCGTCTCTGGGATGCCCATCTTTGCCGAAAAAGTCTTACCTTCGCGAAATCGTTTCGATGGTTGGTAGCCAAGTTCGCCATAGTCGTCTCAGTTTACAATTTTGTTCGGCCTCATGAGTCTCTTAGTCGCGATAAAATTACCCGTAAATTTATCCCGAAAACGCCGGCGATGGCCGTCGGAGTAACCGATCGACTCTGGAACTTGAAAGACCTGTTATATTTACCGATGCTGCGTCAACCATAAGGGGACATCACCGATTTCTTGCGTATATATCAAAACACTACCCCCTGCACCTCCATTACCGGCAGCACCAGCTCCCTTGGCAATTATCTGACCATTTAACAATAATTTGCCTATTTTTAATTGAATTACTCCACCGCCAGAAGGTCCTTGACCCGGACGTCCACCACCTGAACCAGGAAGAAATGGCTCTTTATAGCTGTCGTAGGTTGGATGTTGTGAAGCATACCCTGATCCGCCATGGCTTCCTGACGTGCTACCGCTTCTTGATGCGGTGTCCCCATTTACCGTATAGCCAGATGGATACCCGCGATAATTGACATCGATAGTTCCACCTTCAGCAATTGACACATAATCAGCTGATACCGTCAGCCGTCGAACATCAAATCGCGCAGAGGGTGTGTGGGTAACCGTTCCTCCCCGGCCTATTATAACCGTATCCGCATATAAAGAGTCCTTCAATTCCAGGTACCCCGCACTGTCTATCTCGATGCGGCTTATACGTGTGATTCCATCAATCCATACCTTCCCGATTCTGACTAAC
>JBFZBL010000180.1:0-2925 GCA_041308485.1 Phycisphaerae bacterium | reverse complement strand
GATATCCACGACCAGTGAACACCGTTGGTTACGTAATCAATCGGGATTTCGACCGGCTGTATTCCGGAAAACAAAGCCGCCCACATTTTGCGGGAAACGTCTCCGTGAATTTTAGAGACGCCGTTGACGTATCTGGAAAATCTTATCGCAAGAGCGGGCAGCCAGAAGGTGTCCTTGTTGTTTTCGATAAATCCATAGTGACTGAACTCGTCGAAAGAGACGCCAAGATGCCTGATTTCGTGTTCGAGATATTTCTTGACCATCTTGGTATCGAAATGCTCGTTACCCGCTATGACGGGGGTATGCGTTGTAAAAACAGTGGAAGTTCTAATCAGGGCCCTTGCCTCGGAAAAAGAGAGTTTTTCTTCTGCAATAAGTTTCTGCATTCGCGCGATAATCAAAAAGGCGGAATGCCCTTCGTTTATATGATACACAGTCGGCTTTATTCCGAGCAATTCGAGGGCTTTTACGCCGCCGAGACCGAGAACAATTTCCTGCTGGATACGTTTGTCCCTGTCGGCGACATAAAGCTCATTTGTAATATCCCTTAGATGACGAGGGTTGGTTTCAACGCCGGTATCGAGCAGAATCAGTTTTGTCCTGCCGACATCAACCTGCCAGAGTTTGATTTTGCAATTTTCGCCGAGTATTTTTGTTTCGACATACGCGGGCTTGCCATCGTCGAGGCGTATTTCCTTCAGCGGCAGGTAATGATTTTCGAGCTCAAGAAGCAGCTCTTCCTGCCGCCCTTCGAGATTAATACGCTGCGTGAAATAGCCGAACCTGTAAATGAGTCCGACGCCGATAACGGGCAGTCCGAGGTCCGAGACGGTTTTGAGATGGTCTCCCGCAAGAATGCCGAGACCGCCGCTGTATATGGGCATAGATTCGTGCAGGCCGAATTCCATCGAGAAATACGCCACGAGGGTGTTTTTGTCGAGGCCGAAGTCATCGCCGTTCTGAGGCGTGCCGGTATATTTCATATACTCGTCGAATTTCTTCCAGACCTTTTCAAGCTCGGATAGAAAGCTCTCATCATTGGAAAGCTCTTTCATCCTGTCTTCCGGCAGGTCTAAAAGAAATTTGACCGGGTTATGATGGACCGACCTGAACAGGTGAGTATCAATACGATAAAAAAGATTTACCGCGTCATAATCCCATAGACACCATAAATTGTGCGCAAGCGAATACAGCTTGCTGAGGTTCTCCGGATAACGCGGATATACGAATATATTCTTAAAAGTCATTTATCAGACTCCTTAACTTCGCGGCCGAACATTATATAGTATTATACGCTGCCGGGTGAAATAGAGTTTTGGTGATAAATTCAGCGACAAAAAGCCGTCACCCAAACGAACCGGCGTTTGGGGCGGATTAGTGACCTTTATAACCCAACAAGGGTATTACTCTTTCCTGCGACGATATAACAAGCCGCCAAGTCCCAGCAATGCGAGGGTAGTCATATCAGGAAGCTGCTGAATAAGATCCGTTCCGGTATAAGCGACAGACGGTCCCGGCCTGCCCGCGTCAGCTACTTCAATATGCACAATGCAAATCGAACCATCGTCGGACTGGACGCCAAGCACAATATCCGGAGATGTTATTACTGAGACATTATCAGACGCAGAAGTATTATTGAAAGACAGCCCCGTCCCGCCTGCTGCCAGGACGGTTAATCCGAGAACTATTATAAGCATCATTAACTTTTTCATTTTTTCTCTCCTTAAAACTTTTACTTTTAAACTTTCCTGATGCTTGTATTCTCGTCTTTGCCGGACGAATAAGTATATAGGCAATATGCCTAATTTACGTCTCACAAATGCCTATGGGGAAACCTTGGACAGCAGCACTGATGAAATGGGCCGGCGGCAGGATGTTTGCAGAGGACGTATGGGTTGGGGACAGGAAGATAATATGTAGGTATTAGTCCCCCAAAAATCAGCAGTGTTTCGCGCCGGGGAAAGTTTACCAGTGAAATGATACGGAAAGATATGGCAGACTAAAGAAGGGTTTTTACGTTTTTTACCACAAAACCGGATTACACAGGGGACTTTGCCGGTGACAGGGTTCCCTGGGCCAATTTCAGCATCGTTTGAGCGACTTCGGAAAGCGGCGTAATTATTTCGGCTGCGCCGCATTCAATTGCTTCTTTAGGCATCCCGAATACGACGCATGAGGCCTCATCCTGAGCGACGGTCCTCGCTCCTGCTTTTCGCATACTCAACAGGCCGCTTGCGCCGTCTTCACCCATTCCTGTCAGCAGCGCCCCCACGGCATTAGCACCTGCAAATTTTGCGACCGACTCAAACAGAACATCGACGCTCGGCTTCTGCCTGCAGACGAACGGGCCATCTTTGACCTCGACGTAATAGATAGCGCCGGAACGACGCAAGCTCATATGAAATCCCCCTGGGGCGATAAGAACTTGTCCTGGTATCACATGGTCGCCGTCCTGAGCTTCCTTGACATTGACTTCACATTCATCGTTAAGACGATTAGCGAAGGAAGTTGTAAATCGTGCCGGCATATGCTGAACAACTACCACACCGGGACAATTAGTCGGAAGCTGGGATAATACGCAGGACAATGCCTGAACGCCGCCGGTGGACGCGCCTATCGCAAGAATCTTGTTTGTGGTCTCGGCCATTGACAATTGTCTTGCAGGGACAACAGTTCCAGTCGGACGGACGCCGCTGCTGACCTTGGCCCTTGCGGCAAGTTTTATTTTTTCTGCGAGGGTAATGCAAAGCTCTCCAACGCTGTAGCTCGGGCCGGGCTTGGATACCACTTCGATTGCACCGGCTTCAAGCGCCTCCAATGCCGTATTGCTTCCCTCCGGAGTCAGCGAACTCAAGATGATAACGGGTAGCGGGTGATATTGCATAAGCTTGCGCAGAAACGTTATGCCGTCCATTCTCGGCATTT
>JBFZBL010000179.1:0-6829 GCA_041308485.1 Phycisphaerae bacterium | reverse complement strand
TGCCAGTTTGCCTTTTGTGGCGTCCGGCGTGGAATATACGATAAAGACCTTGTTCTCAGCTAAGTATGAGCTGATAACGTCCTCTTTTTTGGCCAACTGGCCATAGACCACCGCGAGATATTTCTTTTCCGTGTCTTTCCATTGTGATTGCAGGCGGAATTTCGCCTCTTCATTTTTCGCGAATACCAGCACGCCGGAAGTTAACTGGTCCAGCCGATGAACAATGAAAATCCGGTTTCGCGATTTCCAATTGCCCTTGCGGACATAATCGGTCAGCTTGTAGTAAGCCGTCCCCGTTTTATTGTTATCCGTCCCCACGGTCAGCAGTCCCGCCGGCTTATCCACCACGATGATGTCTTTATCTTCGTAAAGTATCTCCAGCCCTCTCGGCTGATGTCTTCTCTTCGGCATAGTTTTGTCTTCTTACCTCTCCCCCGAAGCCATGGTTGGCAAAATGAAGGACGGATTTATTGTTACATTTTCTCCTTGATGCTTACTTAATTCCAGGAGTTTCAGTATGGACCTCTGTGAACCCGCATTCTGAACATTTGTATGTACGATCAATAACACCTAAATCACCCAATCCAGAACTGTGTGGTTTGCTACTTTCGACTTTCCACGCAGGTTTTAAGCACTTAGGACATTTTTCTCCTTTGGTATAACTATCAAGTTGGTGTTTTAATTGGATGTTTTCATCTCTTAACCGAATATTTTCTTCTTTAAGCGCCATTACTTCTGTCCTGAGCTCCATAATCTTTTCCTGCAATTCTACAGTCATACCTTTTTTAGCAAGCTCCGCTATTATTTTTACTGTGTCTAATATTGCCATGTTTGCTCCTGTTAGATCAAAAAGTCCATATTTTGCCCTCAAATAACGTTTGAGGAATATCAATATTTCCAGATTTTACGGCAGGATGATTGGCAAGAACCAAACGTATGGTTCTGATTGCACCATAAGCCTCTTTTAATATCTGTCTTTGGTCAGCAAAATATTTCTGGTCGAATCTATTGTCATCTATGGCATGGGCAGGACGTTGCCTTTCCTCTCTCACTTTACGAAATGCTTTGAAAAGATCGTCTATTGGTTCCCGATCCTGAGAATGATAATACTTATTCAACCACTCCTCAAGCAATCGAATTGTTCCTTTTGATTTAACTACGATTTTGCCATCGGAGCGAACATTCTCCTCTTCACAGGAAATATCGTTCTCGAAAAACTTTTTATTAATATTGTCAGACATCATTTTGTCCAGAAGTCCCACAAAGTCATAATATTCTTTATGAGTAGGTCTAACGAGAAAAGAAAAATTGCGCGGTTTATGTTCTCCATCAAAATCCTTGTGAAACAAAGCCGGTTTACCCATAGCACTACACATTTGATTTATAGTTTTTAATTCCATCGTAAATGCGGTACAAATAGGAATCCCTTCACCCCAATCTCCCAAAATTGAGCTGCGCACATAATCAGGATGCGGAGAATATTCAGTAGCGTTCAATTCTCTATTTTTCCAAATTTGCTGGTGTTCTGAGGATAAACGGGATAGATAGTAAGCAAAAGTGGTTACTACGCGATGGTAGCTCTTGTTATAGGCAAATCCAAAAGTTTTCAGCAAAACCTTATCTTTTTCTGGCATTGAATTAGAATCATAATATTCGTCATGTATTGAAATGCTGCCATAAATATCATCACATCTATAATAATATCTCGGGTCATTTCTATAGAATTCAAGTACAACTAAATCAAAAAAGCGAAACTCTAACCGGCCTGCCCCCAATGCCATTTCATAGGTATATGGTTTTTCTCTATATTTCTCAGGATTAACAATTTGCTTAAGGTGTAACCTTGCTGGATAAAGACAAATATGATAATTACCGCTGAGCGTGTTTTTGTGTTTATCAAGTTTTTCAATTGTTGCCTCTTTAGGTTCATCAGAAAATGCTTTGATGTGAGGATTTGGGTGCATATCACCAAAAACAACCGTCAAAACTCCATTACTAACATTCTCTCTTACAAACTTAAAGGCATCATGAAAATTCATCCCAAGCTTTTGCTCTAAATTTACAAATGGATATCCATTGAATTGATGAGATTCTAAATAAAATTTTGTAATCGTATCAAGCGGGCTTGTCATTCTGAAATATCCCACGAAGATAAACTAGGTCAACTCTCTGTTTTTCATCCTGCCATAATTTTTTTATTTCGCCGCCTTCCGCCGTTTCCTTATCCCTAAATTGGAAATCGGCAATCGCAAATTGAAAATCATAAATCTGTGTCATCAGTGGTTACGATTCTACCGACAATCGCGGTGAGTTTTCAACAAGATTTATCCGCCGTCTTCCGCATCCTCAAATCATAAATCATAAATCATCAATCAGAAATGGAATCCGTGTAATCTGTGCAATCTGTGGCAAAAAACAGCCCCTTGACATCTTCCGTCGATAAAAGTAACCTCTTATCAGGTGTAACGATAACAACTTTAGTAAATTTTTATTGGGAGGTTGCTGAAATGATTAAGTATATGTGTTCATGCCTGCTTTTAAGTCTGCTTGCATCTTTTGCCCCGGCGTTCGGCGATACCAACCTGCTGACAAATCCCGGCTTTGAAAACGGCACCGAGGGATGGTCGGACAGGGGCTGCCAGATTGAGGCGGTAACAACGCCCGTTCACAGCGGCGCAAAAAGCGTAAAGGTCTCCGGCAGGACCGAGACGTGGCAGGGCATAAAACAATCCCTCCTGGGCAAGGTGAAAAACGGCCAGACGTATAAGGTTTCGGCGTGGCTTCGGCTGGATAACAGAGAAGCCGATACCATAACGATATCCATCGAACAGGCCGATGACAAGGGGACCACATATAAAAATATCATCAAGGAAGCACTGGGCAATGCAGACTGGATGCAGTTTTTGGGAGAGTTTACAGTTAACGCCACCGGGACATTGACGACATTCGACATTTATTTTGAAGGCCCGCTGGATGGCGTCAATTTCTTTGTTGACGATGTTGTCGTCACCAGTCCCGACGCCCTTAAGGCCGAGCAGGCCGACCCGAATGCGGCTAAAACAGACCCTAACGACGTCAAGAAAAAAGACGCCGCCAAGTAAGCTTTATAAGGGTTGAATTTTTCGAGTCACAGGAAATGAGTCGCAACCTGTCCTCCGAAGCCATAGCGAAGGAGGAGCCGCAAAGTCCCTCTTGCGACTTTTTGCTTTTTCATTATGCCTTGTTATCGCTCCCCGGGTATGTTAGTATATCCGCTTACACCTAAACCATCGAAATCGGGTATGGAGTAACGAGCATGAAAAGACGTGATTTCCTCAAAGCAAGCGGGGCTTTTGCAGCATCATCTATTGTTGGTTTGAAAGCCGAAGCAATGGCCAGACCCGCGAAGCCGGCTTTGACCTTCCCTTGCTACCGCGGCTTTAACCTTCTCGCTAAATTCGGCGAATGGGGACCCAGGGCTAAATTCGAGGAAATAGATTTCGAGATAATGACCGAATTGGGTTTCGATTTCGCACGCATACCCATGTCCTACTGGAGATGGGCTTCAAAAGACAACTGGTTCAAGATTGACGAGGAAATCATAAAAGATATCGACGAGGTCATCGAGCTGGGCAAAAAATACAAAATCCACATCAACCTCAACCTGCACCGCATCCCCGGCTATTGCATAAACGACCGCATAAAAGAGCCAGTGGACCTTTACGACGACACGCCGGAGAATATGCAAAAGGCCATGGATGGCGCGATTTTCCACTGGAAAATGTTCGCCAAAAGATACAAAGGCATACCGAATTCGCAGCTCAGTTTCGATTTGATTAATGAGCCGCCTTTCACCAAAGAAGAAACCCGTCACGTTCAGGTTGTAACCGCGCTGGTAAAGGCGATAAGGGAGGAAGACCCGACCCGACTTATTGTTGCCGACGGCAAAGACGCCGGCAGAACGCCTCTTTTCGGCCTCGCTGACCTCGGTGTTGTCCAGAGCACTCGCGGCTATACTCCTATGAGCATAACACATTATAAGGCCGGCTGGGTCGTAGGATTTCCGATTGAATCAAAAAAAGCACCCGCATGGCCCATGACAGCCGATGATGGAAAGGTCTGGGACAAGGCCGTCCTCAAAGAGAAGCTGATTGATACATGGAAGCCTCTCGAAAAAATGGGCGTGCCCGTCCACGTCGGAGAATGGGGCTGCTATAACAAGACCCCACACGATGTGGCGCTTGCCTGGATGAAAGACGTGCTTTCGCTCTGGAAGGAAGCCGGCTGGGGACACGCCTTGTGGAACCTCAGGGGCGACTTCGGCTTTTTAGACAGCGGCCGAACCGACGTACAGTACGAAGACTATAAGGGCCACAAGCTCGACCGCAAAATGCTTGAGCTGGTTAAAGAATATTTTTGATTGTTATTCCGAAAGACGACGAACCCTTTGAAATTGGATATGGGCAACCGGTTATGGACAGACGTGACTTCCTTAAAACGAGCGGCGCATTTGCGGCGGCATCTATTGCGGGTTTAAAAACAGGGGCGGCGGCAACACCCGAAAAACCAAAGCTGAGCATCCCCCGATATCGCGGCTTCAATCTGCTGGCTAAATTCGGCGAGTGGGGGCCCAGGGCAAAATTCGAGGAAGAAGATTTCGAGATAATGACCGAATGGGGTTTCGATTTTGCACGAATACCGATGTCCTATTGGAGATGGTCATCAAAAGACAACTGGTTTAAGATTGACGAGGATGTGCTCAAAGATATCGACGAGGTTGTCGAGCTTGGCAAGAAATACAAAATTCACATTAACCTTAATCTGCACCGCATCCCCGGCTATTGCATCAACGAACGCAAAAAAGAGCCGGTGGACCTTTACGAGGACACGCCGGAAAATATGCAAAAGGCGATCGACGGCGCGATTTTTCACTGGAAATTGTTCGCCAAAAGATACAAGGGCATACCGAGCACACAGCTCAGTTTCGATTTGATTAATGAGCCGCCATGGACAACGGACGAAACGCCGCATGTGCGAGTCGTTACCGCACTTGTAAAAGCGATAAGAGAAGAAGACCCGAACCGGCTGATTATCTCCGACGGCAAAGATGTTGGCGCAAAGCCGATTTTCGGCATAGCGGATTTGGGCGTTGTGCAAAGCACTCGCGGCTATACCCCGCTTAGCTTAAGTCATTACAAGGCCGAATGGATGCCGCAGGAATATCTCGAGTCATCCAAGGTGCCGACATGGCCCTTGAAAGCCGACGATGGCACGGTCTGGGACAAGGCGTACCTGAAGACCAGAATAATAGACCCGTGGCTGCCGCTGACAAAAATGGGTGTCCCCGTACACGTTGGAGAATTCGGCAGCTACAACAAAACGCCGCACGAGGCCGCGATTGCATGGATAAAAGATATGCTCTCACTGTGGAAAGAGGCCGGTTGGGGATACGCAATGTGGAATCTCAGAGGGTCAATCGGCGTTCTCGACAGCGAGCGGACAGATGTGAAATACGAGGACTACAAGGGCCACAAGCTCGACCGCAAAATGCTTGAGCTGATGAAGCAATATTAGCGACAGGCGAAAAAAAAGCCCCCCGAAAAATCGGAGGGCTTCAAAAATCCTGACTACGATATACGATCGACGAATTACGAACTGCTATTTCGCCTTTTTCTCTTTCACTGGTTTGGGCGGTTTTTCCTTTTTGACCTTCGGCGCCTTGGGTTTCTTTTCTTTGCCCATGCTCGCTCCGACGGCCATAATCACCAGCGACGCGGCCGCCATACCGCCTGCGATATACCAGATGAAACCCTGTGACATTTTCAAAATCGGCAGGTCCAGACCGCTGAATCCCGCCACTGCCGCCATCGCTGTATAAATTACCGCGGCAAAGGGTATAAACAGCATAACGCCCATCGCGTTGCTCATCGCGTCCGGTTCCGGCTCGGCGAACATCATAGCCGCTGCTGCGGGTGCCGGTGTCTGTACTTCGGGGAATTGCATCTGGTCCGCTTCGGCGGCTATTTCCAGTGCCGAACCTTCCGCTGATGCTTCTTCGGCTGACGGCTCTGCCGCAGCTCCAGCGGGGGCCTTCTTGCCCTCTCCGCCCGCTCCCGGTGTGTAAATCTCATCGAGTATCCCGCCTAATGATGTGTCGTCGGCCTGCAGTGACAGGTCCAGAAGACCCGACCCGCTGCCGAATGTATCCAGGCTCACGTCTTTTTCGATTTCCTCAAGCGACGCCTCTGACCCAGGCCCCGAACCGGAACCGGTTCCCTTGGCTCCCTTAAATGTCTCGTCAGCGTCGCCTTTGCCCAATGATGTCGTATCGCCAAGGACCTTAATGCCTTCCTCGACTATCTGCGTATCGGCATCGGTCAGCAGAAGCTCATCATCTGTGTGGGGCGTCTCGCCTTCCGGCGCCAGCAATATCTCTTCGGCTTGGGCTTCCTCGCTCTTCGGTTCGGCGGGTTTAGCCGCTGGCGGCGTCGGCCTGACTCCCGTGAAACTCGTGTCCGACAATAGCGCGTTTACCTCGTCCACTTTAAACAGCAGGTTCTGCCCGTCGCGGAACTCGCGCAGCCGGCCGCTTTTTACTATCTCTCTTACCTCGTCTTCAGTTTTACCGAGCTTTTCAGAGACCTCTTTGATTGAATAAAACATTCCGGCCATAAGTGTTTGCTCTCCAGCTTTCGGATGAGTCCGAAAAGTGTCTATTGCGCGTCCCTGCGTTTTGCCAGATTCACACCTCCTGTGGATTCCTATTTGCTGTACGCTGTACGCTGAACGCCGTACGCTGTCTTCTGTCCGCTGTTTCTATCATTGTAACCGATTTGTGGGCCAAATGCAA
>JBFZBL010000178.1:0-14268 GCA_041308485.1 Phycisphaerae bacterium | reverse complement strand
TAAGCACATCGATTGCGTGTGCGATATTTTGCTTATTTGCCTGCGGCGATTTGGCGAGGCAGTCGAGTTCATAATATTTGGCCTGCCACCAGTTATAGTTTTTGTTGTTTTGGCCTGCGGTTTCGTTTCGTTTTGATTCAGCGATTTTGGACCATAGTTTGGCGGACTGGTCGAATTTTTCCTGCTGCATCAAAACCCTGGCCTGAACACGCAGCCAGATTACATCTTCATTATTTGACGGTAGCGGATAATCAATTGTTTTTCCTTCAAGGAGTAACACCTCCGCTAAAAGCAGGGCGGTTTGCGAAGTTCTTTCGGATTTGTTGGTAAACTCGGCAAGGGTGTTACAATTTTTCAGCAATTTGTTGGAATCATTTGCGTCTTTTTGCCAGAGCTCGATTTTATCGACAATATCCGAAGCGATTTGGGCGGCTAATACCGCTGATGAGTTACTGTCTTCAGCGATGGCTTTCGACATATATCGAGCGGATTCTTCGAGGCGTCCCAATTGATACAATGCCTGTGCTTTGAATAGAGCATAACGAAGGCCCGGCGTTTGTTCGGTGGTATCGAGCAGGTTCAGAACTTCTGTCGCGGAATCGTTGTTGTCATGAGCAAGAACTGTCCGGCAGTATAAATCCATCACTTCAAGGCGAAGCCGCCATTTGTGCTCATCCTGACCTTTGCAGTTAAGGATAAAGTTACGCAACTTCGAAAGGGTTTCTTTATAGTCATGGTCTTCATTAGAATAGCCTTCTTTAATTTTTATTTTAAGAATTTCAAGGGTTGCCTTATCCCGCCAAATAGATTCTGACGAGCCAAATAGTTTTGTAAAAAATTCGGATGCCTCCTGCTTTTTACCGCAATATAACAGTAGCGAGCCATAATGATACCGCATTTCTTCGGTTAATTTATCTGAGGCAATCATTTTGTAATTATCAAATGCCGCCAGCGCCAGATTGCAGTCGATTTTATTTTGAATGAAATAGTCGTAGGCGTACTCAGCTGTAACTCGGGCAGCGGTTTCAGGGCTGGTGTCCATCAAACGAACTTGCTGCTGATACTGCAATTTATTTGATTCAATTAAAAGTTTAACAGCTTTTGACGGGTCGGTTTCGAATAAGGATGTGGCCGCAAGATAAAGCGTAGAAGGTGTTTTTAATTTTTCGGTGCTTGCAATACTAAGAAGCAATTCTTTATGTGCAGATGGATTTGTTTGCAAGGCCCAGACTGCGCAGAGTACGGCGGTGAACGGATTTAACGTATTGATGTCGGCCCCGGCAGAAATGTCTGCAAGGATGATTTTGCCAAAAAGTTCTGATGCCTGGGCCGAAAGGAACAAGGCTTCTTGCGGTTTATCGGGGACATATTTATTTTGGAGGATTGCAAGCGTCAGGATTATTTCAGTGTTTTCTTTGCAATCGCCTTTGGCAAGCGAGTCGGCTATGTTGTCAAGCTCGTTGGGTTCTGATTGGCCGAGGTGTTTTATTTTTTCAAGAGACGCTCTTATTGGGGCGCAGGGACTGAAGCTGAATTTGGCGAGGGTATTAAAAAACTGCTGGTTGATTTTGATGTCTCCTTTGAATCGCTCAAGATTGTAGTCGATTTCCTGCTTTGCAGTTTGAGTGTCAGCGAGGTCGGCGGCGAGTTTTCGCCAGAGGCCGGTTTGGCCGAAGAGCGTTTCCCAGTCATCTTTCTGGTATGCCTCGATCGTTTTTTTCATCGTGGTTTGAGTGTTGGCGATTTGCTCAAGCTCGGCAGACGCCTTTTGTGAGGCCTTGCAGAGCGTGTCTTTATCACCAGGATTGAGAAAACGACCCGAGTATTCGTATTGCATTCGTATTGTGAAGGTCTGCTCGAAGAAGGAGTCGTAAGTTTGTTTTGCTTTTTGAGCAGCGTCGTTTATGTCCTGAGCGGTCGGCAGAGTTTCATCGGCAATAACAGAAAAAGAAAATGCCAACAAAATCACAAGCAGGGGCCATTTTTTATCAGTCGGAGATTTCATTTTTCGGCGGCTCGGCCCGGCTACGGCTCGGCGTCGCAATTACTCCTGTAACTTCATCGGCGCCTTCGCCGTGACGAGTCATCTGGAAAGTTATATCGGTCAGGCCCATGCCGTAGAGGACGTTGTAAACTTGGGTGAGGTTTTTCCATTTAACTTTGCCCGCACATACGATTTCGACGGGGTCGGAGGCGTATCGTTTTTGTTCGGAGAGGCACAGCTTAGTTTGCTCCATCAGCGAGGCGAGACCTGTTTCAGGATTTTGGGATGGTATATCGACGGCGCGGGATAAGCCGATTTGCACCCGGCAGCCGGCGGTTGTCGGGGTGATTTGAATAACAAGCGGTTCGGGTTTGACGGCAGGTTGAACGACTGTGCCGGCGCTGGCGAGGGGCAATTGGAGCGGGAGAAAATCCTCCTGCGGACTCCATTTTGCGGCGACGAGGAAAAAAATCAGCAAAAGGAAAATCATGTCAATCATCGGCGCGATTCGCAGGCCTATGCTCGACCGACGTCTGCTGCGGAAGATATCCTTAAAATCGTTGGCCATAATTATTCCGTTAATTATGAACTCAGAATTAAGAATTACGTTGGTGTTTGTTTTTCGAATTCCAAATTCTTAACTCTAAACGCGCTGCTTTTTACGAAAATCCCTGCTATTTCTTGTTATTTTTATTAATTTTTACGAATTCTGCGCCTTTTTGCATCGCTTTCTTGTTTAGCGGTATAATGACGTGATACCGCTCAGAAAGCACTTCCGGCAGCGATTCGGCGGCCTCATCGGGGCTGAAAGCACCTCGTTTCTGGAGATACGCGCCGAGAGCGACCATATTGGCGACCTTGGCGTTGCCTAATCCTACCGCTATTTCATCGATTGGGATTTTTACGACCTCGACGGAATCGTCAACTTTGGGCTGAACATCTATCTGCGAAGTGTTGATTATGAGAGTGCCGCCTTTCTGGACGACTTTTTCAAATTTGGCCAGCGCCGCCTTGCTCATAGCTATTACGCATTTAGGATTGCTCACTACCGGCGAAGGAATCGGCTGGTCGGAGATAACAACCATACAATTGGACGCGCCGCCCCGGACTTCCGCGCCGTAGGAGGGCATAAATGTGACTTCCTTGCCTGCTTTCATCGCGGCCTGGGCGAGGAGCTTGCCCACGAGGATAATCCCCTGTCCGCCGAACCCGGCGATTGTAACTTCTTCATAGAGATTATTAGTTTGTTTTACCATGAGAACTCAGATATTCTCGAATACGAACACGGATTATCAAGACATTAGCTTCTAACCATATCAAGCCACCAATAAGAAGGATGATACCCGAACAAAGATGTCTCCCAATGCCGTCATATTTAATGCCTACAATCGTTCCTGATGCAAGAAAAATACAAACAACAAGAGCAACAAACCAAGTTTGCCAATGTCGCCAACGCTTACCAGAGCATTTCTCCCAAACTTTATTTTGTTCCTGTTCAGATAGGCCCACCAATTCCGGAATCGAATTATATGACCAGTGTGATTTCATAGCTCATCCCTTTAATTTACCTAATGGGAAGACCTTGGTCATTTCGTTTTGAATATGGAGCATAGCATCCGGTGATGTCATTCGCCAATAGGTCGGGCAGGGTGAGAGAAGCTCAACTAAACTGAGACCTTTAGCGTTATTCATTTGTAATTCAAAGGCGTGTTTGAGTGCGGCTTTCGATTTTCGGATATGAGCGGGGCTGCAAAGTCCGCACCGCTCGACGTAAATTGCGCCTGGTAAAACAGCTAACAATTCGGCAACATTTAGAGGATAGCCCTGTCCATCGGCCTGACGACCCTGCGGGGTGGTGGCGGTGATTTGGCCTAACATTGTAGTGGGGGCCATCTGGCCGCCGGTCATTCCGAAGACAGCGTTATTTATGAAGACGATGGTGAGTTGTTCTGCCCTGTGAGCGGCGTGAATGATTTCCGCTGTTCCGATTGCGGCAAGGTCGCCGTCGCCCTGATAGGAGAAGACGATTTTATCAGGATTGGTTCTTTTCATTCCGGTGGCTACCGCAGGCGCTCTGCCGTGAGCTACTTCGACCATATCGACGTCGAGATAATCATAAGCAAGAACCGCGCAGCCGACGGGTGCGATGCCGATGGTTTTGCCCTGTATGCCGAGTTCATCGATGACTTCGCAGACGAGGCGATGGGCGATGCCGTGGCCGCAGCCCGGGCAGTAATGCGTCGGGCAATCTTTAAGCGTTTTCGGTCTTGTAAAAACTTTCTGCATCATTTCTTTTTTGGGTTAGTTACGAGTCCCTGGATTTTTTCGAGGACTTTTTCGACGGTTACGATTCCGCCGCCGGGTCTGCCCCAGAAGACAACGGGGGTTTTGCCTGCGACTGCCAGCCGGACATCCTCGAGCATTTGGCCGCAGGACATTTCGACGACGAGGAAAATCGGCGACTTGTCGGCTGCTTTGCTGATTATTTCTGACGGGAAAGGCCAAAGCGTAATCGGTCTGATACAGCCGACTTTGATTCCCTGCTCACGGGCCTGCTGTGCGGCACGTTTGGCGATTCTGGCGCAGATGCCGTAAGCGACGATGATAATATCGGCATCATCGGCATCGGTCTGCTCGCAGCGTGTTTCATTTTTTTCGATTTGACGATATTTGGCCTGAAGGTCGTAGTTATGCTGTTCGACCGCGCCATCGGCCAGCCATAGTGAGCGGACGATATTTTGTTTTCTGCCTTGGGCTCCAGTTAACGCCCAATCCTTCTTGGGGAGTCCTGCGTCCTGCGTCCTGCGTACTGCGTTCTGCGGAATTACGACGGGTTCCATCATTTGGCCGAGGATACCATCTGCTAAGATAATCGCGGGGATTCTGTATTTATCTGCGAGGTCGAAGGCGAGCGGCATAATATCGGCGAATTCCTGAACGCCCGATGGGCCGAATACGATGCAATGGTAGTCGCCGTGGCCGCCGCCTTTGACGGACTGGAAGTAATCGCCCTGCGATGGGGCGATATTACCGAGTCCGGGGCCTCCGCGCATAACGTTGACGATGACGCAGGGCAGTTCCGCGGCGGCAAGATAACTTATGCCTTCCTGCATCAAACTGATGCCGGGGCTGGAAGAGCTTGTCATAGTGCGTTTGCCCGTCGCCGCTGCGCCGAAGACCATATTTATCGCTGCCAGTTCGCTTTCGGACTGGACAAAGACCCTTTTTTCTTCGGCCATTCTTTGCGACATATAGGCGGTAACTTCGTTTTGCGGGGTGATCGGATAGCCGAAATAAGCGTCGAGGCCTGCCTGTATGGCGGCTTCGGCCATTGCTTCATTACCGCACATTAAAACTCTTTCGCTCACTTGGATTCTCTTACTAAGTTATTTACCTTGTTTTTTTTTAATGGGTTGACGGATTTTATGTCAATTTTATCAGAGCTGGTTTTATCCCGATAGACCTCGATGGCGCAATCAGGGCAGACAATTGCGCAATTGGCGCAGCCAGTGCAATTTGGCCCCGTGGATACAGCAGGGAAGTATCCTTTGCTGTTGGATTTCTCAGAAATGGTGATTACGTTGTTGGGGCATACGGTAACACAAAGGGTGCAGCCCTTGCAGCGTTCGATATCAATTATAATTTTTCCGGCCATTTGCGTATATTTTACCGCAGAGAACGCCGAGACCGCAGAGAAAAAATGAAAAAAACAACAGATTCTGCGGATAATGCGGCCTGCGGTAATTATCGCGACATTATACCGGAAGGACCAGCAGTTGTAAAGAATAATGAGGCCCGAAACTGCTCAATAGCCGGGTTTCAAGAAGAGGTAGTAGAGTTTGCCTTCCTGATATGTTTGGCCTGCGAGCTTGCCTGCTTCATCGCCGATTCCGAGATAAATATCGCACCGGCCCGCTGCGCGGATAGCGCCGCCAGTGTCCTGATCGAGGGCGAAGCCGGCGAAGGGGTCGAAGTAGGTCGAATTACCTATCTGGCGGGGGAGATTAGTTGTGAAAAATGTGAGGGCTGCGCGCGGAAAGATGGTTTTGTCGGTGGCAATGCTTCTGTAGGCAATGACCGGCTCATTTATGCTGCCGTGCGGGGTGCTATCTGTGGATTGTTTAAAGAAAACAAAACGCGGATTAATCTGTGTATATTGGCGGACAAGCGCGGAGTTGGCTTTGAAATAGTCCATAAGGGACGCCAGGCTGACGCGGTCCGGCGGGATTTTTCCTTCGCTGATGAGCTGTTTGATGATGCTTTTATATTCGTGGCCGTTGTTGGCGGCGTAGCCATAGGTTACGAGACGCCCATCTGGCATACGGATGACTGCTGAACCCTGAACGTGTGCGATATAGACCTTGAATGGGTCGTCGAGCCAGACGATTTCAGAGCCGACGAGCATATTGGAATTTTCAATTTCAGCGCGAGCGGGATATGGCGAAATTTGGCCGTCTGCGGTTTTTCTGCCAAGTATTTTACCTTCCTGGTCTTTGACAAGGTCTTTGGGCTGGCTGTACAGGGGGTATTGGAATTGTGCCGTTTTGACGGTTGAGCCATAGAAGATGGGGGTGTAGTAGCCGGTGAAGAGAACTGTTCCTACGTCGTCGCAGCCGACGGACATATAGACATCGAATTTCTGGCGAATGGCGTCATTGAGCTGAGCGCCGGTGAGGCCTGATTTGAGAAGGTCTTTAAAAGCCGTGAGAGATTTAACAACCTGTTCGTGTGTAATGTCAGCGTATGGATAATATTGCTTGCTCGACGGTTTATTGAGGTAGTTGAGCGAATTATCGATGGCCTGAGACAAGTTGGAGGTATTATGGCAGGCCTCGGTAAAGTCAGGTATCTCGGACGGGTTGGTGATTTTTCGCAGGGCAAGCTGACCGGGGGCGAGAGGTCTATCGTATTCCGGAGGGGCAACTGCTCTGGCTCGTGGTTTTTGGCAGCCTACGGCTGTCAGAACAATGGCGGTTAACGCGGCTGCAAGCAATATTCTGTTTTTCATAAAATTCCTTTTCTTAATAAGTGAAGACGTCCCCTTGACGCCCTTTGGGCGGCGTTGGATGAACTTCATTAACAAAGCAGGGTCTTATAACAATGTGTCGGCGAAGCGGGCAGCGATTCTTTAATGCGACTGTTTCGATTGTATGCGGGCGCAAGCGTAAAAAAGAAGGAGTACCACCGGGGTCCCACGAGCACCCACACCCAAAATGCCCTGTAAGAGCCGCGCGATGATACTCCTTATATCCGAGGACTTTTGATTTTCAGCCGAATTTCATCGGGCTGAAAAGTCAAAATATCCTATGATGCCACTATGATTATATCGGAAAGATACCATTTGGAGGTATCAGATTTGCCCTGATTTTGCCGGTGGAAATACCTCGATTTTAGTTAGCCATCGACCGAGGTGATTCCTTTACGGATGGCGTATTTGGTAAGTTCGGCGACGTTGTGGATATCCAGCTTGCTCATTATCTGTCTGCGGTGCGTTTCGACGGTTTTGCCGCTGATATGCAGTTTGAGGGCGATTTGTTTGGTCGAATTTCCCTCGGCCATAAGCTGGACAACCTCTTTTTCCCTGTCGGTGAGGACATCCGGGCCTGAGAAATCGGTTGTGGAAAGCCGGTGGAGGTAATCCTCGACGACAACACCTGAAATGGCGGGGCTAAGATAGGTTTTGTCATCAGTGACGGCCCTTATGGCCCTTGTAAGCTCCTCGAAGGCGCAGTCCTTGAGAAGGTATCCGGCAGCTCCGTTTTTGAGCATTTCGGTGACGTAAAGTGCGTCGGAGTGCATCGAAAGCGCGATAATTTTTGTATCCGGGTATTTCGAGAGTATTTGCTTTGTGGCCTCGACGCCGTTGAGGTCGGGCATGGTGATATCCATAATGACTATATCAGGAGCCAATTCCGCGGTAAGCCGGACGGCGGCTCGGCCATTCTCCGCCTCGGCGATGACCTCCATATCCTGCTGTTTTTCGAGAAGTGAGCGGAGACCCTGGCGGGTTATTTTGTGGTCGTCTGCCAAAAGAATTCTGGTGCGCATTTTTTCTACTCCTACTCCACGATTTATCGACATAGTCAGGATTAAGCCAGCCGTTCTTTCTTTTTCCGCTGTTTGCTGTTTTTTTCGGAGCGGGCGCCTGAAATACTGGTGTGCGGCTTTTCCTGCATTTCTATGGGGGCAGTCAAGGTGATTCGTGTGCCTTTTCCTGCCCTGGCATTTATAATAACACTTCCACCTATCTGGTCAAGGCGCTCCCGGATATTAAACAGACCGAACCCGCCTTTAACGGGGTCCTTGGCAGTGCTGATTGCCTCGGCGTCGAAGCCGACGCCATTGTCTTCCACGGTTACCTGGATGTTCTTTTTAATCCTGCATATGAAAATTTTCGCCTTTTGAGCTTTGGCGTGTTTGACGACATTGACCAGCGACTCGCGGACTGCCTGGAAAAGCAGGACGCGAATATCGGGGTTAAGAGGTTTTGGTTTGCCGTCGTTGGCGAACTCTACTTCCAGACCGAATTGCTGCCTTGTCTGCTTGGCCAGCCAGTTGACCGCCGCCTCGAAACCGAGTTCATAAAGAACGGGAGGACTTACTTCGAAAGTCAGTGACCGTGTTGCCCCTATTGTCTGTGAGATGAGACCGTTTACCTCATTCAGTGATTTGACCAATCCCGGGTCAGCGTTGTCTGCCAGCGATTCAAGTTTGATTTTGGAGATGGCGAGATTCTGAGCGATGTGGTCGTGGAGCTCGGCGGCGATTCGCCTTCTGAGCCGTTCCTCGGCAAGCGACAGTTCCGAAGCAAGGGAGCGAAGCTGCTGCTGATAGAGCATAAGTTTTGCTTCTGCCTCTTTTCGTTCTGTGACGTCGTGTGCCGTACCCTCGTAATAAAGGATTTTTCCTTTTGCGTTTTTTACGGCAAAGGCACTTTCGGAGACGAACAGTTTCTTGCCGTCGGGTCTGCGCCAGACAGACTCAAGGCCGATGACCCTGCCATGCTTTTTCATAAGTTTTTTGAATATAGAACGCGGCGTTGAGGGGTCATAGCCGTTTTTTTCGACGTTAAAGGCAGCAAGTTCTTTGAAGGAGCGGCAGCCCATCATTTTAATGAGTGCAGGGTTGGCCAGCAGCACCCGTCCTCCAGGCGTAGTTCTGTAAAGTCCGACGATGGTGTTTTCGAAGATGCTTCTAAACCTGACTTCGGCCTCGCAAAGCGAGGCTTCGGCGTGTTTTCTTTCGGCGATTTCTTTTTGGAGTTTTTCCACGGCTTTGGCCAAATCAGCGGTCCTCTGCTTGACCCTTGTTTCAAGCCCTTCGTGCGCTTTTTTAAGCTGTTCTTCGGCCTTTTTGCGTTCGGTAATGTCTTTTACGATTCCCTGTACGCCGGCGACTTTGCCGTTTTGCATAACCAGAGATGCACCTACCTCGATAAATATCTGAGAACCGTTTTTCTTTCTTGATTCGAAGTCAAGGACGTCGAGCCTTTTTCCCCTGAGCTTCTCGGTGAACTTTTTTACAACTTTCGGAATTTCGGAATCAGCGACATAATTCTCAAAATGTTTTCCGAGCACTTCTTCGGGTTTGTAGCCGAAGATATTCTCGCAGGCGGGTGACACGTATGTGAGGAAGCCGTTTTTGTCAACGATGAAAATCGCATCGGAGCTTCGCTCGGCAAGCCCGCGGTATTTTTCTTCGGATTCGCGCAGTGCCTCTTCGGCGTGTTTGCGTTCGGTTGTGTCGGTAAAAAATCCCACATTGCAGTGTTTTTGGTCTATCACGACGTTGGTTGTGCTGATGTCAACGTAAAAAACAGTCCCGTCTTTGCGAAGGCAGGGTATGTTTTGGGAAGTCAGCTCTTGATCTTTGGTATGAGCCTTGAACGCAGCCAGTATGTATTGCAGGTGTTCCTTTGGGTGTATATCGGGTACGGCCAAACTGGTCATTTCTTCAACCGAGTATCCGAACATTCGGCAAATGGCCGGATTGGCGTATTTGAAATGTTTTGTTTCAATATCGGCGACGAGAATACCTTCCCTCGCGGTTTCGAATATCGCTTTGTATCTCGTCTCCGATTCATAGAGGGCCAGTTCCGCCAGTTTTCGCTCTGTGATATCGCGGTTTGCGCCAAGAATACCGATGATTTTTCCATTTTTATCGCGCCATGGCAGCTTTGTACACAAAGCCCAGCTGGATTGCCCGTTTTTTCGGCGGACTCTGAATATTTCCTCGTTTACTATTGGGTTGCCGGTTTTTATTATTTGCTGCTCGGCCGCATAGAAATTGCCGGCCAATTCTGTGTCAAATAAATCAAAATCGCTTTTTCCAATCGGGTTTCCTGAAAACGGCAGGTCTGTATCTTCGGCGACCGCTTTGTTGCAGATAATGAATCGACCTTTCTCGTCCTTTACGTAAAGGCGGTCAGGCAAAGAATCTATTAGGGTTCGCAGGAGCTCATTTTCCTGGATAAGCTGTTCTTTGGTTTTATCGGAGTCGTTCATTTTTTTATTCGATTGTTACCGGTCAAAGCCAAATTTTTTGAGCCAGATTGCCGTTTCGCTTTCGGTGAGGCCTGAGCGTTTTTCGGCAGGCTCTTTGCCGCGTTTTTGTTTGCTGAGCCGTTTTGTTACCATGGCCCAGAATTCATCTGACTGGACGGAGGCTGCCTTTCTCGCGGAGGCGGCGTCTCTGATTTTACGGTCGGTGCTGACAATTGTGAGGTGCGTCGGTGCAGTGCTGTCGAGTATTCTTTGTTCGATAATGGTATCACAGTCAGTATTGCGGCCTGAGAAAGTAATTTCCAGATTGCATATATTATTAAATCCTGTTTTGTCGGGCGGGCCGATGCCATCGAAGATTATTTCGGCTTTATCGTGTGTAAGGCCGAAGTATGCATCGAGGGCACGACACATTGCGACATAGGTTATTGATGTGTCTTCATCGGGATTTTGAATGGCCCACAGCAGATTGTGCCCGTCGATAATAACCGGCATCGTAATTTTGCCTTACTTATGGCAGACAGGATTCCGCAGAAAATCTTATTTCGCCGCCGACGATTGTATTTTCAACTTTGCCCTTAACCGGCCATCCGTTGTAAGGGCAGTTTTTGCTTTTTGAACGGAAGGTGCTCACGTCTATTTTGTATTCGGCGCCGGGGTCGATGATTGTTACGTCGGCCTGTTTGCCTTTTGACATTGTTCCCTTGTCCACGCCGATGATTTTTGCGGGTTTTTCAGCCATCAGGCGAATCAGCCCGGGCCAGTCGAGAATTCCCGGCTCAATCAGCGCCTTGATATAAAGCGGCAGTGCGCACTCCAGCCCGATGAGTCCGAACGGTGCCGCCAAAAACTCAAGCTCTTTTTCGCTCTGCAGATGCGGGGCGTGATCAGTGACTAACGCGTCAACCAGCCCGTCGGCAATCGCTTCTTTCAATGCCTCGATATCTTTTTCGGTTCGCAGAGGCGGGTTTACTTTGTAATTGGTGTCATATTCTGCGCAGCATTTTTCGGTCAGCAGCAAATGATGAGGTGTTGCCTCGCAGGTTATGGGCAGGCCCTGTTTTTTTGCGGCCCGAATCAGTTCGACGGAGCCGGCGGTCGAGATGTGCTGCGCGTGATAGCGAACCGTTCCGGCCTTGATTTTTTTGACAAGCTGAATATCTCGCCAGAGCATCGCTTCTTCAGCCAGCGGGTCGAGGCCCGGCAGGCCGAGTATTGTCGAGTAGTACCCGGAGTTCATAACGCCCTTGCCGGCGAGTTTATCGTCCTGGCAGTGCTGGGCGATTACGACGTTGAACATCTGGGCGTACTTGAGCGCACGCAGCATAACCGAGACATCCTGGACGCCTGAGCCGTCGTCGGTGAAGCCGACTGCGCCGGCCTGTGCCATAAAGCCCATTTCGGCAAGCTCGACGCCTTCTCTGCCTTTGGTAATGGAACCCATTGTGTAAACGTGCGTTTTCCTGGCTTTTCTCGCTTTGCGGTGTATGTATTCGACGTCGGTTTCATCTTCTATCGGAGGTGTTGTATTGGGCATACAGACAACCGATGTAAATCCCCCCGCGACTGCGGCCGCCGAGCCGCTGGCG
Source organism: Phycisphaerae bacterium (assembly GCA_041308485.1). Classification (GTDB taxonomy): domain Bacteria; phylum Planctomycetota; class Phycisphaerae; order Sedimentisphaerales; family Anaerobacaceae; genus Fen-1362. The sequence goes on along the minus strand of JBFZBL010000178.1, from coordinate 2,194 downwards.
ATGGTTTCTTCTTCCTCATCGCCCGGTTCGCGGAAATGAACGTGTATGTCAATCAGGCCCGGCACGACGAGTTTGCCTGTTGCGTCGATAACATTTGCGACAGTTTTCTTAACGCGTCCGACCTCGACGAATTTTTCATCGGCAATCAGCACATCGCATTTTTTGTTGATTTTGTTCGCCGGGTCGATTACGTGACCATTTTTTATCAAAAGTTCCTGTTTCATAAAAGTTATCTTACATCAGGATTTGAAGCCGGCTGTATCTGCAGCCCTTTGTCATATTTCATAGTGTAGCCGTATGTTATTATTCGCGCTTTGTCCGAAACCGTATTCGGCGCAAGCTCCAGGTCCCACCTCAGGATTCCCTTGTCTTTCAGCGTCCTGACATAATCCTGGTCTGTGGATATTGGCGTGTTTGTTCCAAAATCTTTTATTTCAAGCCCGGTGTCCTCGGTATAAGGTATACGTTCCAACAGGCGCAGTTTAACGGCTGTGCCTTTATAATTTTCTATAGCGAGACGATATTCGAATTTATCCACGCGGTTTCCGAACATCGTATCGACCTTTTTGTCCTTGATTTCCCGGCTGATTCGAATCTGGCTGTCCACCCCGAAGCCGGTTGTGAATTTTTCGCCTTTGGTGACGAGGTCAATCTGGCCTTTGCCGGCGAATTCGCCGTCACGATACATATTGGCAGGCCCGGCGAGCAGAATTATGTCACTGTCGTTTGATATGCTGCCTTCAACATACGCATAATCGGTCAGGATGGGGGTGCCGACGGTTATGAAGTCGGCTTTGCTCTCGAAAGAGACGATATTAACAAGCTGCTGTTCTGTTTTGCTGGGTACCCACAGCCGGCCGGGTATATCGTATGTGACGCTTACGCCTTCAATACGGGAGATTTTTCTCGTCTGGGTCCTGATGACCTGCGCTGCTTCGCGGTCTGCATGTAATTCAAGCATCTGATTGCTTACTGCGGCCTGATTTAGCGATGATTCAGCCATTTTTCCTTTGGCGGCAGCTTCCCGGCGCTGTCCTTCATACGCCTGCACCTGCTGGCTGAGGTCCATTAACGCATCTTTGTCTTTGGCTGTAGCAGCAAGTCCGTAACCAGCTTCACGTTTGGCTTCACTACCGACAATAATCGGGGTCGGGCTGCCAAGTTTAACTTTCATCGGCTCAACAGCCGGAGACGCAGCCACCATCGCGGGCAGCGCCGTGGATAATTTCACAGAGACATCGTTCCAGTCCTCGCCGCTGGCCTGAAAGACCAGCGCGTTATATTCTATTGAGGCGGCTCCTTTGGCCGTCTGTGCGCGAATGTTGTATTGCGGATACCAGTTTGCTCCTTCGACGATATAGCTCAGTTTGATTTTCGCTTTGCCTTTACGGTTACTCGTGGCGCTGATGACGGCCTGCTTTTCGGAGGCGTTGACTTGCCCTTTGAGCTCATGCAGTTTTTTATTTAGTTCAGCAAGTTCTTTTTCGATATCCTTCTGTTTGAACTCGTCTTTCACGCGGTTTTGATGCCACTCCATACTTCTTTTTTCGAGATAACCTGCCAGCTTTTCGAGGTCCTGTGGCCCAAGCGACGGGTGATTCTGGTCCGGCGAGCCGATACCTTGCGGCAGGTCCCAGAATCGGGAGAATCTTGCCCACATCCATTCTTCTATCTCAAGGTTTCTTCTGGTCTGATACTGGTCGTTTTGCACCTGCTCGATTTTCGCTTCGAGGTCTTTTACTTCCTGGCGTGTGTCTTCGCCGGCTTTTTTCTCCCGGTATCGGACACTGGAGACAGTAACGCTTTCCGGGGCCTGTGCACTAAGTGAGTCAGGGATAAGTTTGTTGGGCAATTTGCCGACGATTATTTCCGAGCTGCCCTCCGGCAAATCTATATCAAGGGTTCGTATGACCATTGCCTGTCCGCGATAGACGGTTACATCCGACAATACACCGTTATTTTCCAGTGTATTGCCCGCCCAGGCTATGCCGGCATACAGCACAGCCGCTGCCACTATGTATCCTTTGAGCGTGCTCATTTTACTTGTCCTCCCTGATTTTTATAAAGTTATATCCCCGATCGGCTGAGCTGCGGCCTGATTGACCAAGAAAAGCACGGCCATTCTTACAGTGACGCCGTTGGTAACCTGCTGGAGTATTACGCTGTTTTTGCCGTCGGCGACTTCGCTTTCTAT
>JBFZBL010000177.1:0-3408 GCA_041308485.1 Phycisphaerae bacterium | reverse complement strand
CTAAAATCAAAATCCTTACAGATTCGAGCGATTTTATAAAAACTCTTGCCCAAATTAAATTTTATGACTGGATAATCTTCACCAGCTGCAATGGTGTAGAAACCTTCTTCGACGCGCTGGCAAAACTAAATAAAGATGCCCGTGTCTTCGGTTCAGCCAAAATCGCTGCCATCGGCATCCGGACTGCCGAGAGGCTTGCTGCCTTCGGCATCAAGGCCGATTTCGTTCCAGATGCCTTTACCAGTAAAGACCTCGCCGAAGGTCTTGTCGCATTTACGAACCTTCGTGATAAAAAAGTTCTTCTTCTGCGCTCACTAATCGCATCTGATGATTTGCCTCAATTACTCGAAGCTGCCGGTGCATCGGTTGATGATGTTCCTGTCTATACCCACGAAAAAAATCTCTGTGATTTGAAATCGCTTTCCGAAAAGCCGATTGACTGGCTGACCTTCGCAAGTCCGTTTGCCGCGACGTGCTTCTTTGAACAAGTTGGGGCTGATTTCGTAAAATCCAAAAATGCCAAGGTCGCCTCAATAGGCCCGGTTACATCGAAAAAACTTGCCGAGCTTGGCGTGAAAATAGATGTCGAGGCCTCTGAGCATACTTTCGAAGGCTTAATTGCCGCTATCGAACAATACGAATTGCGAACGACTAAATGATAAACGTATCGAAATTATATTGCGGCCTCGCCGGACAATCCGACCATTTACGCTACGGCAAAAGAGATTCCGTCGGCCCCATCGTTGTTTATAACTGCACCTCTCGCTGCAATCTCCGCTGCCTGCACTGCTACGCCGCCTCCGATTCCACTCGTCGGGATATCGAGCTTTCCACCGACCAGGCAAAAAAACTTCTCAGTGATGTCCTTGAAGTAAATGCCCCCGTTCTGCTGTTCTCAGGCGGCGAGCCGCTTCTTCGTCCCGATTTATTTGAACTGCTTGCCGAGGCAAAACGCATCGGATTGCGTTCAGTCATCTCCACTAACGGCACGCTCATCGACGGTGACACAGCCAAAATACTCGCCGAGGCGAATGTCAGTTACGTCGGGATTTCAATCGACGGCCCCGAAGAATTTCACAACCGTTTCCGCCAGACAAGCGGCTGCTTCAAAGCGACTATGACCGGCTTCGAAAACTGCAGAAAAGCGAATCTGCGGACGGGCCTGCGCTTTACAATCAGTAATTCTAATAAAGAGCAGGTTCCCGCCGTCTTCGATATCTGCAGGGATAACGGCGTAAGACGCGTTTGTTTTTATCACCTCATCAGAACGGGCAGGGCAAAAGATATTGAGTCGCAGGCGGTTTCAAGGGCCGACACCCGGCAGGTTATGGACACAATTTTAGAGCGCGCCGCCGACTTTGTCGCCAAAGGTCTTCTCGATGAGGTCCTCACTGTCGGCAATCACGCCGATGGGCCGTATCTGCTCGTAAAAATGCAGCAGCAGGGGAAAAATATCGACCAGCAGAAATCACTTCTTTTATCTAATGGCGGCAACCGCGTGGGCGAAAAAATCTCCTCAGTCGGCTGGGATGGCTCCGTTTACGCCGACCAGTTCTGGCGAAATTACCCCTTAGGCAACGTTACGCAGAAGACCTTCAAACAAATCTGGACCAATCCCGATGAGCCGGTACTGCAAAAGCTCCGCAATAAATCAAAGTTTGCAGACAAACGCTGCCTCAAGTGCAAATGGTTTGATTTGTGCAAAGGCAACTTCCGCTTCCTCGGCCCCGACCCCGCTGATAAAAATTGGCTTCTTGAGCCGGCCTGTTACCTTACTGATGAAGAAATCGGATTGAAACAGGTAAGCGGCTAATCAATCATAAATCATAATTCATAAATCATAAATAGCTGTCACTGTTTCGGGGCAATGGATGTCTTAATGAATTTAGTGAGATCCCGCAGCTGGCTTTTCAAATCCGGGTTAAGCAGCGCAACACTGCTTTTGATAAGGGCTATAGTGATGGTTGTTGGAATAAACAGAAAGAAACAGAGTACCATATAAGACATGACGGTAAATAGTTGCGAAGGAAGCTCGGTTTTGCCGGCTGGTGTTTCTATATAAACCGGCTTGTTCCCGTTTGGATTTACGACCTGCAGTATCGCCGGGGTTTTTGTATCGTTGATTACGCCATTAACGATAGTCAGCACCCAGATGCCTAATGGTATCGCCAGGGCGATAAGAATTATCGCAAGAACTACTCTGACTGTTGATAATGAGGATACCTCCTGCTGTGATTGCTCTTCGAACATACTCGTCTCCCTTATTTTGTAATACTGAAAAGGTCTTTCAATTTTTGCTTCAAGCAGGTATTTTATAACAGGTTTCGGACGAGTCAAGGATTGATTCCGGCAGATAAATAATCAATAATCAATTAACAATAATCAATTGATTAAGGTGCGATTATGGCATTTCCAAATAATAGGATGCGTCGGCTAAGATGCAGCGAATCAATGCGTCGGCTGGTTCGCGAGACGGCCGTCAGCGTTGATAACCTTGTTTATCCGCTTTTTGTCCGCAAGGGCAATAAGTTAAAAGAGCCAATCGAATCAATGGCGGATTGTTTCCATTTCTCGCCCGATACTGTTGTCAAAGAAGCAGAGGAAGTCGCAAAACTCGGCATTCCCGCGATTTTACTTTTCGGCCTGCCGGATAAAAAAGACAAGACCGGCTCCGAGGCATGGGCCGAAGATGGTGCTGTGCAATCGGCGGTTCGCCAGATTAAAAAAGCTGTCCCCCGGCTCGTTGTCATTACTGATGTCTGCCTTTGCGCCTACACAAGCACCGGCCACTGTGGCGTAATCAAAGACGGCCCTTCGACTTCGCTCAGGACAGGCAAGGTCGATAACGATTCGACAATAGAATTGCTCGCCAAAGTTGCGTTATCGCACGCACAGGCGGGAGCGGATATCGTTGCCCCCTCGGATATGATGGATGGCCGGGTAAAGGCGATTCGCGAAGCCCTCGAAAAAAACGGCTTCCCCGATGTCGCGATTATGTCTTACGCCGCAAAATTTGCCTCGGCTTTTTACGGCCCGTTCAGGGACGCAGCCGAATCTGCGCCGGATGCCTCAACTGGTCTTACCGACCGCAAGACCTACCAGATGGACCCCGCCAACGCCCGCCAGGCATTAGCCGAAATCGCCCTCGATATCGAAGAGGGGGCTGATATTATTATGGTCAAGCCCGCCTTGCCGTATCTCGACATAATTTACCGTGCCCGACAGCGTTTCGATTGTCCCATTGCCGCCTACAACGTCTCCGGCGAATATATGATGATTCACGATTCTGCCTCGGCGGGGCATATTGACAAAGACGCCGCGATGCTCGAAACCCTCACCGCCATCAAACGGGCAGGGGCAGACATAGTTATCACCTATTTCGCAAAAAATATGGCGCAGTCCGCCTCT
>JBFZBL010000176.1:0-7784 GCA_041308485.1 Phycisphaerae bacterium | reverse complement strand
ATAAAGCCGTAATCGGTGATAATGTTTACATCGGTTCAAACGTCACAATAGGCGGAACCAATAAGCAGCCAATACTCCCCACCATTGGAAATAATTGTCTGATTTCCACAGGAGTACGCATAATAGGGCCCATATCCATAGGTGATAACTGCGTGATTGGAGCCAATGCTGTAGTTATAGATAACATTCCTGACAATTGCTGCGCAGTTGGGATTCCAGCAAAAACAATAAAAACAGGAATCAGTGTTTCTGACTACATGGATTTCTGAGGCAGAGAAAACAACGAGCTGGAAAACCCATTAGATATCCAACAAAACCCTGACGCCTTACAACTTATCTTTCACAACATCCCGGTTCATCAGCAGCCGCTTCCAGTCAAACAAACAAAATAATCCTCCGTAAAAACAGGTGCCGGCCGTTTCAAAAGCCTCTTTGCGATTCCTGCCTGATATTGTACCCAACACAAGCCAATATGGTATTCTTAGAAAAAAGAACAGCGACGTTGATAGACAAGCCAACGGAAAAGTCCAGTGATTGCCGTGCAGCTTCATAAAAATCAGCCTGCTACCAAGCAATTGCCAGCGAAACTTTCTTGCCATCTGCCTCGTATTCTGACCGCCATAATGAATAATCTCGGCACTGGGTGTGAACATAACTTCCCACCCAACCCTGGAAAACCGGTAACACCAGTCCGGATCGTCTCCATATACAAAATAAGTCGGATCCATTACCCCAACCTGTTCAATGGCCGTTTTGCGCACCAGCGAATAACAACCACAAACAACTTCCACGTTTTTAGGTTCGTCAAAGGTCCACCAAGTCATCCGTTCACGCCCAAAGAACCTGCTTTTGGGAAATATCTTGTATAAATAAGTCGCCGCAAGAAATGTATTCAAAATCGAAGGGTACATAAAACAAGCACGCTGCAATGTCCTGTCACGGTTCAGAACCCTGCAACCAACCACCGCTGCTTCAGGATGGGCATCGGCAAACTTGACCGTTTTTCCGATAGCATTATCCAAAACTACCGTATCCGAATTAAGCAGCAGAACATATCTGCCCCGGCAATGGGGTATCGCCTGGTTATTGGCTTTAATGAACCCCATATTCTGCTCGTTTTTTATAATTTTTACGGCAGGAAACTCCGCGGCCACCATCTCGACGCTGCTATCTTTAGAGGCGTTATCTACATAGACAACCTCAAATTCGACGCCTTTTGTCTGCTCATAAACCGACTTCAGGCAGTCCCGCAGCAAATCCTTAACATTCCAAGCAACAATAATTATTGAGACATCCATTTTAGAAATAAATCTCCGTCAAATTCAGAATTGTTCAAGCCGGCATCAATGCAGGTTCATTTTTTTGAAAACTTTTATGTTGTAATATTCATCCTTGTCGTAATTCTCGAAACTGGACTTGTGTTCGAATAAATCCGCGACAATATCCTCGATAGTATACTGCGGCTGAAAACCGAGATAGGTTCTTGCCTTGTCAATTGTGACCTTGTAGTTTCTGAAATCGGCGATGTTTTTGAGCGTTATGTCCACCCTGTTGCCTGTGAGTTTTTCCACCTCGTATTTGACAAGGTCTCCAACGTGACCAACCGTATAATTGCCCGATGTCACGTTAAATACGCCGCTGAGAGAATAATCCGCCTGTATCGCTCTGGTATATGCCGCCGCCGCATCACGGATATCTATAATGGGCCGCCAGATAGAAGGATTGTTGATTGTTATCTGGCGGTCAACCATCGCCGCCTTGAACATTGTATTGACAATCAAATCAAACCGCATTCTCGGACTGTAACCGCACACTGTTCCCTTGCGTAAAGCAATCACCGAAAACTTGTCGTCCTGCATCTGCAAGACACCTCGCTCGCCCTGTAATTTCGAAATCCCATATGGGTATCCACATGTAACCGGGCTTTCTTCGTTATATAACTCATTGACGGTATATCCATAAACCGAACAAGATGAGCCATAAATGAATCTTCTAACTCCTGCTTTTTTCGCGGTAAACGCCAGATAAGAGGGAAGAGCCCCATTAAAAACGAAATTAAGGGATGGCGAAAACTCGGCCATCGGGTCGTTCGACAAACCCGCAAGAAATATTATCTGCTCATATGGACGCAGGTCCTCTTCCTGACACTTGAAAAGGTCCTTTTGAACGATTCCTACCTCTTTGGGCAGGTGGTTGCCGAACCACATAAGGTCCACAACGTCCACCCCGTATCCCCGTTCGAGCAGCATTGGTATCAGCTTCGAACCGACATAGCCGGCTCCGCCTGCAATTAGTAATTTCATATTCCTGGCTCCTTCAATTTGGCTATTATTGTCCTGTCAATTCACGGAATCTGTCGCAATTAAGCGATGTGTCTGCCGGTGCGACAAAGGAAACATCCTTAAGGGACAGTTTCCCAATCTCCTTCGATTCATCCAGTCCTTTTGCGTATTCGTAAACCGTTTTCTTTTTTCCACCGACGTGTATAACGCCTGTTATATCCCAATTAATCAGCGAGACGATTTTCCGTGCTACAACAGAAACACTTTCCCTGCTTGTCCATTGATCAACAAACGCCTTTTGATAGGGAAAAATGTTCGGGCCGAAAGAAGTGCGTATAATCAGAGAGTTGTCATACATTCTTACCGCGCACTCACCGCCGAGCTTGGACCAGGCATATTTATTAACCGGATAGACCGAGTCGGTTTCACTGTAATCGCCCTTTTCGCCATTGAACACGTAATCCGTCGATATATAAATCAACCGTGAACAAAACTCATCGCAAAGTTTTACGACGTTTGCCGTGCCAATAATGTTCACATCGAGCGCTTTTAGCGGGTTTTTGTCCACAAGCGGCGCTGATGTAAACGCGGCGGCGTGAATCAATATTTCACAGCCATTTGCCCGGACGTATTCTCTCATCTGTGCGAAATTGGCGACGTTAAACTCGCTTGAAGATGGATATCGGACAGACGGTAATAGACGCTTAAATTCACCGCCCAGCAGCCCGCTGCCTCCCGTAAATATCACCTTTGACCAGTCAACCATAGTACACCTCGCGTCGGCAGTCACAATTGCCCATATATGAATTGTTCGCTATTCAAGGATTTTACCCACTGATGCACTGAAAAACCACTTTTGTCCTTGTCTGTAATCAAAAGTCCGGCAGCAACGGTATCATCAAACAATTTTTTCAACCCTGTATCACACAATGACCAGTCGATATCCGTCGCCAGTGGTGATACACCCGCCTCGCACCCCTGGCTATATTGTCCTGAGCAGAAGTACTCAATCATAGTTGGCTCCGTGAAGAAGTTTCCGTGAGCAAAACCCGGAGGCACCCAAATCCACTCCGCATAATCAGCATCTGCTTTCCCAGGCATATCATAAAGAACTATCTTGCCAAACGTAGGCGACCCTTTTCTGATATCCAGAACTATATCCACCATCCGGCCGCTCAATGTGCGAACAAGTTTGCCCATAAACGGGTTCCACTGAAAATGCAGCCCCCGCACCGTTCCCTTTTTCGAGTAGCTCTCGTTACATTGTACAAACTCTACCCCTTTCATAAACCCCATGTCAGGGTGATTCGCAAAATCACTCTTCCTATAATGCTCTGTAAAATATCCTCTATGATCGCAAAAACGTGCGAATCTGATTATTTTCACAGTTTCAATTTCTAACGTTTTTACGCTGAGTACTTTCATAATAACTCCAACATAAAACCCTTATAGAGGATTCGGTTATGACTTTGATATACCTGGCACTTGCCATAGAAACCTGCCGTGTCTTAAATAGTGGTTTATCTGCCGGATGCTTTGCTTGGCTTTTCTTTCAACACTTTCACATGTGTTAAAGGCATTGTGCGGTGTAAGTATAACCTGCGGCAGTTTCGCTAATTCAAGTGTTGCTTTTACTTCCGCATCAACGCTCGGCTGATGCGCTCTTAAAGATACTGCCAGTTCACTCTCATGGTTATACACATCCATACCCACACCTGCCAAGCGTTCCTCCCGCAATAGCATTAGTATATCACCAGCAGGCGAAAGCTCACCGCGTGCAATATTAATGAACAGAGCATTGGCTTTTGTGTTTTTCAGCATGTCATAATTAAAATATCCAATATTGTTCTGCGTAAGATTCATCGCACAAACAATAACATCCACCTTTGAAAGTCCCTTGTTGATCGTGACATATTCGATGTCTGAATGTTTTTTTACAATATCGACTCCAAGTACTTTCATCTCCAGGGCCTTGCCTATGCTCGCGATCTCGTGGCCGATATTACCGACACCAACAACCATCAAGGTTTTGCCTTTGCATTCTCTTCCCGTAAGTCCGTTACGTTCAAAATCCGAAAAGTTATTCATCTGCATTGGCAATTTTCGCAACAGGGCGATCCACAGCATCATCGCCTGCTCGGCGACCGCACGCTGGCAGTAAACTGGCAGATAGCCACACGGAATATCCGCCGAGCATTCATTCAGATAGCGTGTGATATGATCGAAACCGGCACTCCGGGTAAGTATCGCCGAGAGTTTGTCCTGCCAATCGGCAGGGATAGTCGATTGCGTCCGCACACTGATTATCCCGGCAGGGACGTCTCGGCCGTATTCCTGAATCGTTTTGTCCGTAAAACCGGCGTTCAGATCAGTCGGCAAAAAACGCCGGATCATATCGGTTTCCTCACTAAATGCCTCGAAAAAGAAAATGTCCATAGGAACAAACCTTATGCTATTAAAACTTAATTTCTTTCAATTAAGCTTCTTTAAGAATGAACTGAGACAAGCTTATCGTCATAATATCTAAGGGAATCGTTCAATACCTGCTTTACCTGTAGTTTTCATGACTGATGATGAACCAATCACTCCTAAAAGTGAGTAAAAAAGAGCGTTGGACTGCCCGAAAAAGCTGACACCCTGCCAAGCGGCAATCACGCCTACCAGGGAACAACCCATAGACCAATATAAGGATTTCAACTCGACATCATTTGTCCGTCTGCCGACAGATACAAGCCCCTTAAATACCGTTACAAATACTCCGCACAGGCCAATCATAGCCAAGACCCCGCCATAGACGCCGTACAGGATAAACTCATTGTTAACATCTGTAAAATGACCCCAAAAATAGCCGCCTTCCCTGCTGCCCCATCCCGGATCCTTATCACCATACCCGGTCAACCACCACTGACCAAAAGTATCTATAGCTGCATCGATGAGCCGTGCCCTCTGCCACCAATCACCCTTGCCCAAGTTTATGTAGGAAAGTATGACACGATGCAAAGGCCTGTTGCTTATAATTACCGTTAAAATGCATAACGCTACAATTAACACAATAATATGTTTAGTCCATCGCTTATACTTTTCCATCGCTAAACAAAAAACTACCACAACCAGCATCCCCCATGGACCGCTGGACATACTGCTAAGGGCACCTAAAATAACTATTGCTGAAATCAGGTAAGCCATCTTGCGCCATTTTCCACCCCGACGTCTTAATGCCCAGACAACAGGCAAAAACATAACAAAGCAACTGCCAAATAGAATTGGATGACTAAAGGGTCCTATAGCCCTTGTTAATCCCCATCTGGCATCTGTTGAAAGCATGTTTCCGGCCGCAATTTCATTAGGACGCCAGCTACGAAATTGAGTCAATTGATAAAATGGTTGCCAGCCGGTGACTGTTTCAACCATACCATAAATAGCAAGAGGTGCAAGAAACAGGGCTGTAATTTTGATAAAACGCACCAGCCCCTCTTTGTCGATGATAATCAAACGCGCTGCAATATAGGCAAAAAATGTATCCATTATCAAGCCGCAGCGGTTTTCTATAGCATTACCGGACAAACCGCACGCAATACAATACACAAAAACAATTGCCCCGATAGTGGATGAAACCCAGGTGTCAAGTGAAGACCATACAAACTTTTTCCTAAGTTGCTCATCAAGCAGGCACCGTAGCAATAAAAATGCGACAATAATCCTACCGACGGACATATCTATGGTGCCGATACTTACTCTGAGATAGTCAGGAAACCAAAGCAGCGAGACAACATAAGCAGCCAAGGCATACGGAGGCCGCAAGAAAAGTACCGCTATAGAACCGACAACTGCAATTAAAAGTGTAACACCTTCCATAGTTTACAATGTCGAAGTTATACTAATAGTAGTACCGGCTGCTAAGACGAGATTTAATAGTTGTTTTCAAACCGATTTTTTTTGTTCGTATTAAATTCAATATAAGAGCCGGCAGATATTTCAACCGCCCGCCAAATATCACCTGGTACGCCGACATCCAACCGTGTCGCGGATGCTTTGAACCGATTATAAGATGCTTGTTGTAGCCAAGCATATCCTTCACTGTAATGGCATCAGCTATCATATCACCAGTCGAAATTTCCGAAACAACAACTTTTCTGCCTATTTCGGTTCGGACCATAATCGCTGAACGACCTTTTTGTTCAGTTTTAACCATTTCCTCAGTCCAAGGATCTGAGACCACGATATCAGCAAAATGGCCCCAATGGTCCAGGCAGTTCCAGCACCGCAGGTAATGGTCACGAGGAACAAGGTGAATAAGCGAACCGCCGAGAAGTGGACGATCCATCAAAATTTTATCGTTTTCCCCAAAAACCCTGAAACGTCCGGGCCAGCCATTACCGCGGTAACAAATACGACGGACATCCGCAATGTTGACCTTGCCTTCTCCTTCTATATATGCCCTTGTGCTTAAACGAGACGCCATACCGGCACAAACCAGCGCTATTTTAAGAATGATCCGGTCGCGAAGCTTCGGCAAATGTTCCTGAAGCTTTGTAAGAGCTTCAACCATACAGGGAGTCCCAACAAACACATAACGGCCGGTGCGTTTCAGAACCTCGGCAAGAACAGTGCAGCTTGAAACAGGGGCATATTTTGAGGCCCTGGCACTAAGAAGAGCTTCTCTGTCAGTGGCGATAAAAGACTCGGCCACGAGGGGATTATTTCCCTGACACCTCGCAACAATTCCGCCATCAGCAAGACCCTTGTCCATCAAGTGCAGAAGTGTGCCTGTTATAAAGCCGCCCGAAGAGGCATCGAGACGGACACTGTCCTCTCTCGAATGAATCAGCCAGCAATCATAAGATTCCCTGGTGGGTTCATCACTAAATCCAGGGTTTGTCCCCTTCAGGAGGAACGCACTGGGACACACCTTGAGACACTTCCCGCACTGGATGCACTTTCCCGTATTAATCTGGGGATAGTTGTACCTTTGACCATAAATAAGGTCGATACAGAACTTCGGACAAATAACTGTGCAGGCACCGCAGCCACAACATATTTTTTTGTCCACAACAGCCGCAACCGATTTTTTTTTAACGGAACTATTTACCATTAAGCCACATTCTTCTAACTGCTCTGATATTAACCGTTATATTCGTAACCAAGCTTTTGAGCCATGCGTGAAGGTGCAGGATATCGAATCCTGGGCGGCATCGGCTTAAATTGTCTAACCAGCCACTTCTTTTTTTCTCTGCACCAGTTTCGTACCAATGGCCATAAAGACCATTTTATCGGCAGAACAAGTGTGTAAACCGGCAACTCCTGCCTCCACTTGTGTTGCATGTATCGATATGCAGCACAATAAGAGAACCCGAGTTTCTTGCGCCATATACTATTGTGTATTACCGGGGCATCAAACACATAAGCGCCATGACCGGCCTTTATCGCCGAAAGCGCCATATCGGTTCCATAAAGATGAAATCCCGGCAAATTGTCATCAAAACGAAGCCCGTCATTTTTTCG
>JBFZBL010000175.1:0-3637 GCA_041308485.1 Phycisphaerae bacterium | reverse complement strand
GAGCCGTTTGAAAAATCACAGGTCGGCTCATCCGCTATGGCTTACAAACGCAATCCGATGCGATGCGAAAGAGTCACCGCACTATCGAGATTTGTCCTGTCAATCGCTACAAGCCCCGCGATGACCGCCTCGCAGCAATGGTTCGAACGCACATTAGATGATTCCGCTAATCGTCGGCTCGTTATACCGGAAGCGTTCCTCGCGGTCGATGGCATTCTTGAAATCCTTACTAACGTATTAGACGGCCTTGTGGTTTATCCGCGAGTTGTCGCCTCGCACGTCGCCGCGGAGCTTCCCTTTATGGCAACGGAAAATATTCTTATGGCGGCGGTCAAGGCGGGCGGCAGCAGGCAGATAATCCACGAAAAAATAAGGGAGCACTCGCACAAAGCCGCTGCACAGGTAAAACAATTGGGCGAATCCAACGACCTCATCAACCGGCTCAAGGCCGACCCTGCTTTCGCTAAAGTCGATTTTGCAAAGGTGATGAATTCGAAGGATTACGTCGGCCTCGCCCCTTATCAGGTCGATAAATTCGTAAAGGAAATCGTGACACCCGCGATAAGAAAATATAAACAGCAGCTAAACCGAAAAGTTGACCTTCATGTATAAAGGAGTCGTAAAGTGACCAGAAACGAATTAATCAAACGCGTAAAAGAAACGGCGTATCTTGAAGGTGATTTTATTCTCCGAAGCGGCAAGCGAAGCAAATACTATCTCGACAAGTATCTCTTCGAGACCTGCCCGGACATACTTAAGGAATTAGGCAGGGAATTCGCCAAACACGTCGGCAGCGATGTCACACTGATAGCAGGCGCGGAGCTCGGCGGCGTCGCCCTCGCAGCAGCAGCAGCAATGGAATCAGGTAAGAACTGGGTCATTATCCGCAACAGCAAAAAGGACTACGGCACAAGTAAACTCGTCGAAGGCAAACTTAATAAAGGTGACGTAGTGCTGCTTGTCGAGGATATCGCCACAACAGGCGGACAGGTTCTTGAGGCCGCGAAGGTTATTACTGAGGCGGGCGCAACGGTGAAAAAAATCGTCGCGGTAATCGACCGCAAACAGGGCGCGAGCGAAAATATCACCGCGGCGGGATACAAATTCGAGTCGCTTTTGACAAAAGACGACCTCGGTATCAAAGATTAAGGAGAATTGCAATGGCCGAAAAAATATCAAACGTTACTCGTAATGACAGACGCAAATTTCTCAAGCAGGCAACGCTTGCGGCAACGGCTGGATTAACTGCTTCAACGCTTCTATCGTCATCCGGCTGCTCGGCCATACAAGCCTCAGCCAAAAGACCGTTCACCCTGACCGAGCCAAACAAAGTCATACTCTTCCAGGGCGATTCTATCACCGACTCGGGAAGGACACGCAGCAAGGAAAACGCTCCAAATGATTCGCAATGTCTCGGTTCCGGTTACGTGCTGCTTGCGGCCGGCGCACTGCTCGATGAATACGCGAATATGAAACCATATATCTACAACCGCGGCATCAGCGGTAACAAGGTCTTCCAACTCGCCGAAAGATGGGACAAAGACTGCATTGAATTAAAACCAGGATTACTCAGCATCCTCGTGGGGGTTAACGATTTCTGGCATACACTAAATGGCGGCTACAAGGGTACAGTGGAAACATATCAGAATGATTACCGCGCATTGCTCGAGCGGACGAAAAAGGCGCTGCCCGATGTCGCGTTGGTAATATGCGAACAATTTGTTTTAAAGTGCGGTTCGGTAAATGAAAAATGGTTTCCCGCTTTCGATGGTTATCGTGAAGCAGCCAAAAAAGTGGCCAGCGAATTCAAAGCTATTTTTGTCCCATTTCAGTCTGCGTTCGATAAGGCGGTTGAAATCGCGCCGCCTAAGTACTGGGCAACTGACGGCGTTCATCCCACGGTCGCGGGGACGCACCTGATGGCTAAAACATGGCTAAAAACAGTTTGCGGGATTAACGTCTGAAGCAATTTTACTTTGGCAAGGCATGAGCTTTTTCCAGGCCGCTTATGGCATTCTGGTCAGCTGGATTAATTTTCAACGCCTCCTGATATTCAGCTATCGCTTCGTCAGCTTTTCCTTTTTGCAGCAGCATCCCGGCCAGGTCACATCGCGCTGCGGCATCCGCCGGAGCCAATTTCACTGTCTTTCGCATCTGCTCGATTGCCTCATCAAGCAATCCCTTGTTCGCCAGCAAAGCAGCCAGATTGAAATTCGAATCAATATTGCCTGGGTCGATCTCGACAACCCGGCGAAAATTATCTATCGCCTCGTCATTCCTGTCCAGCTTTACCAGCATCAGAGCGATATTGTAGTATGTTCGAGCATCATCCGGCTCGAATCGCAGTGACTCCTTAAACTCGTGCAGGGCCTTTTCGTAATCACCCTTTTTCGCAAAACCGACGCCGAGGTATTTGTGCACGGTGACATTGTCTGCTGTTATCGCAGCACAATGCTCAAACAGCGTAAGCGTATCGCGCCAGTATCCAACCTGCACAAATGTGACTGACGCTAGCACACCTATAATCGCTGCCCCCGTCAAACCAACGAGAATCTGTCTCGGCCGCTTTTGGGCCGCCATGTCACCGGCAAGCCAGACAAGCATAATAAATATTCCTGTCAGCGGTATATAGGTATATCTGTCGGCCAGTGACTGCGCCCCAACCTGCACAAGTCCTATGACAGGAACCAATGTCCCTAAATACCAGAACCAGCCGACGAGCAGATAACGGCGCCGCCGCAGTAATATCACCGCAATCGTAATCGATAACAAAACAACCAGAGACAAAATAACTTTCCACCGTGCAATCGCGTTTACGGGATGAGGATAGAAGACCGCCAGGTCAACCGGCCATAACATTTTTAATATATATTCACAGTAAGAAACCAAAGCATTGCTGATTCGCGGACCTAAAGGTACTGAATTTATTTTTGATACCGCACCGCTGCCTTTTTGAGCGATAACAGTAACAACACATATCAATCCCGACAAAATAAACAGGGGTAACTTCTCAAACAGCACTCGACCGACCGCAATGCCATTTTTTTTCTCTTCAGGCCAAAGACGCTTCAAAGGCCAGTAATCCATCAGCAAAAGCACAAATGGCAGCGTCACAAGCATCGATTTGGACATCAGTCCCATCAAGAAAACCGCACAGACAATCACGTATCGCCTGGCCGTCGGGATTTCAACATACCGCAAATACGCCAGCATCGTCAGCATCCAGAACAGCGTGCTCAGCGTATCCTTCCGCTCAGTCACCCAGGCAACCGATTCAACATGCAGCGGGTGCAAAGCAAAAAGCGCACCCACAAAAAAACTCGCCCAAATTGCTTTTGAGCATCGTTTCAAAACCAAAAATAACAGAATTGAATTGGCGATATGAAGCACAACATTTACTAAATGAAATCCGCCTGCCCATGTCCCGAAGATAGAACTGTCAAGCATGAGGGATATCCATACAAGCGGAATCCAGTTGCCCGCGTGCATCGTTGTAAATGCCCATTTAATGCCGTCCCAGGACAACCCCGCGAGAACCTGAGGATTTCCGGGTACATAGAAAGGGTCATCGTAATCGACAAAACCAAATCCGACGACTTGTGCAAATACTGTGATAATGACGACGGTCAGGAATAAA
>JBFZBL010000174.1:0-3832 GCA_041308485.1 Phycisphaerae bacterium | reverse complement strand
ATAACTTCCGATATTCTAAGTGGTGTTGACGTTGACAAGGTTTTTTCGGCGACGGATATGCCTTTTGAGGACTCGGGTGTGGATGCGTGTTTTATGTTAGACGTGCTGCACCATATCGATGAACCGAGAAAGTTTTTCGCCGAGGCGGACCGATGCCTCAGGCCTGCCGGCAGGATAGTTATGATTGAGCCGGCCAATACTCTCTGGGCAAGGTTTATTTTTAAAAACTTTCATCACGAATGGTTTGACCCGAAAGGCGGCTGGGAGCTTTCAAAGACGGGGCCGCTTTCGCAGGCCAACGGCGCGATACCGTGGATGATTTTTGTCCGCGACAGGTCAGTGTTTGAGCATGAATTCCCCCGGCTGAGGGTTGTATCGCTGCGCAATCATACACCGATGCGTTACCTGATAAGCGGGGGATTGACCCTGCGGCAGCTGATGCCGGGGTTTGCATATCCGGCGGTCAGGGCGTTAGAATACCTGCTTAGCCCGGCTAATAACCTGCTGGGCATGTTTATGACGGTCATTATCGAGAAAACTGACGACAGGAAACCAGCCGTAAAATGAAGATTATGATGCTCAATTACGAGTTTCCGCCCATCGGCGGCGGAGCGGGCAAGGCCCATCTGGCCATACTCAAACAGTATGCCATAAGAAATGACGTCATTGTTGACGTGGTAACTTCCGGCCCCAAACCGGGGTCTTATGTCGAAAAATTGTCGGACAATATCACAATTTACAAAGTCGGCGTTCACAAAAAAAACCTTCATCACTGGCATAAGATTGAAGTCGTGGAATGGCTCGTAAAAGCACGGTGGACGTATCGTCGGCTGATAAAGGAAAATAAATACGACCTGGTTCACGCCTTTTTTGGGCTGCCTACGGGCTGGCTGTGCTGCGGGACGGCGAATCAGCTCCCGTATATCATTTCGCTTCGCGGCTCCGACGTTCCGGGCGGCAACGTCCGGCTGCGGTTCGAATACAAGCTCTTCGGGCCGGTGTTGAAACGAATCTGGAGAAGGGCTTCGGCGCTTGTGGCGTGCAGCGAAGGCCTCAAGACCAGGGCGATGGGATTTTTGCCTTCGGTGAATATCGATGTTATTCCAAACGGCGTTGACCTGGACAGGTTTTATCCGGCCCCGCCCGGTGAATCGCCGGCCAAACTCAGGCTGGTAACCGTCGGGAGATTATCGGCAACCAAGAGAATCGAGATGCTCATCGATGCCGTAGAGATATTAAGTAAAAAAAGTGTTGATGTCGGCCTGAGAATAGCCGGCGGCGGCGGGATGGCCAGGCAGCTCAAAGAGTTGGCGGAACAAAGGAAATTAGGCGGCATCATCAAATTTGCCGGCAGAGTCGGAGTAGACAAAATGCCGGATGTTTATCGGCAGAACAATATATACATCAGTGCCACTATGCAGGAGGGGATGAGCAACGCGATGCTTGAAGCCATGGCGTCGGGCCTGCCGATTATAACCACGCGGTGCGAGGGCCTGGAAGAATTGATTTCGGATAACGGTATTATTGTTGAAAATGACTCCGCGGAATCGCTCGCTGAGGCCGTAATCAGGCTGGCAGGCAATCGGCAGCAGTATAAAACTATGTGCATAGCGGCGAGAAGACAGGCGCAAAATTTCGGCTGGGGCAAAGTGGCGGATGGTTATATAAAACTTTATCAGAGGGTTCTCGGCCAAAAATAGCCGGCGAAAACAAAATGCCAGGAATTATTTGCGTAACGATAGATACTGAGCCGGATTGCGACGTGCACTGGAAGCGCTCGCGGCCGCTGACCTTCGAATCCGTAACTTTCGGCATCCCTTCAATCCTCAGGCCCATCTGGGACAACTTCGGCATAAAGCCGGTCTATTTCGTTTCGCCGGAGGTGGTCGAAAATGACCACTGCTGCCGGATACTGAAAGATGAAATCAGACGCGGCGCCGAGACAGGGACACATCTGCACAGCGAATACATCGAGCCGCAAAGAAAGCACGAGGATATTTCCGGAACCGTCAGTGATGAATTCCCATGTTTCGCATACGATACCGAAGTCGAATCGGCGAAAATAAAAAATCTGACCGAGCTGATTGAGATGAAATTAAGCGTCAGGCCCGTATCTTACAGGGCAGCCAGATACGGTGCGGATTTGGATACGATAAAGGCGCTGGAAAAGCTGGGCTACAAAGTCGACAGCTCGGTAACGCCTGATACGGACTGGCGAAGTTATGGTGGTCCCGACCATTCGCGGGCGCCTAAGCAGCCTTATTTTATTTCTCAAACGGATTATTATTCACCGGGCAGCGGTAAAATTTTGGAGGTGCCGATTACCGTTTCGGGAAAGAGGTTTCCGTTTTTGCCCGACAGGTGGATGTATTATCGGTGGCTTCGGCCGACGCATATGACCGTCTTTGAGATGAAATCGCTCGTCGACGAATTTGTGAGAAAACATTCCTCGCCGACGCTGAACCTTATGTTTCATTCAATGGAGGTCCTGCCCGGCAAAACGCCTTTTGTAAGAACAAAACTCGGCCAGAAAATGTATCTCAATCGGCTGACGTCGATTTTACAGTATATGATTAAGAACGGATTCGAGAGCAGAACACTGACGGAAGTTTACGCTGAGATGGTCAGCAGGAGCAGTAAGTAGTGTGCGGAATAGCCGGCTTTAACTGGAAAGATAACGGGATAATCGAGGCCATGACCGAGACAATGCGGCATCGCGGGCCCGACGACCGCGGGACGTATCTCGACGACAAGGTCTCGCTGGGACATACGCGACTGTCGATTCTCGATTTGTCGCCAAAGGGACATCAGCCGATGTATTTCCAGAACCTTGCCATTATTTTCAACGGAGAGATTTACAACTTCCAGGAAATACGAAAAGAGCTCGAATCTCTTGGTTACGGCTTCACGTCGGGGACGGATACTGAAGTCATCCTCGCGTCTTATCATCGCTGGGGCGAAAAATGCGTCGAAAAATTTAATGGGATGTGGGCCTTCTGCATTTATGACATGAACAAACAGACGCTGTTTATCTCGCGTGACAGGTTTGGTATAAAGCCGGTTTACTATTATTTCGACGGCTCGCGTTTTATTTTTGCCTCGGAGCTTAAGGCAATCAGAAAACACAGTGTCACTTTTGAAACAGACCCCGCGGCCGTGAATTTCTTCTTTTACCAGAAATACATCGGCGGCGATTTCACGATTTACAAAAATTGTCGAAAACTAAAACCGTCCCACAACATTCTTTTTGACCTCAACACCAGAAAACTGACCATTTCAAAACATTATGACCTCGAGGCCGAAATAGCCAAACGACAGGATATTGCTGTCAATGACAGGCTCGAAATGGCGGAGGAAATTCTTGCCGATGCCGTGCTCAAACGCCTCATTGCCGATGTGCCGGTGGGCAGTTTCCTTTCGGGCGGCGTCGATTCGTCGCTCATATCCGCGATAATCGCCAAAAACAAAAAGGACTTCGACACCTTCTCAATCGGCTTCAAGGACGAGTCATATAACGAGCTTCAATTTTCGCAAATTGTCGCCGAGCATATCAAAACGGCTCATCATTACGAATATATGAACGTCAGTGAAGATATTATCCAGCAGATAATCGGCGCAATGGATGAGCCGTTTGGCGACTCGTCGGTTTTCCCGACGTACCTGTTGTCGAAGATTACCCGGCAAAAAGTTACGGTATCACTCTCCGGCGACGCGGGCGACGAAGTTTTTGGTGGATACGATACTTATCGGGCGTATAAGTTTGCCAAACTATTCCCTGCTCCTGTTGCCGGATTATCGCGTTTATTTGTAAATATGATACCGCCATCGGACA
>JBFZBL010000173.1:0-6751 GCA_041308485.1 Phycisphaerae bacterium | reverse complement strand
TTTCAAATATGAATACAAAGACAGTTATTATGACGGTCTTGTTTTTCCGCTTGATTGCAATGGCTACGACCTCACGAGTACCTTTCCATATCCGAATCTTCCGAATACGCTTCAAAACGCTTTGGGTTTATCCGCCCCGCCAACCTTTTTGAACGGGGCACAGCACGACACATCTTATTCGGGGTCTGAGGCGTTGTACTTCATCCTGAGCCAGATTCCCGATTGCCGGCCGACGCTTGAAAAGATTAATAAGTCATTGCTGACGAACAAAGGTATCGATAACAATTCAGACATGATGATTACTATTCAATACGGAACCGCAACGATGACGTATCCTTTAACGCGAGTAATCGACCCCTGGGGGAAAACACTCCGATACGACTATTATCCTGATTATAAAGATTACACCGGCACAACATACCAGATCGACAGGGACTTAGCCAAGCGGACTTTTCCCTTAATAACATCCGCCGGGCCGGACGGGAAATTTGATACGGCTGATGATATATCGAACGCCAAGTGAAATGAGAAATAAATGCAGACAACTCGTTCGACATGGCTCAGGGCGGGCAGGCGCAACGCTTGTTGAGATGACGGTTGTCGTCTCGATAGCCGCGCTAATGGTCGGCCTGACTATCCCCATGGCCAACATGCTCATCAATTCCTATGAATCCGAAAGTGGCGCAAAATCAATAATCAGCTCCGCGTTGGCCAGCGCACGCGCCATCGCCGCCAAAGAGCAGCGATATGCCGGCATCCGCTTCCAGAAACGCTACGACCCCGACCCCCTCAATGAATCGCAATACATCATTTTCATTGTTCAGGACCCTAACATAACGGCTAACGGTTTCAGAGCGATTGACAGCATTCAACCGATTAAGCTGCCTGATTCCATCGGTTTAATGGATCTTTTTTACAATCCGAGCTTAGGCGGTGCTACTCCTGATATTAGCTTTAATAATTCTAATGTTTTGCGGGACACGACGACGTTTTCAATTATCTTTTCACCATCGGGCAAACTGGTTATTCGCGATGTACGTGTCAGGAACAGAGATGGGCAAACCAATGACAGCAGCAATGACGATATATTCAACACCATTTACAACGTCGGAACCAGCCGAATCGCTATGTTCCTTCAGGATGATTACTTCACTTCACCCACCAATTACGGCCTTGGCCAGGAATCCAGCCGAAATAACTTTGTGATTTATGATACCAAGAAATTGAAACAGACGGATACCAATCTTCGCTGGACAAATTATCTCAGTCAATTGAAACAGATTTATATCAATCCATACACAGGGACGATTATTAACGAAAAATGATTAAGAAGACACCAGACTCCAGACACCAGACGCGAGACGCGAAAGGCTTTTCGCTTACGGAGGTTCTTATTGCCGTTGGGATATTAGCCGTGGGGATGATGTTTATCGCCAGCACTTTTCCCGTAAGTATTTATTTTGCGTCGGTTGCCACTGAGCGAACCATCGCGCCGGTCGTTGCCGATGAGGCCTTCGCCAAATGTAAGATTTATCTTAACAATTTTGATATTAGCGTCTTAGACTATACTAATCATCAGATATTGGAAGGGCTGCTCCCAAACGAATATGCGTATCCGTCAACTCCATCAACCAATCCATATTTAAAAAAATACTGGTGGTCTGCTATATTCCGAAGGGTTGACGTTAACGAGGTCCAGGTCACCGTCTTTGTCAGTCGAAAAGTCGGGGCGTCGGGTCAATACTATGTCGGCAGCGATCCTAACTTTGACCCCAATCGGCCTGATGCTATTTCTATTCCTGTAACTGTTTTGGGCGGCAGTGAGTTGCAATTTGGCAGCCTGGCAGACAAGCACTTAATTAACGACGGTTACACAATTGTTGATGATGCCACAGGCCAGGTATACCGCGTCCTCGAACGTTACCGTCTGCCGAATGATGCCATCATAAAACTCGACAGGACGTGGCAGGGGGGGGCAAGCAGCGAAGTCTGGGTTGTTACGCACCCTGTTAACGGCGGCCGTTATCCTTGTATCGGCGTCTATCAAAAAACTATGCGTTTTTAATCGCTACGAACTATGAACAACAAACTACACAATACGCTATACGCAGGACGCATGACGCAAGACGGATTTACCCTCACCGAGCTTGTCGTCGCCATTGGTATAATGGCGGTGATTATTCTCTTTGCCGGCAGCGTGTTTCAGACCAGTGTCACCTCGTATCGCATCGCCACCGCCCAGGCCGAGATTATGCAGAAGTTCCGCGCAATTACAAACCAGTTAGACAACGACTTCAGAGGCCTCCGCAAGGATGCCCCGATGTTTATATGGTTTCAACTCGACACAAGCGACGTGAATAATCGGCTTGACCAGATTATGTTCTTCGCCGACGGCGATTTCCAGTCCACGCGAACTTATGACACTTCTGTAAACCCGATAGTTCCCGCTGTTTCCGGAAGTCCCGCTGTATCGAATCTGGCTCGCATATATTATGGACAGGCCCAAAGCATCGACCCGCGAGACAACACCATAAAATATCCCTCCGCACTTCGATTTATTGACCGCGTTCTATCCAGGCGACAGCATCTTTCCATTGCCAACCCGGCCACCGGCAACTCCTATGCCCAATTTCCTCTTGATACCGGCGGCATTCTGACAATTAATCCTGTTCAAAATGATTTGTTTGAGCACGATACGAATTCGCTTTCGCAGTGGCAGGCCGCGGCGCTGAACGGCACAAACGTTGACAATATAATTACCGGCTGTTTCGGCAATAACTGCCCGCGAATCGATTTGACTGATGCCAACACATTGCATTTGCTCATGGCCCAGAAGGTCGGCAATTTCTCTGTTCAGTGGAGTTACTTATATACGAATGCCGGCCAGACATACGTTTACTGGTGGCCAAGCATCGACCCCGCTAATGGCGGCGGCACTGCCGATTCCGACTTTGGTCCCTCCGGTATTACTCTCAGCCAATTTGGTTTTCATTTCAATACTGCTCCATCCTCCTTTGCTGCAAGCTGGTTTAATGATAGTTATGCAGGGACAATGGGCAGATATTATCTCACGAGACCTTCTTTCCCGCAGGCGTTAAAGTTTACCTTCACGCTTTATGATTCACGAGGCGTGTTCAAGGATGGCCAAACATTTACCCATATCGTTTATCTCGGTGACTGATATGACAAGGAAGACAATTAAAAATCCGAAATCCGAAATCCGAAATCCGAAATTTGCGGCGGAACGCCGCGGTTCTGCGATTATTCTCGCCATCGTTCTTACAACACTGCTGGCACTCCTCGGCGTTTTGTTTCTGTTCTCTTCCCGCGTTGATTCAGTGGCCACCTCAGCCGTCAGCGATAACGAAAACCTCAAATTGGCCGTCGACTCGGTAGTCACGCAAATATCAAAAGTTCTTACTCAAGATGTCCCCGGCGTTGAACCAAACGGTACATACTATGACTATCCTGACCCGTGCAATCCATGGCTTGCCTGCCTTGAACCGTATCAGTCCGGCATTGACTATTTCTGGCGGCAAGTCAGTAACATTTACGGTCCTTTCGTGCAAAATATACAGGCCCAGATTGTCCCCGAATACCAGCCGAACATTGCCCCCAATATCCCCGCCGATGCTGATGGCGACGGCGTGAGCGATTCGATTTGGACCCTTGTCCCTGACATAAGCTCAAGCAAGGGAAAACACATTTACGCAGCGGTTCGAATCGTCGACAACGGCGGCATGCTCAACGTCAACACCGCCTACAAATTCGACCCGAATACCTCTGTCGGCACAAGCCAGTTAGACATCAACCTCATGACCCTGGCCGCTCTTGACCATACACATACGCCCGATGAAGCCCAGAACAGGTTGTTGTCCTATCGCTGCGGCTCCGACAATGCCAATTTTTATGAGCCTAATGTTATCTGGCAATACGGCCTGCCGGATGGCGCCTATACGCCTTTCGATATCTCCGATGAATTGAATCTCCGCTACCGTTATATTCTTAACCGAAGTAATGTCACGCGCACAGTGTCCAGAATCGAAACCCTCTGGACAAACGCCTTTGACGGCCCGCCATATGTCCCGAGAAACACTGATACTGCAGGTTCAAACTGGGCATGGGTTGTGAATAACAGTTACCCCTCTCTCTGTCCGGATGCCAATGTCTATGATAATCGCCACATCGCCACGATTTATAATATGGACCGGATTATCAACCCCTCAGGCAGTAAAATGTTCAATATCAACACAGTTCCTTCTGTCCCTGACATAAATACAGTTCGCGATAAACTCCGAGAAGCCCTCGACCCGAACATATATGACGCGAATTATATTGCCGTAAACCTCGTCGATTATCTTGACGCGGATTCAAATGTCACCTATTTTGTTGACCCCTACACATCACAACATTATTGGGGCTTTGAAACCCCCTGTATTTATATATCAGAGATAGCCTATAATTTTTATCAGCCGGCAACTCCTGAAGATGCCAATACATACCGTTCTTATGCCATAGAACTCTTCAAGCCGTACTGGGAAGATGACGAGCCGAACGGATGGTATATCGAAACTCAGGATTTAGATTCCGATGGGAACCCTTTTCCTCCTAATATTACACCAGTAGTTTGGACCGGCTCAAGACGTTTTCATGTTCTGGCTAATATCAACACCTCGGCAATAATTCCAATAGAAATTAATGAGCCAAGCGAAACCAACATACCCGAACCGAATGTTCCACAGTTTACTCCAGATATAAACTTCGGCCCGGGAACCACTATAGTGCTCCGCCGTGACGTAAAGGGTTCTGCTGTGCGTATGATTGTAGATACGTTTGCGGTGCCTCCTGCCGAAGGGATTGGAAGCTGGATGGAGCCAAATAAGAGCAATTCAGAATACAAAAGTCTCGAAAGAGATATAGCTTCAAAACACAAGTGTATCAGGAGGATTGTGAATCCGGATATAACCACGCCGACGCTCGGCCATATGAACCATATCTTTAACTCCGGGGGAGATATGATTCAGGCGCACCCCGCTAACAAACCATTTACTAACATCGGCGAAATAGGCCAGCTCTTCCGCACAAACGCCTATGGCGGTTCAATTGGCCCGAGCAGTACCGAAGCATCGGTTCGTCTCGACCTCGCTGAGCCGAACCTCCAGAACCTTTTCAATTATATTACTGTCATAGACCCATACCCGACGTACACTTTCGACCAGAATGAGACCAGAATCAAAGGCAGAATCAATATCAATACCGCGCCGTGGCCTGTCCTGGCGCAACTGCCGTGGCTGTCTTACCACACACAGTCGAATTATAACCTTGCCCGTTCAATCGTCGACCGCCGCGACGCTCGCGGTGCCTTCAAAAATATCGGCGAACTCATGACGGATGCTAATAGCGATATCAATAGCATGGGTCATTACATAGGCAAGGGCGGTACTGTTCCTGAGGCTTTATTGACGCCGAAGGACGATACGGGAGACATATTCCTGGAACGCGACCTTATATTTAACCGAATCAGCAATCTAATTACCGTCCGCAGCGACGTCTTTACGGCTTATATCCTCGTTCGCATCGGTGCCGACGGCCCGCAAAAACGTGTCATCGCTATTTTAGACCGCTCCGGCATTACGCCGACAGCAGGGGGCTATACGGGAAAGGTAAAGGTTATTGCTGTCCAGCCTGTCCCAGACCCACGTTGATTTTCTATTTTCGATTTGCTATTTATTATTTAGAAAATCTATCGCAGAAGTGCCAACATTTCCTCGTACACCTTCTTATTTGCGCCAAGTGTCATCAGTTCCTGCCCCGTGTAATTATCGAGGTTCATCGGGAAAAGCTTATTGCCTTTCCAGTCGGTTACGATTGCGCCGGCTGATTCGGCTATTAATACTCCCGCGGCCACGTCCCAGATTTTCGGCCTGACGAATACCACCCCAATCAAACTGCCTTTTGCCAGATACGCTAATTGCAGACACGAACTGCCTAATGTTCGCGACCTTGCCTTTTCCATAAGCGTGATTACCCATTTCGGCACGCCGTTATCGAAGAAGCTGTCGGTGCCGATACTGGAGAAGTTGTCGAAGCCGTCATCGCCGGCGCTGATTCGTCTGTTATTGAGCCGGGCCTCGCCGCCTTTTACCGACGTGAACATCGAATCCGTCGCCGGGTCATAAATGACTCCTACTACCGGCTCACCCTCGTATATCGCTGCTATCGATACCGTAAACAGCAGCATACCTTTCGCAAAGTTGGTCGTTCCATCAATCGGGTCGATTACCCACCATACCTTTTTGCTGCCCCTCGGCGGCTGTTTGAGCATATCACCTTTCGGGCCTTCCTCGCCGATGAAACCATCGTCTGGATATATTTCTTTTATCCGGTCGATTATTATTTGCTGGCAAATGGTATCGGCCTGTGTTACGAGCTGGTCCGGCCCTTTGACCGACACCTTGATATAGCTCGATTCCTCCATCGCCCTTTGGCCTGCCAATCGGGCTGCGACCTCCGCGGTTTCCAGCATTCTGCTAAAATCTTTTTGCTCTAATGCCATATTTTTCCTTTCTTGACGTAATATCAAAGCGCCGGTATTGTAACGCCCTTATGGAATCAGGCCAACAACCAATCTCAAAGAAGTTTTTTTCTTACGCGACCACCAGTCAACGGCTGATTGCGGCAGGTATCTTGATTTGCGTCACAGGCGGCATTGCGCTTGGCTGGCTGATGGGGCAAGATCGGAAGAGCACAC
>JBFZBL010000172.1:0-4141 GCA_041308485.1 Phycisphaerae bacterium | reverse complement strand
ATAGGCGACCTTTCGGATACACAGCGCGTCCTTGTCGGGCTTGACCTGCGGCCGAGAACTTAATTAAAGGAACGGGAAAATATGGCAAAGAAAAAAACTTCCGCTCTCGCAAAGGAATTAGAGAAAAAGGCGAAGGAATTCGGCAAACAGAAATATGTGCTTCGTCTCTACGTGGCGGGAATGACCCCTCAGTCATCACAAGCCATTCAAAATATCACCCGGATATGCGAAGAAAATCTCAAAGGCCGATATGACCTTCAGATAATCGATATCTACCAGCAGCCGAAGCTTGCCAAGGGTGAGCAGATTATCGCTGCGCCGACTCTTATCAAGAAACTGCCCCTGCCTTTGCGCAAGTTCATCGGCAGTATGGCTGACGAAGAAAAAATGCTTGTCGGGCTGGACCTTCGACCCAAAAAATAATAAATGAAAAAAGAAAAGACACCGAAACAACTGCTCAAAGAAAACGAGGACCTGCGGATTCGTCTGCAGGAGGCGGAAGATATTTTACAGGCCATACGCGAAGGCGCAGTTGACGCCGTCGTCGTATCGGGCACCAAAGGAGAACAGGTATTTACCCTGAGCGGCGAGGAAGTGATATATCGGCGTCTCGTCGAAACAATGAACGAAGCGGGCCTGACAATCACGCTTGAGGGACAGATTCTCTTCTGCAACGAGCGGTTTGCCAACATGCTGAAAAGGTCTATGGAGGAAATTATCGGGCAACCCATCGGAAAGTTCGTCCGGCAATCAGACCATAAAAATATGGCCGACTTGCTTATCAGCACACAGGTCAAACCATCGAGGAAACGATTGGTATTAACAGCCGGTAATGGGACTGGTGTGCCTGTAAGTGTCTCTGCCAATCTTTTACAGCAGGCCGGTTTCATGAGTATTTGCCTCGTTGCGATGGACTTGTCGGAACTGGAGGAATCGGAAGAACTAATCAGGCAGATTCAGGAACAAAAGAAAGCCATCGAGGAAAGCTCTATATCTTTACGTGATTCCCGCCGGGCCGCCCTCAACATAATGGAAGACGCTGTCGAAGCCCGCAGACAGGCCGAACAGGTCAGCGAACAGCTGCGCAAGGAAATTACCGAGCGCAAGCGGGCGGAGGAGGCGCTGCGAAAAGCACACGATGAGCTTGATATGCGGGTCAAAGAGCGAACCGCTGAGCTTGGCGAAATGGTGCTTGAGCTGCAAAAACAGGTAGTGCAGCGAGTTAAGGCCGAGGAGACCGTCAAGGCGGAACGCAAGCGATTCGAAGACGTTCTCGAGATGATGCCTGCTTACGCAATCCTGCTGACGCCGGATTATCACGTTGCTTATGCCAACCGCACCTTCCGTGACTGGTTTGGTGATGACAACGGGAAAAAGTGTTATGAGTTTCTGTTTAATCGCAAAGAACCCTGCGACAACTGCGAAACGTATAATGTTATGAAAACCGGCAAGAGCCAATTCTGGGAGTGGACCGGCCCCAACGGCCACAATTACGACATCTACGATTACCCCTTCGCCGACACAGACGGCTCGCCTTTGATTATGGAAATAGGTGTCGATGTTACGGCCCACAAACAGACGCAAACGGCTTTGCGATCGACATCGCTGTATGCACGCGGTCTTCTCGAAGCATCTCTTGATCCTCTTGTTACAATCAGCCCGGAAGGAAAGATTACCGACATTAACAAGGCAACTGAGCTGGTGACAGGTCTTTCCCGCAAAGGCCTGATAGGCAGCGATTTCTCGGATTACTTTATCGAATCCCAAAAGGCAAAGGATGTTTACAAAAAGGTACTTGCGGAAAGTATGGTTAAAGATTATCCGCTCACAATCAGGCATATATCAGGTCATACAACAGACGTTCTTTACAATGCTACTCTTTATAAGAATGAAGCAGGACAGGTGCAGGGTGTCTTTGCCGCCGCCCGTGATGTTACCGAACACAACAGGATAGAAAAACGCGAGCGGATAACAAACGTCCTGCTTGAATTGTTCGCCCAGAAACCCACAAGAAAGGAATATCTCGATTCGGTAGTCAGGGCGATACGCGACTGGAGCGGCTGTCAATGTGTGGGTGTCCGATTGACTAATTCCGATGGGTTGATACCATACGAATCCCATATTGGTTTTAACAGGGAATTCTTGGCGTCGGAGAGTGTGCTTTCTCTGAAAACCGATACATGCGCCTGTATGCGAGTGATTACCCAGATACCCGAACCCCAGGATGCACAGGTAATGACATCGAAAGGTTCCTTCCGCTGCGATAATACGCTTGAGTTTTTTAATTCGCTGACCGAAAAGAAAAAAGCAAGATATCGCGGCCACTGTATTCGTCACGGTTTTGCCTCTCTTGCGGTTGTTCCCATACGTTACAGGGACAAAGTGCTCGGAGTGATTCATCTTGCCGATAAAAAGGAAAACAAAGCATCGCCGGAAACCGTTGAATTCATAGAAAATATGGCGATGCTCATCGGCGAGGCCGTCCACAGGTTTGACGTGGAAGCGGAATTACGCCAAAGCGAAGAGCGTTATCGTCAGCTCGTAGAACTTTCCCCTGAGGGCATCGGTGTCGAAAAAGACGACAAAATCGTGTTTATAAACACTGCCGCGGCCAGACTGCTCGGCGCCAAAAATTCCGCGGAGCTGATAGGAAAATCGATTCTTGATTTCGTTCACCCTGACTACAGAGAACGTACGCACAGGCAGTTGGAATACCTGCGAAGAAAACAGAAACCTCTGCCTCTGCGGGAAAATGTGTTTATGCGTGTTGACGGCCGCCACATAGATGTTGAAGTTGCCGCTACGCCGCTTGTCTATGAAAACAGACCAGCCGCACAGATTGTCTTCCGTGATATTACCGAGCGTAAACTCGCCCAGGAAAGAATTATCGCCGACCAGAAACAGTTGCGGCTGCTTACCGCTGAGTTGCTCCTGACCGAAGAACGGGAACGACACGAAATCGCCACAGCCCTGCACGATTCGCTCGGCCCGATACTGGCCTTCTCGAAAAGAGAGCTTGGAACACTGCAAAAATCAGCGCCTGCCGATATTGTGGACGCATTGAAAAATGTCAGCGATAATATCAGTCAGGCAGTCAAGCAGACCAGGAACCTGACCTTTGATTTGAGCCCGCCGACGCTTTATACCCTCGGTTTTGAAATCGCGGTTGAAGAGCTGATAGAAAAATTTTGCCAGGAACACAAATTGGAATACTCCTTCAGAAACAGCGAAGAATCCAAGCCGCTGGCTGACGCCGTAAAAGTGCTGTTATATCGCTCAATCCGCGAAATGCTGATAAATATCGCCAAACACGCCAGGGCAAAGGTCGTCAGTGTCCTTATATCCAGAAATAACAACGACATAGAGATAAGCATGGATGATGACGGAAAAGGATTCGATATATCTGTTCTGAATGGCAAGTCAAAGGGAATTGGATTGTTTAGTATTCGTGAACGTCTCAAGCACATAGGAGGCCGGTTCGAAATCCATTCAAAACGGGAAAAAGGGACTCATATAACGTTGACTGCGCCGCTGAAAATAGAGTAAAATACTGATGAAAGGGGATTAACATTATGAGCATCAAAATAATACTGGCAGACGACCATGCGATGCTGCGGCACGGCTTGAGCAAGTCATTTCAGAACGAGAAAGATATGGAGATTGTTGCCCAGGCGAAAGACGGGCGCACGACGGTCGAGCTTGTAAAAGAGCTTTCACCCAACGTTGTTATAATGGATATAGGCATGCCTGACCTCAACGGCATCGAGGCCACCCGCCAGATTGTCAAAGAGTGCCCCAAAGTCAAGGTCGTAGCCCTGTCGATGCATTCGAGCAAAAACTTTATAATAGAAATGTTCAAGGCCGGCGCTTCGGGCTATCTGCTCAAAGATTGCGAATTCGACGAGCTGATAAACGCCGTTCGGCTGGTGATGAACAATAAGAAATATATCAGCCCCGCCATATCGGATGTTGTGGTTGATAACTATATGCAGCAGCCCGCCAATACAAAAGGTACCGCTTTTTCAATTCTTTCTCAGCGGGAACGCGAGGTCCTTCAGCTTTTAACTGAGGGCAAAGCGACAAAACAAATCGCAAAACGCCTTCATATCAGCGCAAAAACCGTCGAAGTTCACCGTCTTAA
>JBFZBL010000171.1:0-10434 GCA_041308485.1 Phycisphaerae bacterium | reverse complement strand
CTTCAACTGCGCCGTATCCGATATGCCGTCCCCTAATTCTCTTTTGGGCGGCGAAAGCGTCACGTTTTTGCCGAATTTTGTTTTTGGCAGTATCTTGAACGCCCCCACCAGCACGCTCGGTATCATAACAACCGCAATCACCACGCCGGCCCACCCTGCCGCTGCACTGTGCTGGAAAAATATTATCAGCCCCCCTGTCATGCAGGCAGCTACGCAAACCGCCAATAGTCCCCCGCTGGGAAGAAAAACCTCCGCAACTATCAGCACCCCCGCCGCGAAATACAAGAAAATCGCGAATACTATCCACCAATCCATTAGCGCTCTCCTGTTTAACTGTTTCCCTGCTCAGCTTCTCTGACAACCACCCTGTTGCCGCTGATTTCCATTATCACTACTCTCGCCCCTTTGTCAACAAACGATCCCTCCGTCACGACATCCACTACCGCCTGCTCGAACCTCGCCTTGCCAGCGGGCCTCAACCTCGACATCGCTTCCCCGATTTGTCCCACTCTCATATTTATCTGTCCCGCGTCAGGCGGCGCAGTCAAATTCACCTCCGTTGCCCCCTGCCCCGCCTTCGGGGACAACATCAGCCGATTGAATAACGTTGTCTTAGGCAGGTATTTCGATATCATCCCCGCCAAAATCAGAAACGCGAGGAACCCAAGCCCTATCGCCCATATCTGGTTAACCAGCAGATGCCAGTCAAAATCGGTCTGGGGCCATGGCAGCTGGTCAGGCGGATTCTTTATCAGCATCCCGAATAATCCCGCCAGTATAAGAATTATCCCTATAAATCCCGCAAAACCGAAACCGGGTATCAGAACAATCTCCACTAAAAGCAGTATCACACCAATTACAAACAACGCGACCTCGACCCAGTTTGCCATCCCGGTCAGGAACCTGCTGCCGACGATTATCACAAAACATATCACCGCCACTAGGCCCGGCAGCCACACCCCCGGCGTCTGAAACTCAATATAAAGCCCTAACAGCGCAATCGTTACTAATACTCCCATCACCGCCGGCGAATTCAGCCATCGCACCATTTCTTCCGACCAGTTCGTCTCTAATTTTACAGGCCCTGTGCTGAATTCAACCCCATCTCGTTTTTCGAGGAAACTCAGCACGCCGTTAACATCCTTCACAACCGCCCTGGCAATGCCATACTCCGCCGCCTGGTTCGCCGTAAGAGTCAGTAGTTCCTTCTCGCTCACAATTCTCTCTTTGCCTTCAATATCGTAAACATTGGCGTCTTTAGGCAGCAGGTCCGTCTCGAAATATTCCCACTGCCCTGTCCCTTTGTTCTTTACCCGGTAAACCTCTGTCCCCACCGTAACCATCGCCTTCAGCAGTGGCATCGGGTATTTATTTGCTTCCGCCGCCCTTGCGAATGTCGCCCGAATAAACGATTCCGCCTTTTCCCTCTCAACGCCTTCCAGTTTGCCGCCCATTGTTATCGGCGCACAGTCGCCTATCGTCGTGTTTTCACGCATTATTATATCTTCGCAGGAAACAGAAATCATCGCGCCCGCCGATATCGCCTCGGTATTTACGTATGCGACGGTATGCGCCCTTTTACCGATATCGAGAATAAAATACTTCGATATATCATCCGCCGCTGCCACCAGTCCCCCGTATGTCTCTATCTCGTAAATCAGGTAATCCACCCCGCCGGCCAGCGCAATCTCCGTCCTGCGTTTTATAGACTTATAAAGTCCGTCATCTATCATCCCCTTGCATACAATCACCGCCGCCTGCACTGGTTTTTTCGCTTCCATCCCCGTCTGATTCGCTTCCCCTTCCGAGCTGATGCACAGCCTGGCCGCCATCACCAGCATCGCCGTTAACAATAGTATCCTTCCCGCTTTCCTCATATCGAAATCTCACTCCCGCCTAATCTAACTCAAAACTAATTTCACGCCATTTTGCGCAAAATCTCAATTCCTTTTTGTATCTTGTCATCGCTCGTCGCGTAGCTGATGCGAAAATGCGTATCCTTCTCGCTGAACACGTTGCCCGGTATGACCAACACGTTGTTCGCTATTGCCTTTTCAGCGAATTTTGCGCCCTGCCCGTCCGGAGCTTTTATAAACGCGTAAAACGCCCCACCTGGCTTAACCAGTTCGAACTTGTCTTTCAGGCCGTTGTAAACCAGATCGCGTTTTTTACGATATGCGTTAACGTATGCTGTCGTATCGTAATCCAGGGCCCCGGTAACCGCCTTCTGGAAAGGCGTTGGAGCGCATACGAATGTGTATTGCTGAATTTTAACCATCTGGTCGATAACTTCGCCCGCCTGCCCCCCTGCCGCTGCAGCATAGCCCAGCCTCCAGCCTGTTACGCCGTAGGTCTTGCTGAACCCGCGAAGCAGTATCGCATTTTCACAATATTTTACTATTGTATCGCACGGGCCGTCATAGCTGAATTTGTCGTATATTTCGTCACTTAATACAATAATATTATTCTTAGCTGCAATATTAGCAATATCCTTTAATTCTGTCGCCCCGAATACAGCCCCTGTCGGATTGCACGGCGAGTTGATTATTATCATCTTCGTCCTGTCGGTGACTGCGTCTTTTATCTTGTCCGGGTCTACCTTGAAATCCGGGTAGCAGTCGATAAATACGCACTTTCCGCCGAGCATATTGACTAAGTGCTTGTACATCACAAAATACGGGTCCGGTATGATTACCTCATCGCCGGGGTTGATTAACGCCATAAACGACAGCAGAATCCCCCCGCTTACGCCGCTGGTTATCATAAGATTTTGTTTATCCCACCCGAATTCTGCCTTAAGGCTGCCTGTGATTTTGGCAAGAAGCGCATCATCACCGGCCGTCTGCGAGTATTTGTTTGCCCCGGCTTCTATCGCCTGTATTGCTTGCTTCTTTATCATTTCGGGCGTATCGAAGTCCGGCTGACCTATCGAAAAGTTTATCGGGTCCTTCATTTGCGCCGCCAGCGCAAAGACCTTCCGTATCCCGCTCGAATCGATATACTTCATCCTGTCCGCAATTATTTTCTTCATAATGCCCAATAATAGATCCTTCTTGACACTGTTCGCCAACTAAAAAAACGTAGAATCGCATCCTCATCCCCCTGCCTGTCCTCCCGTAGCGACCAGTGGTGAGCCATGTCGAACCAAGCGAAGGTCCCCGCATGTCTTTGGCGGGGAGCCACTCCTACTTTGGTTTTGTAGCAGGGGACCCAGTATTTATCACTTCTCCGAATAAATCTCGCCATCTGGGATTAAAGTTTTCAATAATTCTGATTTTCCACAGCCGACGCCTCAATTCCTTATTTTGATAAGTAGCGATTATAGAATAAAAACGCCGAATACCCTTGTTTTCAGTTCTGGAATCCTGTATAATTAAGCATCACCTTTAAACACAGGAAGATTGGAAGATGAAGTTTTATACACTGTTCATCCTGGGTATGTACTCGTCACTCTTGGTTGTGATAACTCCCGATTCTGCTTTCAGCCAGTGCGACGAACAATATTATTACTGGATAGCAGGATCTGGAGAATGGTCAAATCCAGAAAACTGGATACATCAAGAGTGGGACCCTGACATGAATGATTGCATTGATTTTTATGGTGTTCCTAGCTGTGACGACTGGCCAAATCTTGATAGCACTGGACCCATTTATATAAACGATACTGCCTGTCAAACAGGCGGTTATGTTAGCGCCGAGGTGATGGAAATAGAAACTGGAACGTATAAACTTCAGGACGGGCATTTTCTAGGAAACTTTATTAATATTGGCCATGGAGGCATTGGTTCTTTTGAGCAGTCAGGAGGAATATCAGAAGGTCTATGGAGCTGGAGCAATGACGTAGTACTTGGTGTCTCGGCTGGTTCTCAGGGAATTTATACTCTCAGCGGCGGTTCACTCTCAACCAATCAGTTACGAGTCGGCGAATATGGAACAGGAACATTTACTCAGACGGGCGGAGAAGTTACTAATTTGTTTGTGGTAGTAGGAAATTATGGTTCGGGAACATTCGTCCAGGCGAACGGAGATGTAAGCTCTGAGTATCTGAATATTGGCTGGGATGCTGATTCAAACGGAACTTACATTCTGTATAACGGACAACTTTTTGTGCAATGGTACACCTTTGTCGGCTGGGAAGGTATAGGTTATTTTAACCAGTCCGGAGGAACATTGACTTGCGGCGAAGGTTTCGGATTAGGTCATTTTCCCGGTGCTCAAGGCACTTATACTATGAGTGATGGCTCTCTTACAACCAATTGGATGAATGTTGGCAGTGAAGGTTCAGGAACAGTTATCCAAACAGGCGGTGTTGTCATCGTCGATAAATTAGATGTTGGCAATAAACCAAACGGTGAAGGGAGGTACGAACTGCATGGGGGTACTATTAACGTTGCTGACGATATAGAAGTTCCAGATGAAGGAAACGGTGTTTTTATTATGGATGATGGAACAGTAAACGGGACGAGCGAGGGAGCCACTTTGTCCGTTAATACCCGCAAAGGAAGTTTAACCGGCCAGGGAGATTTCAATATAGAAGTTGTTTTTTGGGATTATTTTGAAGATTCTAACGGCACTTCTGTTGCCGGAGCAATTTTTGAACCGCGATGTTTAACAAGAATTGAAGATTTCACAATTACACGGCTTACACCTGAAGATTTTGCAGGCGGCACAATTCCAACTATTCTCCCATCTTCTGTTTATAAATTAAGTTTTGGAGGTGATTTCTGCGAAGAGTTTTCAGTCGTCATCTCGTATGATGTAAATGAACTTGCAGCTTTGGGGGGAGATGAGAATGACCTTGTAATTCTTCAGGAGACTAGCCCGAATACATATAAGATACTGACAGGAACATTTCTTTTAAAAGAAGAAGAATTTATTGCTGTTCTCGCTAAGGCAAACGAATTCGGCAAATTCGCGGTAGCAATACTGCCACCAGTAAGTCTTAAGAAATTTGAAATCAACCAGTGCTTCCAGGAAGTCGGCGGCACTTCTCAAATGTATGACCTTATCGAAACCAAACCATTCCTTGCCAAAGCTACTCTCGAATCTAATCAACCAATGATAGTTAATGTAAAATTAAAAGTATCAGATGCAGCTACACACGAACAGAAAGCCGAAAAAGTATTGAATGGAATATTAGTGAATTCCGGTTCGCCGACAGATTGCAATTTCAAATTTGACCGAAATATGACGAAGGATATGCAGGCCGGAGATTACACATTTTCTCTTGAGGTTAAGAAGCAAGGTAATGATGTTAATATTTTTAATTGGAGCGAAAACTACTCATTTAAAAGCTCTAAAATAATCCGCATTATTGTAATAAGGGAAGTCGATTTTGCCGGCACGCTGTTCCCGCGGTGGGAGGATACCGACCTTCGTTTTGTTGAACAGGTGTTTCCCATCCCGGATAGAGAGGCAGAGAATGTAAATCATATTAAAACAATCAGTTTCGATTATTTGTGGTGCTGTCCTAACGAATCTAACCAGTGGAAAGGAAACCATCTGTTAGAGATAATGAACTTGTTCTTAAATAATTACAACAATAGTAATCCGCCCGCAGATTTTATATGCGCAGTCGTTTCTGACGAAGTTCTGGGAAATTCACTTGGGTATACAAACTATGAATTAAAAGGCATTCTCATTAACAAACCTAACAATTACGGCGGCAGCGAAAAAACTTTAGGCCATGAAATGGGCCATATATATGACCTTGGCGAGGAATATGTGCAGAGTCAAAAAGAAGCTAATGCCCCCTGCTTTATTCTGAATCAGTGGTTTGAGTTCCAAAATAATCCCCCAGTAGTGAAACGAGATTTATCTGGCCCATTTATTATAGCTCCTGATCGTCCGAACCAAAATCAACGATGCGCTTGGGCTGACGATATGAGTTCTTATGACTTTGCAAATAAACTCGAAACTGATACCCTCTTATGGTGTACTGGTCGATATATAGGGGACGGAGGGTATAACACGTCAAATTGGAGTTATGAACCTAATAATCTTTTTTCTATGATGAGTGGAACAAACCCCATGGATAAAAGAAGCTGGAACAAATGGATTTCGGGACCTGAGTACAAATGGTTATGCAGTAAGTTAACAGGTTCAACTGTGGAGTCCAGAGCACTGTCACTATTTTCATCCGGGCAGAAGATGCTCATAAGCGGTTCCATAGACAAAACCCAGCAAACTGCCTATCTGAATCCGATTATCCCCGTACCAAATCTCGACTTGGCGTTAGAGGCCGTGGAACCGAATTGCAGGCTTGTATTCAAATCGGGTACAGGAGAAGTGTTGGGCAGCTTTAACATCAATCCTCTGAAGATTGAAGAGCCCGATAGCGGTAGCAATGAGCCGTTTTCTGTTGTAGTCGACTTGCCTGCAGATACTGTGCGCATACAGGTTTGTATTTATGGCGAAGTCGCTGCCGAATTACAGCATACTGATAATAGTCCGGAAGTTTCGGTTCTTTCTCCCAACGGCGGCGAAGAACTGCCAGGCGGTGTGACCATTACATGGTCTGCTTCAGATGCTGATGCGAACGATGCCAACAACCTCAGGTGCACAGTGGAGTTCTCGCACAATAATGGAATTGACTGGAGCATTTTAGCGATAAACCTCGATGTAAATAACCTTACTGTTGACTCCAATTACCTGCCGGGAGGCCCCAATTGCTTAGTCAAAGTCATCGTCAGCGACGGGTGGAACAGTTCGGAAGACACTTCAGATGCGATATTCTCAGTACTTACAAAGCCGCCGGTAGTTACAATACTTGACCCCGAAGATGGGGCAACCTTGTCTGTTTCCGATAGTATAGTGGGGCGATGTACCGCTTATGACCCTGAAACCGGAGATATAACAGACGCAAATGCAATACAATGGAGCAGTAATATTGATGGCTTTCTTGGCAAAGGAGACCTGACCAGCTTCCACCTTTCGTTGGGCAATCACATCCTGTCGGTGACAGTCACAGACCCGGAGAGTAAAATCGCATACGATTCTGTGAGGATCAGAGTTATCGCAAATGTGGCTGATTTTAATTTCGACCAGCGTGTTGATTTATTTGATTTCGCTTTATTTGCGAACAAATGGTACGAGAGTTGTTCGGGTTCTGACTGGTGGTGTGAAGGATCCGACCTTGACTTCAGCGATATAGTCGATGAATCCGACCTCGTAATTTTTGTGAGGCACTGGCTCCAGGGAGTTACGCCGTAGTTTCTTGCGTAGAAAAAGTGGGACAGGTCCGAATTTTTTACCTCTTAAAAATCAGTCCCCCTTCGTGTTTCTTTTGTGCCTCTTTGTGGCAATAAAATACCTTGCCCAGACTGCCAAAATAATTTGATGATTTTCTGAAATTTTTTTTCTTCCTTGTGCCCTAACAACTTAGGCCTGCGTCGTTAAAAAATCCGTGTCCCTAACTCCTTATTCTGTCCCACAAATCACCCTATATATAGAGGCGAGGATATTTCCTCCGAACTTTGAAAACTAAATATCGAGTCACGAGCAACGACTTAAATCCGTGTCCCAAATTTCTCTGTGTCTTCTGCCTGCCCTCCGTAGATTTATCGAAGGAGGGTGCTTTCTGTGGCTTAAAAAACAGTGCAATCAGTGAAATCTGTGGCTAAATTGATGTAAGTATTTGTCATAAATGAGCTTAGCGTCTTTGTGTCTTGGTGGCGAAATGACAAAAACCGCATTAAAAGGAAAAAACTGACCCTCTTTTTCGAAACAACGGGACTTTTTTCGACACTTTTTTGACTTTTTTTGCTCGCATCGAGACTTGTCCGCCTCCGGCGGAATCGAGGAGCCAGCATCTTCGGGTCTTACCTGTCCTGAGCCTGTCGAAGGAGTGGCAAAGCGATTTTTCTTGACTTTCAGGACTATTCCAGATAAGCTGATTTGCAGTTTAGGGGAAGAATTTCACGAGAGTGAGAATGAGCGTGTGTTTGTGAAGGCATTGTGCCTTGCGCAAAGCTGTTGACTTTTTTATAGGGATGACACGCTTATGAATACCAGATGCTTATCGGCGATATTCGCTGCTGTTTCTATCGCTGCTGTTCTGCCTTCCGTGGCCAACGCTACCCTTGCCGCCGATGGTACCGCAATAATTTCAGATTCATTCCCGCTCAACTATACAACCGAGCCGGAATTCTACGCGCACATCGACTACGCTGTTTACGCACCGGGCATTTATAAAAACATCCCCTTCTTTCTCTCAGACAAATATGTATATTGCTACCAACTTTTCGATGATCCGGGGTCTACAAGCAGTATTATGTCTCTTGACATCAACTTAGGCCTCGATGCAAGCGTCGGTCTCATGACTTATGATACGGCCTCTCCTTCCGGAGAACCGGGAGGTATAAATCCTTCGTTTTTTACTCATGACCCGGGTCAGGTCCGATATGGCTTCTTTTCGGAACCTATTACGGTAAACCAGTACTCATCGGTTCTTCTCTTCACCAGCGATTCTGCTCCGGATAAAATAATGGGCACAGGACTTCTCAACTCTACAACTGCCGGCAGCTACTTCGTCCAGCTTCCGGTGCCAGCCCCCGAACCCGCCTCTGTGCTCCTTCTGGCGCTGGCAGCACCTGCCCTGCTGAGAATCTCCAGACAAAACCGGAAGTGACCGCACTCCAAAGGTCCTTAAAACCCCCGTTTTCCCTTGACTTTCGGTGTCATTTCGGATATACTAATAGAAGCGGAGAAGGTCTTCACAGGAGTGAGAATGAGCGTGTTTGCCAAGGCGTTGCGCCTTGCGCAGATTGTTTGTTTTTATGCGGTAAACACACTTATGAATATCAGATGCATATCGGCGATATCGGTTGCCATCTTTCTCGCTGCCGTTCTATCCTCCCCGGCCAAAGCCGCCTTCTACGACGGCACTGAACCGAACGACTCAGGTCGGGTATCCTTCTCCAGCTCTTTAGCTCAGCTTTATGGTTATGTCGATTACGCCGTTTATTCGCCCGCCTATTTCCTCTGGTCAGATTCCTTCCCGGAACAATTCTTCTATTGTTACCAAATCTTCAACTCCATAGGGTCTTCCGACATCGGCAGATTCACTATCACCCTGGATGCCGGCGAAACTGCCTATTCGCCTGATTATTTCATTTTCTCGGAAGGTGACATAAATCCCCTTACGGTATTCACCAGCCCGACAACGGTAGCATACCTTTTCAGTTCCACCTCCCGTATCCCGGCAAACCACAACTCATCTGTGCTGTTCTTCGCCGCTGATTCCGGGTCGATAACTCATTCGGTTATTATCGCAGGAACGGCAGGCAGTGTCTCCTTTGAGATACCAGCTACGGTGCCTGAACCGGCTTCTCTGTTCCTGTTTGCCCTCTCGGCGCCTTTTCTGCTGAAGACCCGCAGGCGTAAATACTGAAAACCGCGCAATAAAAAAGGCCGGCAAATCACCGGCCTTCTCGAATATCATCAAGTTACCAGTTCTATTTCTTCTTTGCTTCTTTGGCGGGCTTTCCAGCCGGGGCTGCTGCCTTGCCCGCTGGCGCCGCTGCCGCTTTGGCCGCTCCGGGAGCTGCTCCTGCCTTGCCCGCTGGCGCTGCTGCCGCCGCCGCGCCAGGCGTTGCCGCGACTGCGCCTTCCACGCCCACTGCCCCTTCCGCAGCCGCTTCTTTCTTCTCCGCCTTCTTGGTTTTGACCTTTCTGTGCGACACTTTCGGCAGACCAAGAACCGAACTGCTTTCCTGCCATTTCTCCTCGTCCTTCAGACGGTCTATTCGCTCCGCACGCGTCAAAACGTTGCGGTGTCTCACAAGTGCATCCTTCAATTTCAACGACCTGTCAATCGACATCAAATCTTCTCCTAAAACTTATTCGTCAAACCTCATCCCGAATGCGTCACTGAACGGCTTGGGTCCGAACGTTTCGAACCCGACCGGCGCCTTGTAACCCGCACCAAGCTCTGCTATCTTCTGCCTGGCTAAGTATCCGTCGGTCCCCGTCTTTCCGGGATTATCATATTTATTTTTCGTTACCAGATAATACCAGTTGCCTCTTTCGATAATCTCAGTAGCTACGCCCATTTTGTCAAAGTACTCTTTTACCGGCTCTAAATGCGACCGGACCTGATACACCTTTATTACAATCCTGTTTTTTCCGCCTTGCGCCGACGCAGGCTGACCCGCCGCCGCCGATGCCGCGGGAGTATCCTGCGCCGTCGGCTGTCTTACAACAGGCGTATCCTGCGATGCTGTCCTGACCGTCGATGCGTTTGTCGCAACTTCTCTGCTGCCGACTCGCTCACCTAATCTGAATAACACTACTGCCGCCAGCAGCATACCAAGAGCAATCGCGATACCGGCCTGATACGGTATCGAAAACTCTATCCGGCCCACATTAAACTGCACCACGCTCGGCTTTATCGTCCACCGTACCACACCTTGCGACTGTGGTGAGCCTGTCGAA
>JBFZBL010000170.1:0-11493 GCA_041308485.1 Phycisphaerae bacterium | reverse complement strand
CAGCAATTGTGGGCTCACTCAACTGAAAAAGACCCATTTATAGGACTAAGCGAAACCGAGTTGTCTAAGGTGCTGAATTCCGGAATCGAAAAAATCAACGGCGGTTTGCTGGCTCCACAGGTTCAGCCAGTGGATATAAACCCCGATTCCCCTACTTTGAGCCGATGGTCTGTTGTCTGCAACGGACCCGGCATCGAGGAATTGATGACAAGATTCGCCTCCAATGCCGCACTCGATGTGAGGTGGGCGCGTAGCGCTGACAGCCCCTCGACAGAGCTCGGGGCGGTGAGCTTGTCGAACCGCAATGCCAAGACCGAATCAAAACCCGCCAACTCCGGCTGGAACCGCTCCGTTACACTGTATCTGCCCGCGGCGACACCCCAGCAGGTGGCAACAACGGCTGCAGGGGCCGCTGGCTTTTTGGCAAAGTTGGATGATGTAAACACCGTAATAATAATAACCGACCCCGCTGAGTATTACGCCCTGTCTGAGCATACCCGCATGCTTAATGAACATGCGATATGGCTTTGGAGAAAACTGCTGTTGATGTATGGCGACGACAAACGCATACCGAACGCCCACTTTGCCTTAGGGGTTCTGCATGACCAGAGAGGCCAAATCAACGAGGCGGCAGCAGAATACAAACTTATTGCAAATCGTTATTCACAAACACCGCTCGCCCCTTTTGCCCTGCTTCGCTCGAGCCGACTCAAAATGAAACTCCAGGATTACATAGGCGCCAGCCGAGACCTGAAACAACTTATTGAACAGTATCCGGACAACGAGTTGATTGGTCAGGCGCATCTCAATATGGCTGAGACTACAATGAAAGCGGGCTATTATGACCAGGCCTGCTCACTCTACAAAAAGGCATACACCCTCGGTTTTTCCCCAGAAGCCAAAACGGTGGCTGCCCTTGGCGCAGGCAAGTGCTTCTACCAGCTAAACGATTATGAATCAGCCATAAAATGGCTTACGCTATACCTCGAAGCCAATGGGGCACAACAACCCTCTGCTAACACACCAGCCGTTGCGGGATTAAAAGATGGAGCCGACCTTTATACCGCCTATCTCCTGCTGGGCAAATCACACATGGCGCTCGGCAATCTCCAACAGGCCTGTGAGGCCCTCGGACGAACTGTGAAAAAGGCCAATGCCAGCGACGAGTACGTCGAGGCAATCACATCACTGGTTGAAACACAGATTAAACAGAAGGATCTGGTTGGAGCCCTGAGCACCATCCAAAACATCCGTGCATGGCCTTTTTCGCAGGAGCAGACGACACAACTATTGCTGCTCAAGAGCAATGTCCTCAGAGAGTTAGGGCTAACTGACCAGGCATCAACACTTCTGGCCGACAGAGTGCAGTACCTTACCGACTCAAAACTTAAAGCCGATTTAACCCTCGAGCTGGCAAGATGTCAAATAGCCACGGAAAAATTCGATACCGCCAGAATATATCTCGCAGAGGTGCTTTCGCTCGTAGAGGCGGGGCCTGTCGCGCACACAGCTTCTCTCGAGCTCGCCGAGGTTTGCCTCAAGCTCAAGGATTATCGGCAGACCATCTCAATATGCACACAACTGCTGGATTCGTCGGCTTCAAAACAAATAAAACAACAAGCGTCGAAAACCCTTGCCGCCGCTTATAGCAGCCAGAAAGATTATGACAAGGCGGCCATGGCTCTACTGACGATGCCTGCGGCAAAGGTGTCGAAAAAAAGCGATAATATTACAAACGCAGACAACAAGTAAGCCGGTTAACAAACAATGGGACTGAAACCAACAAACAAAAAATTTGATAACGACAAAAGGATGCGGCACGGCTTGTTTCTCATCCGGCTCGGTCAACTAAGCATATACGTTTGCATTCTGCTGTTTGTATCCATCGGCTGCAACGCAGCTTGCGGCTCAATCGGCATAGACGAATTTGACCCAACCTCGTTGCTGGCCATCGATTCAGAACAACAAGAACAAAATATGCCTGATGCTCAAATGCCGTTTTATGTTGATATGTCAATCCAAATCGAGAAACCTGTGGCCAGTCAGCTCAAATCAAATTTATTTCAGGCAACCGGCACTACAGCCGCAAACTTTACTGCAGAGATTGGGGATAAACTGCCGCCAGCCAGTCCCGCGACAGCCAGCGTTTCCGGTGAACAATTCGAACATCCGCTTCAGGAGAGCAGAAAAAGCCCGCCTGTACAAAGCCACGATAACAGTAAAAGTAATGAGCTAAGACAAATTATCGAGCAAGTACGCTCTGTGAAATTTGAAAAATATCATGGTGAATCCGTCGAACCACAACAGCCGGCCCAGCAGAACGCCGATACCGCACCGGCTGTCCCGTTCCAGCCAACCGTCGCTGCTCTCCCTGACGAAACAGAACCGCAACCTCTCGCTTCGTCCGCTGCGACCCACCCGGCCGGCGAATCAACCAGCAACCTTACTCTCCTGATAATCGAAGAACAACTCAAAGACC
This sequence comes from Phycisphaerae bacterium, assembly GCA_041308485.1. Classification (GTDB taxonomy): domain Bacteria; phylum Planctomycetota; class Phycisphaerae; order Sedimentisphaerales; family Anaerobacaceae; genus Fen-1362. Next base: position 9,014 of record JBFZBL010000170.1, on the reverse strand, counting down.
CCAATCAAATTACCAATCCCTTCGAGCTTGCCGAGATTTTGTTCCGAAGCGGCCGGTTGGTACAGGCAGGACTGTGTTATAAACAGGCCCTCAACATAATGCCGACCGATGATCCCAATCTGGGCACAGAACGAGCATGGATATTGTTTCAAATAGGAAATTGTCTGAAAGACGAAGACCCGAACACGGCAAGGGAAAGCTACAGCGAACTGATTAGAACACATCCGGACTCGCCCTGGACCGAAATCGCCAAGATAAGGTACGGCCTGATTGAATGGAGCCAACAGGAAAAGCCTGTGGAGCTAATCCAGCAGCTTAAACAGGCAAAACCATGACAAACGGAGTATTACAAGTGATTGAGACGAAAATACTGCCCACTAATCAGCTCGACCAGACAGCAAATGTGCTGCTGGTAAGCCAAACACCGGATCTCGTCCGGCTTGTCCTGGCGACCCTTGCCCGCAAAGGGATAAAGGGAATGGTAACCCAGAATACGGGAACCGCTCTCGATTTTCTCGAGAAAAACGAGTGCGCCCTGTTATTGGTTGAAGATATAACAACCGCCGCTTCCGCTCATAAAGACGACGCCTTCGAGCTGCTTGCAAAAATCAGAATGGGCTGGCCTGAACTGCCGGTCATAATGATTGCAGCCCATAATCACGGCCAGACACACACCGAACAACAGTTACTCGAAACCGCCGTAAGGGCAATACTCGCCGGCTGTCGCGATTTTCTGCCTCAGCCGCTGAAACGCGACAAACTCGAAAAACTGCTCGACACAATTGTCCCCGCCAGGCCCGTTGCGACCATCGCTTCAACCGAGGAGGGTTCTGCTTGCGTTTATAAAATCGTCGGGAAAAGTCCCTCCCTGATACAAACGGTATGGCTCGCCAAAAAAGTGGCTACAACCTCCGCATCCGTCCTGATAAGCGGCGAGAGCGGAACAGGAAAAGAACTCATATCATATGTAGTGCATTACGGCAGCAGACGGGCACAGGGGCCTTTCGTGAAGGTCAACTGCGCCGCCTTAAGCGAAACGCTGCTCGAAAGCGAACTGTTCGGGCATGAAAAAGGCGCTTTCACCGGAGCTTACGCCCAGCGAAAAGGCCGGTTTGAGGAGGCACACGGCGGAACACTGCTCCTCGATGAAATCAGTGAAACACCCCTGCGATTCCAGGCCAAACTTCTCCGTGTTCTTGAACAGCAGGATTTCCAGCGAGTCGGCGGCAACCAGAATATAAAAGTTGACGTCCGCATAATAAGCACGACAAACAAAGACCTCGCGAGGGAAATAGCCGAAGGACAATTCAGACAGGACCTCTACTATCGGCTTTGCGGCGTCCGGCTGGTTGTCTCCCCACTCAAAGACCGCAAGGAAGACCTGCCGGACCTGATTTGGCATTTTATAAATTCCTACGCCGGCCAAACCCATCGCCGCATAACTCGCCTCGACCCGGCAATGATGGACCTCTTCGCGAAATATCACTGGCCGGGTAACGTCCGACAACTGCGAAACGTCATCCTGACATCGATGATACTCGGTGTCGGCGAAACGCTCTCGCTGGCAGACGTATCCTGGCTTTTCAACGAGCTCCAGCCCCTGCCGGAAATTGTGGACGCTCATCAGCGTAAATCAGTATCCATAACCAATACCGATGGCGCTCTGGCAGGAATTCCGCTTGCCCGCGTCGAAAGGCAGGCCATTTTCGAAACACTCAAACAAACAAAAGGCAATCAAACCAGGGCGGCAAAGGTCCTCGGTATCAGTGACAGGACCCTAAGAGACAAAATTAAACGGTACCGGCAGCAGGAATGCCCCCAGCCGGCTTAACAGCAATGACCATGTAATTTAACAAGAGACAATGTATGGCTGACGAAAAGACAGAACCAAAACCACAGGAACCCACACCGGATAAACCGGCAACTGACAAACCCGCTGAAAAAGGCAAGGGCCGCTCGATTGTACCCTGGATAATAATCACGGTCATTGTTCTGGTGGCAGCCGGCGCCGGCGTCGGACTGGGCAGATTGTTCGCAGGCCACAGTAAACCCAAATCCGCCGAAGAGGAGTCATCGTCAAAAGAACCGGCTGCCAAAACTGAAAGTGAAGGCGAAGCCAAAGCCGAACCGGCCGCAAAACACGGCGAAGCCAAACACGGTGAACAATCCAAATCCGAGAAGTCAGGCGCAGCAAAAGAAGATGCTGGTTATTACAATTTGGACCCGGTGGTAGCAAATCTCGACGAGCCGGGAGCAACGCGGTACGTCAGGGCTGCCCTGATACTCGAATTAAGCCCGGAGTTAATAAATGAAAAAGGAGCAGCTTTTATGGATCAGAAAAAGCCGCTCATGACAAACCTGCTGACCATATATCTCGCGGGCCTCAACATCGAATCAACACGCGGGGAGAAGAATCTAAAAAGGATACAATCAGACATTTGCGACATATTCAATGAGCGGCTTTTTCCCGACGGCAAGCCCCTTATAAAACGTATCTTAATCAAGGAATTCGCGGTGCAATGACACAAACAACCGAAAACATCTCCGGCAGAGCAAAGGTACAGCAGCTTCTCGCTGCCATCGGCTCCAACGCCCGCGATGACAGCGCGCAAGTCGAAGCCGTTGACTACGACTGGCATCTGCCGCACTTTTTCAACAGCCAGCAAACCAAACAACTGGCCGTCTTCGCCGCAAAGGTTGCTGAACTCATAGCTGAAAAATTTGCCGCTTTGTGCCAGAAAAATTTCGAGGTGACAATAGCTTCTACAAGCGAACATTTTGCCGGACAATTCCTCGACCAGGGGCAGGCCGGCAACACACAAGGCCCCCGCAATTATTACCTGCCGTTCGGTTTAACTCCCGAAGACCCCTGCGGATTCGCCAGCATACCGCCGCAAACCGCTGTCATCTGGGCAACCCAGCTGCTCGGCGACGCCTCGTCCAAAGAAGGCCAGGACAGGTCATTTTCCGACCTCGAGATGGCACTGCTGTATGATATGGCCCGCTCAGTAGTCGAAGCAATTGCGGCAGCCAATGAGAAATGCGCTTTTCGCGTCACCGCCGATTCTATGTCGGATTCTCTGCCGATTCAGCTAAAAGGCAACGAGGAGTTCTGCAAAATTACTTTCAAGGTAAAAACAGCCGGCTCTGAAGCTGTTTCGGAAGCACACATCCTTGTTCTCTGTGAGAAACTGGCCCCGGCAGTTACCGACTCCTCGCAAGCAACGGCTCAATTCTCCGCCAAGGATATAACCAGCGCAATCCAGGCCCATGTGGAAAAAATATCAATCCCCGTCACCGTCCAGCTGGCGTGCGTGCCGGTAACCGTCGAGCAGGCGATGAACCTCGCTGTCGGCGATATACTGCTCCTCGATAAAAAAATTGACGAGCCGGCCTTGTTGATTGCCGCCGGTCGAACGGTATGTAAAGGTCTCTGTGCAAAATCGGCAGGCAATTACGCCATAGCCGTAACTGAAACTTTTTTCGAAACAACATAAACGAATATTAGAAGGAATTTTATTTATGCCGGATACAGCCCAAGCAGTAGCAGAGCCAGTCGCACAGAATCAGGGCGGCTCTGCTGATTCCAAGACCAAGGCCCAGGCGGCCGATTTCCCCGAAGCCGCCGCTACTGCCGCAACAGGTGCAGGCGGCAGCATCGACATCCTGCTCGATATGAGCATCCCTGTAACTGTAACCATCGGCACGACCCAGATACCAATCCGCCGGCTGCTGCATCTCGGCCCAGGCTCTGTGGTAAAACTCGACAAACCTATCGATTCGCCGATGGACCTGTATCTCAAAGACACCAAATTCGCAACAGGCAGCGTTGTCATCGTTGACGGCAGGTTCGCCGTCAAAATCAAACAAATCCTCGGCCTTGGCGACTCGAAACCCGACCAGAAACAATGACACGATAGGAATATAAGAAGATAATGGCTGAAACCGCTAAATCGAATCTGTCGCCGGCAATTGACACGCCCCTGATGGCGCACAGCAACTTTATTCTCGTAGCCGGCCTGATAACGATACTGGCAACACTTATAATCCCTCTGCCGACACCGCTGCTGGATATGCTGCTGGCGTGCAGCATATCGCTGGCCGTGGCTATTTTGATAATCACGCTTTCCGCCAAAGAGTCGCTTGAGTTGTCCACATTCCCCTCGCTGCTGCTGTTCACAACGCTTTTCCGCCTGTCACTGAACGTCGCCTCAACGCGTCTGATACTGCTGCAGGGCGACGCGGGAAGGATAATTCAGACATTCGGAAACTTCGTCGCGGGCGGCAGCCTGGTCGTTGGCATTGTGATTTTCCTCATACTCGTTATCATTCAGTTCGTCGTAATCACCAAAGGCGCTGAAAGAATCAGCGAAGTAGCCGCAAGATTCACACTCGATGCCATGCCCGGAAAGCAAATGGCAATCGACGCCGACCTGAATGCCGGGCTTATCACTGAACAGCAGGCCAATGAACGAAGAACAAAAATTGTCAAGGAAAGCGAATTTTACGGCGCAATGGACGGTGCCAGCAAATTCATCCGTGGCGACGCGAAGGCGGGTATAATTATCACCGCGGTAAACCTCATCGGCGGCATCGCGATGGGTTATACCCACGGGATGTCGATAGCGACAGCCTTAAAAACCTACTGCGTCCTTTCCATCGGCGACGGCCTGGTCTGCCAGATACCCTCCGTCATAATCTCCATAAGCTCAGGCTTCCTGGTAACAAAAATTTCATCCCCGCACAGCATCGGACAAGACCTCGGCAGACAACTGCTTAAGGGCAGCGAACCGCTGACGCTCGCGTCGGTGGTAATAGCGGGTCTGGCTCTTGTGCCCGGCCTGCCCAAAATACCATTTTTGCTTCTCGCCGCCGGCACCGCTTTGCTCGGAAGAACGACTGCCAAAGCGCAAATCCCAAGCCAGAAAAAAACACATGCCGCCGGCGAAAAGAGCAAGGAAAGTGAACCCCCTGTCGAAGAGCTGCTTGACGTTGACCGCATCTCCGTTCAGGTGGGCGTCCGCCTTATCTCTATGGTTGACCCGCGAAAAGGCAGCAGCATTTTTGACCGCATCGGCGCGCTGCGCAGAAAATTTGCGCAGCAATTAGGTATGATTATGCCCCTTGTTCGTCTTCGTGACAACATCACCCTTGAACCGAACGCCTACGAGATTCGACTCTCCGACCTGCCGGTCGCGAGAGGCCGGCTCGAACCGGATATGCTGCTGGCAATGGATTCGGGAACAGTTGGGACAAAGATAAAAGGAATCGAAACCACAGAACCGGTTTTCGGTCTGCCGGCCCTTTGGATTAAACCGCAGGACAAGGAAAGAGCCGAGATTAACGGTTACACCGTTATCGACCCTGAGTCGGTTTTCATCACGCATCTTTCTGAAACGCTCAAAAAACATGCTTACGAACTGCTAACTCGTGAAGATGTTCAGCAATTAGTTGACCGCCTCCGAAAGATACAGCCTTCTCTTGTCGGTGATGTCCTCGCCGCCGACGGCCCCGTTTCCATTGGGCTTCTCCAGCGAGTCCTGAAAAACCTGCTCAAAGACCAGTTGCCCGTCAGAGAACTGACTGCGATAATTGAGACGCTTTCCGAATATGCCCCCAAGACTAAGAACACCGCCGTGCTCACTGAAATGGTTCGCAAGTCGCTTGCCAGAACCATCACCGACCGTCTCAAAGATGAAAGAGGAAGGGTCCCGGCGATAACTCTTGATGCCCCGCTCGAACATCAAATGCTGAACAACCTTAAACAGGAAGCAGAAACAGTAAACCTCGCCCTGCCGGCACAGGTAACAATTGAGATAAGCAGGAAAATCGCACAGGCCTGGCGTTCGGCAATGGACAAGGGCAAAGATAAAATTGTCCTGTTGTGCGATTCTCGTCTGCGACCAGCCCTGGCAGACATCTTGAACCGGACTGTGCCAAGCTTGCCCGTCGCCGCCTATGATGAAATCGTCCTCGGAACCGAAGTGGAGCCGTTTGAAACCGTCGTCGTTGAGCAGCAGCTTATAACTCCGAACAGTCATCAGCTTGTTGGAGCGGCGCAATGAAGCCATTAAACAAAAATAAAGTCGATGAAATTAACATAGGCAGCCGATTATGCTGATACGCGTTCGACCAATAGCGATAAGAGTAGCCGTTGTATTCTTTTTCGGGCTGAGTGTTGTCGGCCTTATCAACGGGCTGGCGTCCTTCACCTGCTGCAAGAGGGCTCTTATAGGCGCAGCCCTTGCTTACATAGCAACCTCGCTGGCGGTCAATATCGTTAATGCGGTCCTCACAAGCGCAATAATCGACAGTCATACAAACAAACAACAAAAGGAAACCCAACGTGCCGCCTGAAATTGAGAGCTTGATTACACAACAGCCGCCTGACGAAAAAAACGCCAATGGTCATCTTAACAAAGCGGCAAGGCGGGCCTATGCCGGGCAGAAAAATCCCGGCGAAAAGGTGCTCAACGAGGAGCAGATTGCCCAGTTTCTGCCGCTCGTTCATAAAATCGCCCAGCGGGCAGCCACCTATCTGCGACCGCCCCTGACATATGACGACCTCGTCTCCGCAGGCACCGTAGGACTCGTTAAGGCGGCCCGCGATTACGACGCCTCCTTTAACGCGGAATTCCAAACTTATGCCTATATACGAATCAAAGGTGCCATAATTGATGAGCTAAGGGGCTGGGCCTTCATTCCACCCAACGTTAACAAGCAGATTCGTCGGACAATGGACCTCAGCATCGAAATCACCAAACAAACGGGCGTCCCGCCATCAGAAACCGAACTGGCAGAAAAACTCGGCCTGACCGTCGAACAAATTATTGAAACGCTCGAAACCGCACGGGCGCAGAGATTTATTTCCATCGATGGTGCCGGCGGGGACGCACCGGCGCTGGCCAACATACTTTCCGAATCCGACGCCAAAACGCCAGACGAGCAGCTTGAACAGACCGAACTTATTGACCAGCTTGCCGAAGCCATTCAACAGTTGGATGAACGCCATCGTCAGGTCATTCTGCTTTATTACCAGCAGCACCTTACTATGAAACAAATAGCGGAAGTGTTCAACATCACAGAGCCCCGGGTCAGCCAGCTGCATGCAGCCGCTTTATTTAATCTGTCCGTCAAATTGAGGCAAGACGAAAATGCTGGAAAATGATTACAATATTATAAAACCGGTTGAAAACATGTCCAATGTCGGGGCGCTGACGCCTATAGACCAGCATTCACAGAAACGACGCAGGCAGGAAAAAAACAGGGACGCCGCCACCCCGCACGATACCGAGGAAGACGGGCAGGACGAAACCGCGACACCGGACTCCGCAAGGACCGCGCCAGGTTCCATTGATTATCGTGCCTGAGCCGTCCCGACAACCAGGACTGATAAGAATGAAAGGTAATATAAAACTATGATGCAGACAACAAGCCGGATTTTGAAAAGCGAAGACGTGGAACTCGAGGGCCAATACCATCTCGACCTCGGACATTCCGTTTCATCAGCACAACATAGTAAAAACACTGTCGCTGGCACAGCGAAGGCCAGGATACTCGACAATAACAATGAGTATGCCGTGATAGAACTTATATGTTCCTGCGGCAGAAAAACAATTGTCAGGTGCGAATACGGTGGTGCCTCCGCAGCCATGAACGCGCAGCCGGCCGGTACAGCCAGCCAGAAAAAACCTTAACCGGAGAAAAATATGGATGCCAGAACTAAATTTACTATATGGACAGCCGCAATCGCAGCAATCCTGCCGTTTGTCGGCTGCTACCGTTCGGAAAATCCCTCCAGAACGGATTGGCAGCTCGACAATGCGTCCGCCCCAAAAACCGTATCGACTGCGCCGCAAGGACCAACAGCAGTAGAATCGGCCATAGCGCTATCAGATAAATACGCGAAACTCTCTGAGGAAGCCGCGGCCCTCAGACAACAGAATCAAACTCTTGACACCGAAATCCAGCGGTTGAAAAACGACCTGCAAAGCTGCCGAACCCAGTCGGAACAGGCACAAAAGGAATTGACCCAGGCCAATGACCTGTTGCTCCAGACACGCGTCGAACTAAACAACTGGAAAAACGACGTGCTCGGTTTTCGCAGCGAAATGCAGGACGCCCAAAAAGCCCAGTTGGAGGCGCTGCTGAAAATACTGAAACTTATGGGTGGAGAGGTAAACCAGCCCGACAATATACAGACCCAGGCCCCAAAGGAATAAAAATGAAGAATACCAATTTCAATTTTAGACTTTCAATTTTCGATATGCAGTTAAAAAAATCGAAAATCCTCGCGTCTTTAGGGTTCATACTGTCCCTCGCTGTCGCTTCGACCGGCTGCTCAAGGGATGGCTTTTCCTCATCATCCGGTCAGCATTATTCCCATGTGTCAAAAAATCTGTCAACCATCAGAACAGCTTGCTTAGTTGAACTGCATAACAACACCACCTACCCCCAGATATCCGGCGATGTAACAGAGTCCCTCTACCAGACGCTGCAAAAAAAACAGCTCTTCGGTTTGTCGCTGCTCCGACAAAGCGAAACCGCCTGGAGAAGCCTGGAGATTCAGCCCGACTCGGCTTATTCCCTTGAACAATTGCTGGCCGCGCGTAAGATGCTCGGTGTTGACGCGGTCCTCGTAGGCACGGTCACAAACTATACGCCTTACCCCCATATGGCAATGGGGCTGCAAATGAAACTAATAGATTTAAGAGACGGCCAGGTTGTCTGGGCGGTCGAGCAATTCTGGGACACCGCCGACAAACCCACGCAAGAACGAATAAAGAAGTATTTTGAAAAGCAGCTTCGCTCAGGCTACTCAACTCTTGGCGACCAACTGGCAACACTGAGTTCCATTAACTTTATCATGTTTGTAATCTACGATGCGACCGAGGTTTTGTAACTTATAAGAAAATGATGCCGGAATACATAAAAAACCGTTTATCGCCCGAAAAAACAGGGAAACTTTAAGAAAAATTAAAGAAAAAACAAAAAATTATGCTTAAACCCCTTAA
>JBFZBL010000169.1:0-4774 GCA_041308485.1 Phycisphaerae bacterium | reverse complement strand
CCTATCTGGAACCGTATACGGTGATTAGTTTGAAGGTCGAGATGATACCCGTAACTGTCCCCAGCAACCCGAGCAGCGGCGCAGACGAGGCACTGAGGGCAATAAACGGCAGTAAACGATGAAGTCTTAAGCGAGTGCCCTGAACCTCTTCGTACAGAACCTCTTCGATAAGTTCCCGCGGTTCCTTTAGATGTTCCACACCAACGACGAGCATTTTGCCGACCGGGCCTCTGATGGATTTGGCCTGCTCCATAGCTGCTTTTTCATTGTGCTGAGCAACAGAGTTAAGCAATGCCCTTATCCGTTTCTGTGAGGGCTTGCGCAGAAAAGCCATACTAATCCATTTATATATCGCTACCAGCAGTGCGATACCTGCCAGCCCTAAGATGGGCACCATAACCGGTCCGCCCTTTTTGACATGTTCAATAAGTGTTTCTTTGGTTGACTCGATTTTGTGGGCATTGCCAAGCGTTGGATCGAACGGGAATAGCCCTGCCGAATCGGAGATTACTTTTACAGCTGCGTTGGCGTCGGCTGGATTGCCAAAAGCAATTACCGTCGGTTCAAGCGAACCAAGCCTCTGCTCAGTGACCCCAACGTTTTTGCCGTCATCTGACTGAAAAATCGCTGCAGGACCGATTAAGACAAAGGTTCCGTGATGAATTGAGCCGCTCGAATCCGATGCGGTTCCATCAAAAGTAGTGCCGCCAAGCGCATCGTTTAATCGTTTAAGCGCAACAGTTAAAAGCGCTGCCTGAGATTTATAGACTTCATCTGCGGAAAGATTGCTGTTTTCAGGCGCCAGCTTGGCTGTTTCAAGCGGCTCACGGTAACGCTGGAGTTCTGCAATATGCAGGCGTGATTCGAAATTGCGGGTATATTCACCAAGCAGATTGGAAAGATAAGTTGCTTCTTCGTGACGCGATTTGATTTCGGAACGCATGTTGCTGAGGTCGAGCGCTCGGCTGTCGAGCAAACGGGACGTCTGCTGATATTCGAGACGGACCTTGACCAATTCGCTCTCGAGGTCGTCGAGCTTTTGGCTAAGCGGGACTTTTTCCGAAGCCACCTGTTCTCGCAGCTTATTGAGTTCAGAAACGCTCTCTTCAAGTTGATGCTGTACAGATTTAGCAGCCTGTTCGAAACTGCTGTTGGGGTCCTGCATCTGTTCCTGTGCACGAAGTATCCGCTGGCAGACAAGCAGAAGAATAATTACGAAGATATTTTTCAATTTAATCATAGCGGACTTTTACGGTTATTTAATTTCAACTGGAAGCTGAACAAAAGAAGCTACTTTTTCATTTTTTAATATGGCTATAGTCTCGGCAATTCGTCCAGCAGCAGCATTGTCTGGTTTCCATTCCCACACTTCATTCGAGGCTGTTCCAGTTCCTGCGACTTTACCATTGGCGCTGGCGTAGTAAGCCTGGCCGATTCCGATATATAAAGCTGTGACCTCAACGGAACTGCCATCGGCCAAAGTCCTGACTTCACTGGTTACCGATATTTCACGGTTGAACTTGTCCACCTCGTTAAGAATTCCAACTATATTCTGAAAACGTTCAGCTATCGATAATTTAGTCTGCGATGAATTGTCAGGAAGCCGCTGGCTAAGCGGTTTAACACGCTCACGGATAGGGTCAGGCAGTCGTCGAAGCAGCCGTTTGGTGCCCTCTTCCAGCGAGACAAGAGTGCTGTTGAGTGCAGCGGAGGCCTCTTTCAGTTTTTCATTTTCCTTAATCATATCCTCGCGTTTTTTGTCCGCTTCGGCGATGCTTGCGTTGGCCTCACTGATTTTAACTCGCAGCGATTCGATTTCACGCTGCACAAGTTCAATTCTGGCGGTAAGCATTTCCTTGGCAAGTGCCAGGTCGCGTTTTTCCTGTGAAATTATACGCTGTGTTTCTACCCATTTTTCAATCACCACCCGTGTATCTTCAATATTAGCTGTGTTTTTATCTGCTGATGTCGCTCCAGAGGACAAAAAGCAGACAACAAAAGCAAGTAAAAGCGCACCTGTTACTAACCTGAGTTTTATGGATTTATTTTTCATTTTTGTAATATATTTTGTCATCCTTCTTTGGCAATTTATGCTCTGACAGTTCGATTTTTTTTATATCGTGACTTCTTGTAAGATTTTTCTGTTAGAATCTGGTTAGGCCGGCATTAGAACTCTAATAATTTCCTCAGCCAATCTCAAATTGTCGCTCCCGCCGCCTCGATTCAGGCAGAATTACTGCCAACAACCTTCAAACCATTACTGGCCTTGCGTTAGCTAAGTGCCTTAAAATTCAGCACTTAAGCTTATTGAAAAATCCATGCCTTTCCGATAGGAGGTTTTGGTGACGTCATCACCAATGTATTTAGAGCGATAGACCGTATCTATTTTCGGGTCGAGCAGATTTTTTGCCTGAAACTTGAGCTTCCAGATTTTCCAGATTTTTTGGGACATACTGAAATTGAGTGTGCCGTACTCTAATGCGTACACATCCGGGACGAAGTGGCCATTCGACTGCCCGGCGCCTGCTATAAGCGTGTCGCCTTTAACCGTATAAAAAAGGCCTAATTGGGTGTCGGTCTGTTTTATATCATATGTCATATAAAGATTGTAGAGATGTTCGGGCGCATTCATCATGTCTCGGGTTGGCATTGGAACCTGTAGCTGTTCAAACATAGCGGCTTCATCATCGGGCAGCGTTACCTCTGAATGGATGAATGTTGCGTTGGCCCCCAGCGAAAGACCCTCCAGTTCCTCCCATAAGCGATCCATCTGCTGGCGCACTTCAATTTCGTAACCGGACATTTTGCCTTGCGGGAAGTTTACAGGCGTCGTGTAGGCAAAATCGACAATCCTCTGCACGTATTCAATAGGGTATTTGATGTCTTTATAGAAATACGATAGAGAAATCAATCCGCCTTCATAAGGCGTATAGTCAAGACGAAGGTCATAATTTTTTATTTCGCTCATCTGAAGCTCGGGATTGCCAATAAACACATCGGCGCCAAGATATTCCGTCTGCTGAATAGGTGTAAGTTCTTTAAATGTCTGGCGGGCAATGGTTTGACTGTAAGAGCCGCGCAGTGTGGTCTTCTCGAAGGGTTTATGTTCAAATCCGATTGAAGGCAGCGCATCATCCCGTTTTAATGAAACATCAGCGTCGCCGGGATTCAGTGTAACCGATTGGGAAGCGCCGGGAGGAATCCACGTTACCTCGCTTTCAGGGTTGTTGACAATACTTAATTCCGTGGTTTCATAACGGACACCGCCGATTATCTTAAACCAGGAACACAGAGGTAAATCCGCCATATAATACCAGGCAGAAATATCCTGTTTGCCCCTGTAATCCACGTCTATATTAGCCGCTATAATCGGGTGATTCTCGGAAGGGAACACCTTGCTCCAATGGTCCTCAAAGGGTGCTTGATATGAACCTGCGTTATCGTTGAAGTTACTGAAGGAGTCCTGATTATATTCGCGGCTAACCTTATCATTAAAAATCCCGAATTTCAGATAACCTTCATCCCCCCTCCACTGTTCAAACGGAAATTTAATGTTCACGAAGTATTGTTCGCTGTCTTCTGAAATATCTTTCCAGATTCGCTGTTCATTCCCCATTGTAAAATTGGCGGCCGGCTTATATGGAGCATGCGCCGCCGGAGACGTGAATGGCGGAACCCATGGCGGAAATCCTGGAAAATAAGATGGTGCATACCACAATTCACCGAATTGCCGCTTGTCTGGCTGGTCTAGGGTAGAGGAACTTTGGGCAACAGTCCAGTCCATTTCAGGAGTGTGAAACATGAAGTATTTTCCGAGTCCAAAGTCAGTGACAGAAAGTTTATGTTTCCCCCGCAGCTGCAACGTTTCAGTTTCCCTTTCGGTGTATTCAAGTGTTTCGGTCCTTAGATACGGCGCAGCACTAGGCTGTTGGTTACCAGGGGCAGTCGGGTCATTGGGGTCATAGCCGGAGAAATAATATTTTTTCCCGCGGGTGTCTTCGGCAAGCGTCGCGACATCTTCTGCATCGTGGGTATAAAGATAAGTCAGATTCAACGAATGATTTTCGGTCTCCACGCCCACAGTGCCAAGTCCGCCATATTTTTCCCCTTGCCTCCCCTGTGTTACATCGAAGAGTGAAGTTTTGAAATCTCCCTGCGACGGTGCTCCCTGGGTGTACTGAGGACTCATCCTATCGCCTATGCTTTCTATCCAGTATTTATCATTAATGCCATTGTCGTAGAAAGAACTGTTCCGTTCATAGAAAAAGTTGCCAAAGCCGCCAATCTTAATGTCGTCGTCCACTTTATGTTTTCCACCGGCAGCCAGCGACCATTTATAGTTCTGCGGCGCATCTTCAGTAGAAGTACCCACGGCGCCATCCCAGTTACTGCCAAGATGCTTGGTTTGAATATCTCGACTGCCGTCGTCTCTGCCCCAATAATTTACTCCACCGCCCTTGTAGGAAAGGAAATCATCTTCGCCCGCTGTCTGCGTGTTCCAGCTTAGTTCGCTTGATAATTGGAGTATTGCCTCGTCCGGAATACCTTTAGTTACAACATTCACTGCTCCGCCGGAGGCATCGCCTTGCTGGTCCGGCGTAAAGGTCTTGCTTACCTGGATACTTTCTATCACTGCCGCAGGAAACTGATCGAGTTGTACCGCACGTTTATCTGCGTCTGCTGTCGGCAGGCGTATTCCATTCATCTGTGAATTAACATACCGGTCCGGCAACCCGCGGACTACCGCATATTTACCATCCTGTACTGTTGCGCC